>NZ_CP038141.1:1057500-1365000 GCF_006542355.1 Swingsia samuiensis | reverse complement strand
TTTTCCGGCTGGTGTTTGGCTTGCGGCAATCGCGATTAAAAGACGATCTTGCGCTACGTGGCTATCTCCAGCCATTTTAGCCGCAGATTCTGCTGAGTCTAGTAGCCGTATAAAATCAGGGGTGGCTTGGGGTTGTCCTGCACCCCCACCTTGTACTTTTGGGAGTCTTGCTAATGCTGCATCGTTAGCAGCTTGCACAGCTTTCGGGTCTCCACCCGCAGCTTTAATCAACCCAGATGCCGCCCCCTGATCATCATCAAGAAGAGCCTTCAAAAGATGCTCTGGCGTTAACTGCTGATGATAATCCCGCAGTGCAATAGTTTGAGCAGCCTGAATAAAACCTTGGCTACGTTCAGTAAATTTTTGAATATCCATAATAACCCTCTCGATACCCCTTTTTGGCAGTACCTCATGTTTTACATGTTCCAACCGTCCCTAAAGAGGCAACGGCTCATGCCTAATATTTAGGCACTTATTTTCCCTTTTCAAGTCTAACGCGCAAACGTTTTGCAGGTTCATGAAGAACCTTATCTGCTTCCGAAAGCCGTTCGTAAGCGGATCGATTTTGATGCCAGTAAGGATAAATTAAATCCGGGGCACTTACTTCGTTCAAACGCGCAACTTGAGCCTGATTCAAGTGCAAGGAAATCGCTTCCAAATTATCAATAAGTTGACTTTCTTTGCGTGCGCCCAAAACCAAAGAAGTAATCCCTGGCCGTTGCAAGGTCCAAGCTAAGGCAACACGCGCAGGAGAGACCCCATGCTCTTCAGCCACCTGCACCAGAACCTCTATTGTGTCATATAGTTTTTCTATATTTCTCACTTCTGGCTCGCTCCAACCCGCAATCCTACGCGTGTCTTCTGGAGCAGACCGTCCTCTGCGAAATTTTCCCGTCAACAAGCCAGAAGCTAGAGGCCCCCAAACTTGAGTTCCCATTCCCTGATCAACTGCCATTGGTAATAGTTCATACTCGGCATCACGGGCTTCCAGAGAATAATAAATTTGCTGACAGACAGGTGCAATTAAACTCTTTTGCTCTGCTTTAGATAAAAGCTTCATGCTATGCCATGCAGAAAAATTTGAAACCCCTGCATATCGTATTTTGCCTTGATTTCTTAAGGTCTGTAAGGCCTCAAGCATTTCCTGAACAGGCGTTAACCCATCCCATTCATGCAAATAATATAGATCAATATGATCTCTTCTTAATCTCTTTAAGCTTTGCTCGCAGGCATTTAAAATATGATGGCGAGATAGCCCTTCTTCATTAGGCCCTTTCCCTGTAGCAAAGCGAACCTTACTGGTTACTAATAACTCTTTGCTTTTCTCTTTTAAAACTTCACCAAGAATTTCTTCTGCTTCACCACCAGAATATGCATCGGCAGTATCGAACATATTCACGCCATGTTCGATACAAATATCACACATCCGAGTCGCTTCTTTAACACCGACATTACCCGTTGCAGCAAAACCGCCCTTCCCGCCAAACGTAACGGAACCAAAATTTAAAGCGGAAATCTTCAGACCTGAATGGCCGAGCTGACGATATTGCATAAATCTTAAATCCTGCCGTGATCACTCTGCACAAAGCACGTAAACACAAAACAAAATCTGACCTATGTTGGGAAGAGCACCTCCCAACAATGTGAGAGCAAATAAACGTAATAAACTCTCATAATCGAACTTAAGCCTCTCCACTCACCGAAGATAAATAGAGAGGATCAACATCAATTGAACGCAAAGCTTTCAACCATTTTTCTTCATATAATCGACTAAACATAATATCCTGATCAAAAGGCGCAACAAGCCATGAATTCCCTTTAAAAATCTCGTCTTCCAATTGACCGGGTCCCCAAGAAGCATGCCCCAATGCCATAATCGCATGTTGAGGCCCTTTACCGACAGCGACTTCCTTTAGAACATCCAACCCTGCCGTAAGAATAACTTGGTTATTAATCTTTAATCCATTCTCACCTTCCCAATCCGATGTGTGCAGGACAAAACCACGGGAAGGCTCGACTGGGCCTCCCACATAAAGAGGAATATCCCGCTGAGGTGGATTAGGCGTAATATCTAACTGACTAAAAATTTCATTGATCTTTGGGTGAGAAAGACTTTTATTAACAACCAAGCCCATCGCTCCCTCATGGGGAGAATGAGCGCAAATATAAATAAGGCTTTGCTCAAACTCGGTTCCCCCCAAAAGAGGCGCTGCAATTAACAACCGACCCGTCAAATTATCATTTTGATTAATAAGTGCTTTCTTCATAAGGATATGATGGGTGTATCTATAGTCTTATTGCAAGTATCTCTTTTACATTTTCTTGGAGATCATAATGTCTCTCACCATTCTTATTACAGGTGCAACCGCAGGCTTTGGACGCACCGCCGCCATTCGCCTTATTCAGGAAGGCCACCGCGTCATTGCAACTGGGCGCCGGACAGACCGTCTTAAAGAACTTGAAAAAGAACTCGGCAAAAATCTTTATCCTTTAACGCTTGATATGACAGATATTAAAGCGTTACGCGCTCTCCCCCAGAGCCTGCCCCCAGCATGGCAAAATATTGATGTCCTCATTAACAATGCAGGCCTAGCGCTTGGATTAGATCCCGCGCAGGATTCTAACCCTGATGATTGGCAAACAATGATTTCAACAAATATTTCTGGTTTAGTTGAAATTACACACGCTCTACTACCTCAAATGGTCAAACGCAATTCAGGCTATATCATTACCCTCGGCAGCACTGCTGGAACTTACCCATATCGAGGGGGAAATGTATACGGCGCAACAAAAGCTTTCGTCCGCCAGTTTAGCCAAAACCTACGAACAGACCTTCTCGGCACCCAAATTCGCGTGACTGATATCGCACCCGGCCTCGTTGGGGGAAGCGAATTCAGTAACGTACGCCTCAAAGACGATACAAAAGCTGCGGACGTCTACAAAGATACCACCCCTTTATCACCAGAGGATATTGCAGAAACCATTTCTTGGCTTATCAAACTTCCGCCTCACATGAATGTTAATAAAATCGAAATTATGCCCGTTTGCCAAGCCTCCGCCGGCCTCTCTGTTGTGCGGAATACATAATTCATTTAACGCGTTTACTCTCTTCACTTGAGTAAACGCCAAAAATATCACTGCAAGTTGAATATTAATGACATAAAAAATGCTTCAGAATTAATAAGCCTTTATTACTAATATTGGATAATAACAATGTCCAAACAAAAATATAGCATTCCATCACACCTTAAAATTACAGATGGTTCAAAATTCTCCCTTTCCCATTTCGATCCCAACGAAAAACTGGGCTACACTCACCATACAGCGAAAAAACGCCTTCGCGACTGCATTGAAAAGCTTACAGTCCTACAAGAAAAATTAGCCGCCCATGCTTCCCAAGGCATTCTGATCGTTTTGCAAGGTATGGATACCTCCGGCAAAGATGGTGCTATTCGACACGCTTTTTCTGGGCTTAACCCCCAAGGATTACATGTTGTCTCTTTTAAGACGCCTGCTGGTCCAGAAGCTAAAAGGGATGATTTATGGCGTATCCACCTTGCCCTGCCTGCATACGGAGAAATCACAATATTTAATCGGAGCCACTATGAAGATGTTCTCGTCACACGTGTTCATCCAGACATTATGCGTGCCCGAAATCTAAACCCTGACACCCCACATTTTTGGCAGAAACGCCTCACTGATCTTAAAAATTTTGAAGCATATCTTTCTCATCAAAACATACATATTATAAAAATATTTTTGAATATTTCTAAAGATGAGCAAAAAAAACGACTACTCAAAAGACTAGATCAGCCTGAAAAAAGATGGAAATTTTCTTCTTCTGATTTAGCAGAACGCTCCTACTGGGAGAGCTACCAGTCTGCATATGAAAATGCCATTCAAGCTACTTCGACAGAAGAAGCCCCATGGTATGTTGTGCCCGCCAATCATAAATGGCTTGCTCGCCTTATCACGGCAGAGGCTCTTTTAGAAAAGCTCGAAGCTCTCCACTTATCACCTCCAGAAACCAAACTTTCAAAAGAGTTAACACACGCTAAGGCGCAACTTCTTTCTCAAGGAAAAGCTAAAAGCCAAGAAAAAACAAATGCTACAAAAAAAGCCGTCAGTAACTCCTGACGGCTTTTTCTTATTTTTTATCGCTAGGCGATCTTATGAAGAGCGACGTTTCCGTGTGGAGCGCTCACCTGTCGCGCCGCCCCCACTACCGCCTTTGCTGCGACTAAAGCCCGAACCCCCGCGGCCTTTATATCCACCGCCTCTTGGGCCACCACCACCCCGGTTAGAACGACGTCCCTCACCTGGGTTACGGCCACGAGCACCATAACTCTCGCCTTGTGGAGCTGATGAAGTCTCAATTTTCACTTCATCTGAATCCGCTCCTGCAATACTCGATTTAAAACGATCAACACTCTCATCCGCTATCTGGAAATAGCTTTGGTCTTGATCAATGCGGATGCTACCAATTTCACGCTTTTGAACAGCGCCCAAACGGCAAATCAAGGGAACGAGCCATTTCGGATCCGCCTTTTGCGACCGGCCGACAGATAACTTGAACCACTGCCCCGAAAGGTTATTTTCTTCACGTGGACGACGTTCACGGCGCTCGCCGCGTTCTCCTCGCTCACCACGCTCATTCTTACGCGCTGGCGCATCCAACGACATAGCCCGCAGATTTTCAACCTTTGGCAAGCGAGAGCGATACATACCCACCAAAGCCGCGGCAAGAGCTTTGCTATCGTATGTTTCTGTCAGCTTCGTTACTAACTCATCTGAAACGCCATCGGACGTTCCTTCTAACAAGTTCGTATCTTCCAAAAGACGTTGATTATCTTGTTTTGCAATCATTTCCGCCGTCGGAACAGACTCCCACTCAGCCTTTACTTTCGCAAAAGACAGCAAGCGTTCAGCCCGGCGGCGTTGATTAACAGGAACCATCAGCACGCTCGTTCCTTTACGGCCGGCGCGTCCTGTTCGCCCTGAACGATGCAATAATGTTTCTGCACCGGTAGGAATGCTAGCATGAACCACAAGAGATAACGCAGGAACGTCAATTCCTCGTGCCGCAACATCGGTCGCCACACAAACGCGTGCTTGACCGGAGCGCAAGCTTTCAATAGCCCGAGAGCGCTCATTCTGCCCCATTTCACCTGAAATAGCGACAGATGCAAAGCCCTTCTCAATCAAAGCAGCCTGAACTTGCCCAACCATCATGCGGGTATTACAAAAGACCATCGCTGTTGGGCTTTCGTAATATCTCAGCACATTCACCAAAGAACGCTCCACTTCATGCGGAGCGGTAATCACACACCGATAGCTAATATCAGAATGTTGTTTACTGCCCGAAACGGTATCAATCCGCACAGCATCTTTTTGATAACGCTTTGCTAATGAAGCAATTTCACGCGCAATCGTTGCTGAGAATAATAGAGTACGACGACCATCTGGAGCGGCATCTAAAAGCTGCTCCAACTCATCGCGAAAGCCCATATCAAGCATTTCATCGGCTTCATCAAGCACAACACAACGCACATCAGATAAGTCTAACGCACCCCGGGAAAGATGGTCACAAAGACGTCCTGGCGTACCAACAACAAGATGAACGCCGCGCTCTAAAGCACGCGCTTCCCGGCGGGCATCTGTACCACCAATGCAACTTGCTATGCGCGCACCTGCATCCGCGTAAAGCCATTCCAACTCTGACTGAACCTGAAGAGCCAGTTCACGTGTTGGAGCAATAACCAAAGCCATCGGTTTGGAAGGAGGAGGTAAACGATCGGCAGAACCTAACAATGTTCCTGCCATGGCCAAACCAAAAGCTACGGTTTTCCCAGAGCCTGTTTGAGCAGAAACTAAAAGATCACGCTCATCCAACCCCGGTTTTAAAACAGCTTCTTGTACAGGTGTTGGCTGTTCATAACCACGCGCAACCAATGCGCGTTGAAGAGCAGGATGAGTATCAGGAAAAGGCATATAGAATGAACACTCGGCAAACGTCACGCCGACGATATAATACGGCGGCAAAGATTACGTTACATAAAGAATTATGTATGAAAATACCAGAGCAACACACGAGCTCTTAACAAAGAAGTTCATTTACGCTCTAGGTTTACGTCCTATAACAGCATGAACCGTATCTTTCCAGCCCGTTAAATCTTCTGGTGGGACAACCTCTCCCGTATCCAGCTCTCCAAAGCCCGCTCTATTCAATAAAATACTCACTAATCGGCTACGTTCATCCGGCTCTAATGCTTGCCAGAGAGCGACCGCTTTTTGAGGGAAAAACTGATCAGAAAACGTGACAATAACAGGCGAACCTTCTTTTAAAACCCGAAATACTTCTTCAAGAACAGTCAGCGGCTGTGTCAAATATGCAAGCCCATCGCATAACGTGATGGCATCAATAGATGTATCTTTAAAAGGGAGTTTCGAATCCTTATTTAAATCCTGAACAACGCGCTCTGTGAAAATTGGATTCGCATCCAAAGCTGCATTGGAGACACCTAAACCTATGGTCTTTTCAAACTTTGCTTCTTCTGGGTAATGGCTTAAAGACCCGGCCATCAAATCCAAAACCACTCCACCGACAGGCAAAGATGTTTGATATAATGCTTTAACAGCGGTTTGCGCTCCTATATCCATCAACGAATCAGGCATACGATCTGCATAGAAAAGTGTGTCTGCTTCATTATTGGCTCGCGTAAAAGCCGCTTCATGAAATCCGTCTATGTGTTCTGCTTCGCTCATATTTCTTCCTTACTAATGATAATTATCGAAATGAGCACAGGTTCTTCGTGCGTCAACCCTCAGGATGTTTTATGACACAAGCCATGACTATTCCTTTTACAAAAATGCACGGCCTTGGAAACGACTTTATCATCGTCGATACCCGAGAAAGAGAATACCCGCTGGATACCAATACCATTCGTACCATGTCTGACCGGCATCACGGGATAGGCTGCGATCAGTTTGTTACACTTTCCGCTCCAACCAACCCAAAAGCAGACGTCCTTGTCCGTTTTTTCAATGCAGATGGGTCAGAAGCGGGGGCTTGTGGGAATGCGTCACGGTGCGTTGCCAAATTTGTTGGGAATAACCCGGTTCTACAAACACAAAACGGATTACTCCCAACCTATCAACAAGATGATCTTTTCACCGTAAATATGGGCAAACCCCATCTTGACTGGCAGTCCGTCCCTTTATCTGAAGCGCATGACACCCTGCACCTTCCCCTACACGATGCTGCTGCCTGCTCAATGGGAAACCCACATGCCACGTTATTTGGTGATGTTTCTCAGGCAGAAGAACTTGGTCCTTCTTTAGAAAACGCTCCCTTATTCCCTGAACGGGCTAATATTGGTTTTGCGCAAATCCTCTCCCCCAATCATATGAGATTACGTGTGTGGGAGCGTGGCGCAGGCTTAACATTAGCATGCGGTTCAGGCGCTTGTGCTGCCGTCGTAAATGCATCTCGCCGTAACCTGACCGAGAAAACCTGCCGCGTTACCATGGATGGCGGCGACCTCAGCATTACATGGCAAGAAGATGGAACAGTGCTCATGACAGGCCCTGCTACCTTAGTATTCCACGGAGAGTTCGCTTGAAATCCCCACCTGTCCTGACATTCGGCTGCCGATTAAACGCTCATGAGAGCGATGGTATGGCTCATTATGCCAAAGGTCAAGATGATACCATTATCGTTAATACATGCGCTGTCACCACGGCGGCTGAACGCCAAGCGCGCCAAGCCATTCGACGTGCCCATCGTGAAAACCCTGATGCCAAAATTATTGTAACAGGGTGCGCCTCCGAACTGAATGCCTCACGTTGGGAAGCACTCCCCGGGGTTGTTCGTGTTGTTCCGAATGCAGAGAAACTTAACCCCTCCACATGGGGCAACTCTACCCCAACACCGCCTCCATCCCGGCACGCCAGAGCGCTTCTTCAAGTCCAACAAGGCTGTGACCATCGGTGTACTTTCTGCATTATCCCTTATGGACGAGGGAACGCTTCTTCTACTCCCATCGACACAGCGCTTGAACGCGCCCGAAACCTCGCTGATTCTGGCCACCAAGAAATCGTTCTAACGGGCGTCGACATTGCCTCATGGCAGGGAGAAGATAATAGCCAGATTGGCCAATTATGCCGTACTCTTCTCCAGCAAATCCCCGATATCAAACGTTTACGCCTCTCCTCAATAGATCCCATTATTCTTCACCCAGAAACTGGTGATAAAGACCTATGGTGGCTCCTTGAGAATGAGCCCCGCTTCATGCCGCACCTGCATCTTTCCCTTCAGGCAGGGTCTGATCTTATTCTCAAGCGCATGAAAAGACGTCACAACACCCATGACGTTGATATTATGCTAAAACATGTCCGATCTATGCGCCCGAATATCGGCATTGGGGCAGATGTGATTGCGGGTTTTCCAACAGAGACGGATGAGCTTTTCCACGAGACATTCATCTTCTTACAAGAACAAGCCATCCCATTCCTGCATGTTTTTCCATACAGTGAGCGCCCTGGAACGCCCGCCGTTCGTATGCCTTCAGTTCCCAACCATCTGCGCCAATCCCGTGCAGCACAACTACGAGAGGTTGGTGAACAAAATCGCATCTCTTTCTTGAAACGTTTCGCTCACAAGACCATTGATGTTCTTATTGAAAAAGCAGAACGAGGCCATTCTGAAGAGTTTGCAGAGGTCCATTTAAAATCATCCTCTCCATTAGAACGCGGTCAAATCATTCCAGTCCAAGTGGAAGAGGTCACTCCCGCTTACCTCATTGGCACTCCCGTCCCTTAATTCATCCTTTTTTATACAAAATATGATGTTTTAGGACTGGAATCGACCATAAGCACTTGACGTTCATGCAAAGCTGACCGAACTCCCTTATATGGCTGGATTTTTTTCACGACTTAAACAAGGTCTTTCCCGATCAAGTTCAAAACTCGGATCGGTATTCACACATCGCAAACTCGATGATGCTGCGCTGGAAGAGCTCGAAGACGAGCTCATCGCTGCAGATCTGGGACCAGCGATCGCAGAACGGGTAATTGAAAACTTCCGTAGCACACGTTTTGGAAAAGACGTTACGAGCAATGAAATACGAGAAACTCTCGCAGCAGAAATTGCGCGTGTTCTTGCTCCCGTTGCAATTCCCTTTGAACCAATGGCTGACAAAAAACCTCATGTCGTGCTGGTCGTAGGCGTAAATGGTGTCGGAAAAACAACCACCATTGGTAAGATGGCGCGCCACTACTCCGAAGAAGGCAAATCGGTCATGCTCGTTGCGGGCGATACATTCCGTGCCGCAGCCGTTGAGCAGCTTCAAGTCTGGGGAGAGCGCTCATCTGTTCCTGTCATTGCAGGAAAACATGGCGCCGATGCTGCTGGTTTAGCTTATGATGGCCTCAAACGCGCTACAGAAGAAAAGACAGACCTTCTCCTAATCGACACAGCTGGTCGCCTGCATAATAAAGGCGCCCTCATGGAGGAGCTGGCCAAAATTATCCGTGTCATGCAGAAGTTTGACCCGACAGCGCCACATTCTGTTTTGTTGGTTTTAGACGCCACGACAGGCCAAAACGCCATTGAACAAGTCCGTGTCTTCCGTGAACTTGTTAACGTAACCGGCCTTGTTGTAACCAAGCTTGATGGCTCTGCACGGGGAGGAATTGTCGTAGCTCTTGCAGAGCAATTTAAATTACCTGTGCATCTTGTCGGTGTCGGTGAGCAAGCGGAAGACTTACGCCCATTTATCGCTCAAGAATACGCTCAGGGCCTCGTGGGGGGCAATACAGACCTCGCATCCCGCTTAGTTGAAAATCAAGTATCTGAATAACCACTAAAACCTCCGTTAAGAGCCTCCTCATAAAGCTCTTAACGGAATAATACCCTATTTTGGGTATATATTAGTCTTCAAAAGGATCACGTACCAAAATGGTATCATCTCTTTCTGGACTTGTAGAAAGAAGGGTTACTGGGGCTTCAATCAACTCTTCAATGCGGCGAATGTACTTAATAGCTTGAGCAGGCAGTTCCGCCCATGAACGTGCTCCTGCCGTACTTTCCTGCCAACCTGGCATCGTTTCATAAACAGGTTTTACGCGCGCTTGTGCGCCGGGAGCAGATGGGAATAATTTAACGTGTTTTCCATCCAGCTCATAACCAATGCAAATGGATATCTCTTCTAATCCATCCAAAACATCTAGCTTCGTTAAAGCAATCCCCGTAACCCCACCAACACGAGCGGCTTGTCGAACCATCACAGCATCAAACCATCCACACCGACGAGGACGGCCAGTCACTGTACCAAACTCATGCCCCCGTTCGCCGATTTTCCGACCAACATCATCAAACAACTCTGTTGGAAATGGCCCTTCACCCACACGGGTTGTATACGCTTTGGCAATCCCCAAAACAAACCCTATTGATGATGGGCTTACACCACTACCTGAAGCTGCAACCGCTGCAACGGTATTGGAACTCGTAACGAAAGGATATGTCCCATGATCGACATCCAACATAACAGCCTGCGCGCCTTCAAACAGAATACGACGCCCTGCTCTACGTGCCTCATCCAAACGCTCCCATACCGGGCAAGCAAATGGGATAATCCGAGGGGTTATTTCAGCTAAAAACTCTTTAAGCTCATCTTTGGTGAAGATGGGGGCCCCAAGTCCAGCAAGTAGCGTATTATGGTGTAGTAAAACTTCATCCAGCTTCCAGTCTAAAGTTTCAGGCTCTACCAAGTCACAAATACGGATTGCGCGACGCGCTACTTTATCTTCGTAAGCTGGGCCAATACCACGACCGGTTGTTCCAATTTTCCGCTCTCCACGCGCTGCTTCACGCGCACGATCCAATGCTCCATGAACGGGTAAAATTAATGGCGCATTTTCTGCAATCCATAATGTTTCAGGATTAACCTTCAGTCCTTGGCCGGCAACACGATCAATCTCAGCCAACAAAGCTTTCGGATCAATAACAACACCATTCCCAATGACACCAATCTGGCCACGGACCAAACCAGATGGCAATAAGGAAAGCTTATAAACCTGATCGCCTACAACAAGCGTGTGACCGGCGTTATGGCCACCTTGAAAACGCACAACAATATCAGCTCGGCTAGCAAGCCAATCTACAATTTTGCCCTTACCCTCGTCTCCCCATTGGGTTCCGATTACGGTGACATTAGACATAAACTGGCTTCCTTAGCTTCTAGAAATAATACTGTATGAAAATCTTATAGTGCTGAAATCGCACCATCTTTCCAAATGTGCGTACAACGCAAACGCTGTGCTTCAACCATGGGATCTGCTGCCCCATCTAATGCTGAAACAGTAGCAAACCCCTCATCATGTAACGTGGATAGTTGTTGGTCATCAAGCTTTGCGGGGACATAGCAGCGTAATTTAACCGATCCTTTCGGAGCAGCCCTCAACAAAGCCTGTGGCCGCAATGTTAACCCGCATGCGGGCTCATCCCAAGCCAGATACCGCCCACCTCGGCCAAGTTCTTCACGAGAATGCGTAGAGAAAATCGTAACACACAAACCTGTGTGGTACTGCCATCCACGAAAATCAACCGGATCAATCGTTAAATGAAGCTGCGGAGCGCTCTCTCGAATGGCTTTCACAGACGCCCTTAAGCGTTCAAAATGAGCCAAAACAGAGCCTGAGAACTCGAGGTTGGCTAATTTATCCAATGCCTGCTCTGCAGGTCCTGTCGCCCCCAACATTGCTTTCAAGATGTCTGCAATTGAACCGCCCAGCTCACCAACGGCACTGACATCCTTACGATCAAGCGCATGCAATAAAGCATCTTTATGCTCTGGGTCGATTGATTGCTCTACAAGCTCCAACACCATTCCCGGCATTGATAAGTCAAAAGAAACCCCGGCAATATTCAAAGCGGCCAAGGCTTTTGCACCCAAAGCGACAACCTCTGCATCCGCCTGCGCAGAATCAGGCCCAATGAGTTCTATTCCTGCCTGAGATATCTGCCGGTCTGCTTCTCTGCCCTGATTACCAACGACAATGCAGCTCCCAGAATAGGAAAGCCTTAATGGTCGAGCGACATCTTTTAATCGAACGCTTGCAATACGTGCAATTTGCGTCGTCATATCAGGGCGAATAGCCATCATCCGATGTGTTTCAGGGTCCATCAAACGAAACGTCTGTGTCGCAAGAGAAGAGCCTGAACCACTCAGCAGCGAAGCCTCAAATTCCACCAACGGCGGACGTACACGCTCATATCCGTAACGGGAAAACGTTTCCATTACGGTCGCTATGCCACGTGCTTCAGCCTCTGCTTCACCGGGGAGTAAATCCGCAAAACCGGATGGCAAAAGAGCAATGCTTGGGCGTTCTGAATAAAGGCTCATACCGAGAACTCCTTTAGCGTCCGTTCATACGCCCACTCCAACCAAGGAAGCAATTTCTGGATATCTTCCGCATCCACGGTAGCACCACCCCATATCCGCAAGCCAGCAGGAGCATCCCGGTAAGAGGCGAGATCATACCCTGCTTCTTCCGCCGCAACCAAACCTGTCAGATGTTTCACAACCTTAAGACGTTCCTCTGTATTCAGCTTCTCAAACCACGGAGCAACAATCTTTAAACAGATTGACGTACTTGAACGGCTTGCTGGGTCTTCTGCAAGAAAATCAAGCCAATCCGTTTTTGCTACCCATGCTTCAAGAAGCTTTAAATTCTCACGAGAACGCTTTTGTAAGGCTGGCAGCCCACCTATTTTTTCGGCCCAACGCAAGCCATCCAATGCATCTTCAACGCATAGCATAGAGGGGGTATTAATTGTGTCTCCCTGAAAAACAGCTTCTAGTAAACCCTTCTTCCCGGATAAACGAAAGATTTTTGGTAATGGCCTTTGGGGAGCTTTTGACAAGCGCTCAGCGGCTCTCGGGCTCAGAGCAAGCATCCCATGAGCTGCTTCCCCTCCAAGGGCTTTCTGCCATGACCATGTCACTACATCCAAACGGTCCCACGGTAAATCCATCGCAAAGGCCGCAGATGTAGCATCACAAATCACAAGCCCATCATGATGCAGCGGAATAACATCCTTGTGAGGGATACAAATACCAGACGTGGTTCCATTCCATGTCAGGACAACATCTCTTGACCAATCAACAGACGCCAAATCCGGAAGCTGACCATAGGGAGCTTCCAAAACGCGCAAATCTGAAATTTGGAGAATATCACGCAGATCTTGCGCCCACGTGCCTGAAAAGCTTTCAAAGGAGAGGACATCCATTCCCCTCTCCCCCGCCAGAGCCCAGAGCACCATCTCTACCGCACCCGTATCTGATGCTGGAACAATGCCAACACGCCAATCCTCTGGTATACCAAGAATATCCTTAGAGCGCGTAATAACTTCTTTAAGGCGCGCTTTCCCTTCTGGGGTCCGATGAGATCGCCCAACAAAGGCTTGGTCCAGCTGCTGCAAGGACCATCCAGGACGTTTCGCGCAAGGGCCTGAGGAAAAGAACGGACGGGAGGGTCTAACGGAAGGTTTGGACATACACGTCTCGGTCTTATGGAATCATCAGATACGATCGGATCGTGTATCTGGTGCGAGAGGGGGGACTTGAACCCCCATGCCTGTTAAGGCGGTCGATTTTGAGCCGACTGCGTCTACCATTCCGCCACTCTCGCTGGAACTCCGCGTTCTATATTCTATTTTTTTCTCAAGGGCTAGACCCTAAAAAAAATTAATGTCCAAGCATGAGAAGAAGATTTTGCAAAGCAGCGCCTGATGCCCCCTTACCAAGGTTATCCAAGCTCGCTGTAAGCAACACTTTCTCGCCCTTACTATCGCTATGCACGCGTAATTCCATATTATTGGTTCCAGCCAGAGTTTCTGCCAATAACTTCGTTTCTGGAGACATCACCTTAACGTATTCACTGCCCTTATATGTTTGCTCTAAAGCAGCTTGCACATCAGCAGGTGTTACCTTCCCTGACAACTCCGAAAGGTACAAAGGAATAGAAACAATCATTCCTTGTGCAAAATGCCCAACTGACGGCACAAAAAGAGGTGACTTATCTAAGCCTGAATAATACTGAATTTCAGGTAAGTGCTTATGCTCCAGCCCTAACGCATACAGGAAAAATGCTGGACCACCTTCTTTTTCATGAGACTCAATCGCGCTTTTCCCTGCTCCACTATACCCCGAAACAGCATTAATCGAGACTGGATAGTCACTTGAAAGCATTCCAGCCTTTACCAGTGGACGCAGTAGAGAAATTGCCCCCGTCGGATAACAACCAGGATTCGCAACGCGCGCTGAAGAGCGGATTAAATTGCTCTGATCGCCTTCCATTTCAGGGAAACCATACGTCCAGCCCTCTGCTACACGGTGTACGGTACTTGCATCCAAAATTTTTGTATCCGTTCCACTCATCTGCGTTACCACTTCACGCGCGGCATCATCCGGTAAGCACAAAATAGCAACGTCAGCTTTTTGGATCATCTCTTGGCGAGCGGATAAGTCTTTCCGCAAACTCGCATCAATAGAAAGAAGTTCAATGCCTAAAGCTTCTGGCAACGCTTCGATACGCTGACGAATACCCAACCCTGTTGTGCCAGCTTCGCCATCGATAAAAACCTTCGCCATAAACTATAGATCCTTTTAAAACACTCTTTTGACTAAAGTTGAGCTATCTTACTCTTGCAATCACACTTCTGCCATCTCAAAGATCACAGAACTAACATCCATACTCTTGGGTAACAAAAGCGCCTTATCACCATGACACAAAAAACTTTTCCACCGTATCAAGTCGATCGCTTACTTTCAATTATGAAACAACTCCGTGACCCTCACCATGGTTGCCCTTGGGATATTGAACAAACCCCTACCACCCTTGCTCCATTTGCCATTGAAGAAGCATATGAAGTCATGGACGCTATTGATCGCAACGACCAAGACGCGCTCCCTGATGAATTGGGAGACCTTTTATTACAAGTCGTTTTTCAAGCTCAAATAGCAGATGAGCATCAGCTTTTTAATTTCAATACGGTTGCAGGCCTGATCGCTGATAAACTGGTCAGACGGCACCCACATATTTTTGAAGATAAAAACCCCGACTCTTTTAACTGGGAACAAAGCAAAGAAAAAGAACGTCATGCCCGGTCTGAATTTGGTGCCCTTGCCGGCATTGCTCACTCCTTACCGGCCTTAACACGCGCCTCAAAACTATGCAGCCGAGCATCTCGCGTGGGGTTTGACTGGGATGAACCAGAAGAGGTTCTGAATAAAGTTCTGGAAGAAATTACAGAACTAAAGCATGAACTGAATGGCGATAAAGACCGTATAGAAGATGAACTGGGGGATGTCCTTTTTACCGTTGCCAGCCTTGCACGCAAACTCAACCTTGACCCTGAAGCTGCTTTACGTCGTAGCAACAAAAAATTCACACGCCGCTTTGAAGCCATGGAATCCATGCTCTCTAAAGAGGGTAAAGTGATGAAGGAACAAGAGTTACAAACTCTTGAAGATTTGTGGCAGAAAGCCAAACGTATGCCGGGCCTTGGTTAAGCACCTCCGCTTGCTTATACATTAATTTCTTATTGCTTGATTTTATATGTCTTTTCTATACCCGAACCTGCTACAGAGCTTCGCATGACGGATGAACTTACTCCATTCGATTTTGATCTCCCACACGATCATATTGCAATCGAACCAGCCCGCCCTCGCGATAGCGCAAAACTTTTACATGTTCGCCCCGGCCACGAACTCCAGACTTATACCGTTCGTGATCTCCCTTCTTTTTTACGAGAAGGAGATCTTCTTATTGCCAATAATACGGAAGTAATTCGCGCACAGCTTTCGGCAAAACGCGGAGAAGCTAAAATTGGCATTACGCTGGATCGTATTTTAGCAGATGGAAGCTGGCACGCCCTTGCTCGCAACTCCCGCAAACTCAAACCCGACGATATTCTTCATTTTAACGATGACCCTGTGACGGCTACCATTATAACCAATGAAGGGGATGGCGCCATCAGCTTACGTTTTTCTGTCGAAGGTGATGAATTTGACGCTTTCTTAGAACGCGTCGGTGCTTTGGCTCTTCCTCCTTATATTGAACGCCCTCTTGGGCCGACCCCACAAGATGACAATGATTACCGAACCATTTTCTCTGAAAAACGCGGCGCTGTCGCAGCCCCTACAGCAGGCCTCCACTTCACACCAGAACTGCTTGAGGCCTTGGCACAAAAGGGTATTGAACGCCGCACCTTAACACTCCACGTTGGTGCAGGAACGTTCCTCCCCGTTCGATCATCGATTGCAGAACATAAAATGCATGCTGAATGGGGAGAGATTGATGCCAGCACGGCAGATCTCATTAATCAAACAAAAGCACGAGGCGGCCGCATTATTGCTGTCGGCACAACGTCTTTAAGGCTACTCGAAAGCGCTGCTCAAGAAGATGGAACCGTCCAGCCATGGCAAGGCGAAACTTCCATTTTCATTAAACCCGGCTACCGCTTCAAAGCTGTTGACCTACTCATGACCAACTTCCATCTACCACGTTCAACACTGTTCATGTTGGTCTGCGCCTTTAGCGGGACAGATACCATGCGCAATGCTTACCACTATGCCATTTCCAATCATCTTCGTTTCTATTCGTATGGAGATGCCTGCCTCTTGGAGCGCCGTTCATGACTGAACCAACACAAAAAATGACATGGATCCCAGAAGCAACATGCGGACAGGCACGCGCTGGGCACCTTCACACCCGCCATGGTGTTGTTCAGACACCAACATTCATGCCCGTCGGAACCGTTGGCACGGTAAAAGGCATGACGATGGACGCAGTCCGATCCACTGGTGCAGGGATCGTACTTGGGAACACTTATCACCTCATGTTACGCCCCAATGCAGACCGGGTTCAAAAGCTAGGTGGACTACATAAAATGATGGATTGGCCGGGGCCCATTTTAACGGACTCTGGTGGCTTTCAGGTGATGTCTTTAGGCGCTCTTCGTAAACTGGATGAAGATGGCGTGACATTCCGCTCTCATATTGATGGCAGCAAGCATAGGCTCACCCCTGAAAGCTCTACAGACATTCAATATAAGCTTGATGCTACCATTACGATGGCCTTTGACGAATGTCCTGCTTTACCGGCAACGCCTGATGTCCTTCGTAAATCTATGGAAATGTCGATGCGATGGGCGGCACGCTCACGCGAAGCCTTTGTTGCACGTGATGGATACGGGCAATTTGGGATTGTCCAAGGCGGAACGGAAAAAGAACTTCGTGAAGCTTCTGTAAAAGCACTCACAGATATTGGCTTTGAAGGCTATGCCATAGGCGGTTTAGCTGTGGGGGAAGGACAGGAACTTATGTTCTCCACCCTTGACTTTACCACGCCTCTCCTCCCGCAAGATAAAGCACGTTACCTCATGGGAGTTGGAACACCGGATGACCTTCTTGGTGCCGTCATGAGAGGAGTCGATATGTTCGACTGTGTGATGCCTTCCCGCGCAGGACGCACCGCACGTGCTTATACAGAACGCGGCACCATTAATTTACGTAATGCTCGCTTTGCAGAAGATACGCGCCCCATTACTCCTCATGATGACAGCCCTATGGCCGGTAAATACACACGGGCTTATTTTCATCACTTATTCCGCGCAAACGAAATACTCGGCCCCATGCTCCTGACATGGCATAATTTGGCGTATTATCAACGTCTCATGCGCACAATCCGACAAGCGATCATCGCAGGGAACCTTACTGAAGTCGCCCAGAAATTACGCCAAGACTGGGCACAAGGAGATTGGACTGAAGATGAATGGCCGATGCCTCAACTTGCGCTCTAGTCTGCTGCTGCCACCAAACAACCTTCCATCACAGGAACTGCTGTTCCCAAGACATAAGCCCAGCCCTCTTTAAAACGCGCTTTTAAAAGGCTGGGACGCCCCATATCCACACCTTGTGAGAAGGTAAGCGCATTTTCTTCTACATTTTCTAAGACCGATAAAAATGCAATCGTTGCAGCGGTTGCACTCCCCGTTGCGGGGTCTTCTACGATGCCATCAATGGGAGAAAACATTCTTGCTTGAATATCACTTTCCTCTTCCGCAAGACGATCACGCGTATAGGCATATATTGATGTAACACCTAAAGGCTTTAAATGATTTAAATGCGTTACCAAATCACCGCGCGCCCGGCGCAAAGCATCTCTTGATGTAAGTTCAACGATTAAAAACGGCAATCCAACTGAAATAATCTGGGGCGCATGATGGTCCGTTTGAATATCTTCTGGCTGTAATCCCAAGCACGCAGCAGCAGCTTCAGGCAAAGCCCGACTGCGTCTGGAAAGCTGCTCTGGAGCTCTTAGCTCTGCTTGAATGACCGCACCACCCTGCCTCCATAGCTTTACCAAAACAGTCCCAGCTTGTTCCTCAAAAAGCAACGTATCTGGAAGCTTTTTTCCTTGTTTTTCTGCTTGCATGACCAAGGCAAAAGCTGTCCCAATATTGGGATGCCCTGCAAAAGGGATTTCTCCTCCAGGAGTAAAAATCCTTACTTGAGCAGTATGCTCTGAATGCTGTGGCGGCAAAACAAACGTTGTTTCAGAATATCCAAATTCAATCGCTATTTTCTGCATTTGATCAGAAGACAAACCCTCCGCATTCAATACAACAGCTAAAGGGTTGCCCCCAAACATCTGATCTGTAAAAACATCTAACGTGATATAGGATCGGCGCATAATAAAGCACTCACCGGACAAACGAAAAAAATATCATGTCTGAATGTTCCGCAAATAAAAAGATCCTGTTTTGTAGCTTTGCGCATTATCTCAATAGAGTGAACTCTCATGCCATCTCCCTCTTCCCACGAGCGATCTCTTGAAGAATCAATAACCCTCCATGCCCAACATCTTGGGTTTGATGCCGTAGGGTTTTGCAAAGCAGACTTACCGAAAGAAATTGAACACGGACTACGTGCTTTTGTCGCACAAGAGTATCATGGCACGATGTCGTGGATGGAAACGCGCATTGAACAACGCAGCCATCCGCAAGCTTTATGGCCAGAAGTAAAAAGCGTTATATCCTTAGCGCTCTCTTATGCGCCAGCCGAGGAACCTGATCAAACGTTAAAAAATCCAAGCTGTGGCAATATCTCTGTGTATGCCCGAAATCGAGATTATCACGATGTTATCAAAGGGATGCTGAAGCAACTGGCACAGTTTGTTGTAAAACAAGGCGGGGAACAAACTCAGGTTAAAGTATTTGTAGATACTGCTCCTGTTTCGGAACGTGCTCTCGCTGAGCAAGCTCATTTAGGATGGCAGGGCAAACATACGTGCCTTGTTTCCAGACATCATGGATCATGGCTCTTACTGGGTGAGATTTATACGACTTTGGAATTAACCCCCTCCTCTCCCCAAGGCGGAAAATGCGGAAGCTGCTCACGATGTCTCACAGCGTGTCCAACAAATGCTTTTATTGGGCCTTACCGCATGGATGCCAGACGGTGCATTTCATATCTAACTATCGAACATAAGGGCCCTATTCCACACGAGTTTAGAACCCAAATCGGGAACAGAATTTATGGATGTGATGATTGTATTATGGCTTGCCCATGGAATCGCTTTGCTCAAACAGCTTCACACCTAAAGCTACGCGCGCGTTCTGATCTTATCGAACCTCCATTAGCAGAGCTTGCTCAGTTAAACGATCAAGAATTCCGCAAAATGTTCTCTGGCTCTCCTGTTAAGCGCATTGGTCGCAATCGCTTTATACGTAATGTGCTAATTGCTATTGGCAATTCAAAAGATATAACGCTTATTCCTTCTGCCCAACGACACTTAACAGACCCTGATGCAGATATTAGAGAAACGGCTCAATGGGCTTTGGAGCAACTTTCATGACGTTTCTTATCAAGCGCAGCATCTCACTTGCAGGTCATCGTACATCCATTGCTTTAGAGCCGGAATTCTGGGAAGTTTTAGATAAATTAGCACAACACCAGAAAATGAGTTTTGCCGCATTCGTCACGTCCATTGATGCTAGCCGCCCACCACATCGTCCTCTTTCTTCTGCTTTACGTATTGCGGCTCTTCATGCCAATAAAACTTTTCAGGAAGAGTAACTTTAACTATTCCTCCTTTGCGACCTCTTAAGAGAATGCTAAATTAAATCTATGGGTATTTGGGGAAAAATGTTTGGGGGCGTTGCAGGCTTTGCCGTTGGCGGCCCTTTTGGTGCTCTTATGGGAGCAGCTCTGGGGCATGCTGCGGACAATGGTGCGCTCCTAAACCCTTCTACGGGGGGCTGGAGTGAGCGTTTTCCGAGCCGTGGCCGGCCAGATCCTCATAGTGCAGCATTTTTTGGCGCGGCTAAAGTTGCTGCCGCGTTAGGCAAAAAAGACCAGCTTTATGCTATTGGCCTTGTTGCTTTATGTGCAAAGCTTGCCAAAATTGATGCGCCTGTTAATCGAGCAGAAATCAATGCCTTTAAAGCCTGCTTTCAATTTCCACCTGATAACACCAAAGAAGTTGGAATGCTTTTTGACCGTGCTCGCGAGCGTACGGATGATTTTGAAATGTACGCTTTAGAGATGGGTAAGGCTTACAGCAGCGATAAAGCGCCTCTTGAAAATTTAATGGCTGCTCTTTTTCGTATTGCCCGTGCTGATACTGGCTCCGACAAAAAATTACACCCTAAAGAATTAGATTTCTTAAAGCGCGTTCATCATGCCTTTGGGTTACCACCCGGCGCTTGGGAAAGAGCAGAAAACGGCAATACGCGTGCGTCAAATACCGGGGAGCCAGATGCTTATCGCGTTCTTGGCATCTCTTATACAGCAACGGATCAAGAAGTCCGTATTCGCTGGCGCACTCTCGTGCGTGAATATCATCCGGATGTTTTGGCACAAAAGAATTTAAGCGACATTGAACGCCAGCGCGCGTTAGAGCGCGTCGCTCGAATTAATGCTGCGTGGGATCGTATTAAACGCGATCGTCAGCTTTAACTTTCAACTCTATAAAAAAGGCTCTCTATCTCAGAGAGCCTTTTGCAGTTATCCTATTTAGGAAGTGCTGCTTTTACGCCTTTTTCGCGAATGATTTTACGCATTTCAACGACTTTCGCATTCAATTCTGACGTATCCAGATCACGCCAGCTATCAAATGATGGAAGTTTCAAAGCGCTTTCAAAATCATCCTTGTGAGCTAGTTCCCACTGCTTATCGCCAAAGGTTGGCTCATTAGGTTCGTAAGTCTCACCTTTTTCGTTCTTGCCGCGAAGCATCTCTAAATAAGCTGCTATTCCGAAAGCAATCCGTGAGATATCATTTTTCTTCTCCAGAGCCTGACGAACAGTTTCTGTCCAGAAAACCTGAATTTTTGAACTACCATCTCCCGCAACACGAAGAACCTGATCTCCCATAGCACGGTTAGAGAAACGGCTGATAACACTATCACGATACCCTTCCAACGTCATGCCAGGAGGAGCTTTCAAAGTTGGAATAACATCCTTGTTGAGATAATTCTCAAGGTTAGAACGTAATTCTTTATCATTAACAGCTTCATCAACATATTCATGCCCAACCAGAATACCTGGGAAGCAGACGGTAATATGTGATGCGTTCAACATACGGATTTTTACATGTTCGTAATCCGTCACATCATCAACGAGCTGTACCCCAGCTTTTTCGAGAGGAGGACGGCCATCAGCAAAATTATCTTCTAATACCCATTGCGTAAAATCTTCTGCAACAAGTGGAAGATCATCATCCAAACCACTGTCTTCATTGAGTTTCTTATGGGCAGAAGCCGAAACGCTTGGTGTAATACGATCTACCATCCCGTTAGGGAAGGCTGCATTCTCTTCGATCCATTTTGCCAACTCAGGATCACGCGCCTTCGCATAGCCTAAAAATGCCTTATGAGCGACATGACCATTATGTCTTAAATTATCGCAAGACATAACCGTAAATGCCTTAACTCCTGCATCCCGGCGACGGCGTAGACCTTCTACAACGTAACCAAAAACAGTAGATGGCTTCTCTGGATTTTTGAGGTCTTTCTGAACAGCAGGGTTTTTCAGGTCAAACTCACCTGTTGATTCATCAATATTATAACCACCTTCTGTAATTGTCATGGAAACAATACGAATAGATGGATCAGCAAGACGCTTTAATACCGCCTCTGGATCTGCGGGGGCCAAAAGATAGTCACGCAAAGCCCCGATAATACGGACTTCACTTTCTCCTGAAGGAGCCGTTTCAGTTAAAGAATACAAACAATCTTGCTCTTTAAACTGCTTGGCTTTTTTCTCAGAGCGCTCACCGTCTGTTAAACCAACACCTACAATGCCCCAATTTGGATCATCTTTCAGAATTTTATCAATATAAAATGCCTGATGAGCGCGGAAAAAGTTACCAACACCAAAATGAACAATTCCAGGCTTTACATCCGCTACATTATAAGGAGGAGCTTTTACGCCTGATGGAAGAGATTTCAGGGTTTCACGTGTGATCATAAAATTCTCCACTCCATATGAAGCCCCCTCTCGGAGGCTATTTACTCAATTTTAAGTCTCACTTTCAAAACGCGAGCATGCGCCCAAAGGTTCACATATTTCTCACAGCTCTTGCACTGCATTAACATCGTTATGAACGATTATTCTTAAAGCCCGCTCCAAATCCTCTTTAAATAAAGACATCGCAAAGCGAACCTCAGCCTTGTTTTGTTCTTCAAGTTTTGAAAGCTCTGTTAAGATATCTTTATCTTTTAATTTTTTAAAATAACGATTTGGTTTGTGCACAAAACGTTGATCACAGCTATACGCCATTACCCTTAAAGTATGGCTCAGACCTTTGTACAAAAACAATATATCTGCAGTTTCAGCTGACGCCCTATTTGAAAGTGCACGTGCAACCAGCATCGTATCATTGAGAAGTCTTCTCATGATTTTAGGAAGAGTAACCAACACAGGGTCACGCTTTTCTAACGCGATAAAATGCTCTCTTTTTGCATCTTCAACAGCCTGCTCCAATTGTATAATCAGCGGAATACACGCCTCAGCACGTCGCTCCACATGATACCAGCTTACTTCAGCATCCAGAGCAAACTTGAGCAGCTGTGCTAAGCGCCTCAAAATACAAGACGACATACTAAATGCCTGCCGACGCGCACTACGATGAAAAACCAGATAAGAAACAATTAAAGATACGATAACCCCTACCATAATCGCTGTTAAACGGGCGATCATAGGAGAGAACGGATTTCCATAAGATGGAAACAGATACACAATCATCAAAGTAACACATGCAAAACGCAAACGCTTTTTGACAGAGGCCAGAAAGGCCAAGGGTATAAGTACGAGCCAAAATGGAAGCCATTTCATCTCGGTCCACATTTCAAGTGTAATAGCAATTGTACTGGCAAACGCCCCAAGAATTGTCCCCACAATCTGATCTCGGGCCGTTAGAACAACATCTGTTATATTTGTCTGCGTTACAATTAGCGCAGTAACCAGCGCCCACGTTGTTTCCTGCAAATGAAATATCAGGCTAACACCCCACGCCGACGCAATGGAGATCAACAAACGAACAGCATGCCGTGTCGCTGGATATAATACTTCGTGCCAGCGCTCCTGAAACGCTGAAACACGAAACCTCTGCAAAAATGTTCTTATGATCTTGTTCAAAACCTTTTAATTCTCGGCGAAGGGAACAGGAACCCAACGCAAACCGCTATCATCCTGAACCAAGAGAAGGACCTCCTTCTTCTTCTGGTCGAGCATACGCTGAACCAACCTTTTAAAGTCATCTGGGGTATTAACCTGCTCTTGCCCTACTTGCGTAATGACATTGCCAGCTACAATTCCCCGAGACGCAGCACGGCCTTGAGCGGTAACCTGCTCCACCAAGACCCCTCTCTGATCATCAGACAAAGCATATTGTGTCCGAATATCAGCATCAATCGATCGAACCGTTAAGCCTAAACCTTGCAACATTGCCTTCATATGCAGAGGCTGGTGTGTATCAGAGGGAGGCATATCGGGGGGCGTGGGGGATTGTCCAAGCGTAATCGCTATCGTCTGTATCTTGCCCTTACGCCAAATGGTAAGATCTGTCTTTGTCCCAGGGGCAATAGCAGCAACAATGCGTGGCATTGTTTGCCCCGTTACCTCTTGATCGCCTACTCGTGTAATAATATCCCCCACTTGCAAACCCGCTTTTGCCGCAGGCCCTTTAGGCGACACGTCTGAAACTAAAGATCCCTTTCCTCTTGAGCCATCCGCCTTGTGGAAATCCAGATCCTGAGCAATATCATAGGAAACATCTTGAAATTTTAAGCCAAGCCACCCTCTGGAAACATGGCCTGTCTTTCTCAACTGATCGATAATATTGCGTGCATCATTCGCAGGGATAGCAAAACCAATCCCAATTGACCCCCCTCCTGAACCACCGTAAATCAGGGTATTTATTCCGATCACTTCTCCCGCTAAATTAAATAACGGGCCACCGGAATTCCCTCGGTTAATTGCTGCATCCGTTTGAATATAATCATCATACAGCCCATGATCGACATTTCGGCCACGAGACGAAATAATCCCCGCGGTAACGGTTCCGTTCAATCCTAGCGGGTTACCGATTGCAAGAACCCAGTCACCAATCCGGGCAGCATCACTATTACTTAAAGAAACCGCCGGCAACGGATGAGGTGGCTTCACTTCTAAAACGGCCAAGTCCACCTGACTATCACGCCCAACGATACGCGCAGGCATTTCCGTTCCGTCATGTAGAGTAACCGTTATTTGGTCAGCATCTTCAATAACGTGATTATTCGTCACAATAATGCCAGCTGGGTCTATAATAAAACCAGAACCTAATGCCTGCATCCGCCTTGGAGGGCGATTGGGAGCAGGTTTATGGTTCATATAATCATGATAAAATTTTTCCAGCGGAGAGCCTGGAGGAAACTCTGGCACCTGTGGACCATCTGGATTGCTAGAATCAGGCCCCTGATCGTCCTGCTTTTCTGGCTTTAGGACGGCTGAGGTTGAAACGTTAACCACAGACGGCAAAAGGCGATTGGCAAGATCCGCAAAGCTGGAAGGAACAGAACGCGGCGTTGGTGTAATGGGAACGGTCGGGGCAACATTTTGTGCATATACTTTTGTCACTGGAGATATGTAGCAAAGAGCACATGACAAAATAAGTTTAGTCGTGAATCTGGTCATCATGATACGCTAGCCTAGATAATCTTTTCCTGCCACCCTTTCGGAGTTCTGGGTGCAGTTCATATCTAATCTGTGATAAAGTTCAAAAATCCAATGAAATTTTTCTTCAAATTTGGCCATTCTAAGAGAACCCCTTTATGAACAAACCAGACCTTTCTCTTAAACAAGACATTATTGAAATTCTAAAAAAGGATTTTTCAGGCTCAGACTCAAACATTCTTTCTTTTTCAACATTAGAAAATATTTCCATACAAAACGGGCACGCTAATATTTCGCTCACAACATCTAAAACTAAAGCTGATCAAATTGATAAAATACGTTCTATAGCTGAGCAATCTATTGCCAAGATCGCAGGCTTAGAAAAAGCAACCATCACCTTCACGTCTCACAGAACCGCCCCTAACTCCTCCGCCCAAACGACGAACACAGGTCATCGTCCATTAGGTGGCAGCCGTAAATCTTCCTCTAATTCGATGCCCCTTCTTCCTCATGTCAAAGCAGTTATTGCTGTTGCTTCTGGCAAAGGAGGAGTTGGAAAATCAACCACAGCCGTTAATTTAGCCGTAGGTTTATCCCAATTAGGCCTCAAAACAGGGCTCCTTGATGCTGATATTTACGGCCCATCTTTACCTCATATGTTAGGAAAAAATGTAAGACCGGAAGTCAAAGACGGACGTATTTATCCGATTGATGCATGGAATATAAAAACCATGTCCATTGGCTATCTCGTCGATGAAGAACAAGCGATGATCTGGCGTGGCCCGATGGTCATGGGAGCTCTAACGCAGTTTCTTGGTGAGGTTGAGTGGGGAGAGTTAGACGTTTTAGTGATTGATATGCCTCCAGGGACAGGAGACGCGCAACTAACCTTAACGCAAAAACTAAATACTCATCTTAAACGTGGGGGCGCTGTGATTGTATCTACCCCTCAAGATATTGCATTGCTTGATGCTCGGCGCGGGGTCAGCCTCTTTGAACGTATGGGAACACCAATACTAGGACTCGTCGAAAATATGTCCTATTTTTGCTGCCCTAACTGCAATCATCGCACTGAATTATTTGGCCACGGAGGCGCCAAAGCAGAGGCGGATAAATTACATGTTCCTTTCTTAGGAGAAGTTCCTCTGCTTGCAGAAATTCGAAGTAGCGCTGATGCAGGTACGCCTATTATACTTTCAACACCGGATAGCGCTGCGGCCCAAGCTTACCAAAAGCTATCTCTCACTCTGAGCCAATCTCTACAATTTTCAAATTAATCGGTGACTATAGATGCGATATATTATCATAAGCCTCTCTCTTCTTTTTATGAGTGGCTGCAGCACAAACCATAAAGTCATACACCATGGTCTCTCAAAAGATGGATATGGCTTTTCTAAAGAGTCGACAGCGCTTCCTCCCCCTGAAGACTTGATGCAAAAACAAAAAAAGAATTAATTTCGATAAAATTGCTATTTAATCACTTGACCCATCATCACATTTTATGTGAAAAGCTGCTCTACCGATTGCCGGGTTAGCACAGTGGTAGTGCAGCGGTTTTGTAAACCGAAGGTCGGGGGTTCAAATCCCTCACCCGGCACCATAAATTCCCAGAAAATAGCCATTCTTAAAAACGCATACGGCGCACACAGCGCATATAGCGCACACAATGTCGGATAAAAAGCCGGATAAAAATCCGGCTTTTTAACGTGCGATTCGTGTCAGCCATGCCGTGTAAACTTCTGTTGTTTTAACGCTGGAATGTCCTAACGCTCTCGCCACATCATATATGAATGCTCCTGATTGCAGGGCACGAATAGCATGCGTATGCCTTAAATCATGGCATCGGAAATGCCGCCCTTTATCTAACATGGCTTTCGACGTCAAAATGCGGAAGCGTCCTGAAACATTCGTGTACCTCTCCCCTAACGGAGAAATAAAAACGTACTTTGATTTTCCCCTTCCTTGATGCAAACGCTTTAAATCATGGACTACTCGCTCGGAAAGATTGATCTCTCTCGGAGATCGAGTTTTCGTTTTTATAAGCGTGCATGTCACAGGAATGGTTCTGAAATTAATCTGTTTCCATTCTAAAGAGGCTGCCGGTGCTGTCACGTTAAGTTCATCCGCTCCGTCTAGCACGACAGAGTTAACGTGACAGCACTCGGGGTACTTTATAACTGGCCATCATTTCTGCATATAAACCTAATTATGTAGGTTGCTACAGAAGCCATTCTGCGAATTGGCGCAAGCTCCAATCCTCGATTTGGCGTCTTGTCGGTTCGTCAAGATGTCCCGCCCAAACTTGTCGTGAGGGCCCCTTAAGACGATAGAGAACCTGGAATGCAAGGTGTTGGCGGTATTCTTCCCAACGCAAGCGATTCCGAAACTCCCAGTCGTATTCTCTCCAGAATCTTTTAATTTGTTCTTCGGGATCGGAATTTTGGAAGAACGAATATATAACGAACTCCGACACGAGGTAGGCTACGTCGTGAATGCCGTTCCCAACCTGCCCTTGTTCAAAGTCAATAACGTTAATACGATTTTCGTCATCGACCAGTATGTTACGAGAGTTTAGATCGCCATGAAGAACTGACTTAGTATTTTTAATCTGCCTATGCAGGAAACGTTCCGCTACATCTACTTGGGGAGGACTAAGGTACTCAAATAACCTCGTGTATTGCAAGTCCGCCTTGTAAGCCTTGAAGGGCTGGCTCGACTCCATAATAAGATCATGGTCAGAACATGGTGTGAGATGAAAATTCCGTAGCCATGCAACTACGCGGAGACCTATCTTGAACGCGCGATCGAAATATTCACGGCTGATCAACAGCTCGTGCAACGGCCTTCCAGGGGCGTTCTCCATGGCAATCGAGTAATCTTTTTCGTCGAAAGCGAGGAGGGCGGGAACGTTGACAAGAGAGGCCTGATGCCTACTTGTGTGTGCATGAAGATGAACGCATGTTGCTACGGTGAATCGCTGCCTCGATGTAGTCGGTAGAGGGGGAAACCTGACAACCGGGCATGATCGCATATCACTTTTACGAATATGACCCGACCATTGTCTACTACGCGGTAAACTTTATTAAAGAGGCCACCATCAACCAAGGCGATTTCATTGGACCTATTTGCTCCAATTTTCTCAAGAATCGATGGCCACGCTATGTTATTCAAAATTTCCGCCTCCATTTGTCGGATCATCTAGCCAGTAATGAGGCTCTGTTGCAAAGTTTCAACTCTTACCTGAAACCATTACTGGCTATGCAGTTTTCCATTGTGCAAAGGCTTGGATACGATGACTGTGTCGTGTGAGAGCGTTGGTGTTAACGGCAGGTAGAACAAAGAGATTACGAACAGCAGAGAAGATAGAGACGAACCTCTGACATCCGCTTGGTAATCTGAACTTTTACATCACCCGTTCACGCTTTCGGAGCGGTAAATGACTATTTTCAGCGCGGTTATTCAAGCCTTTATGGGAAAGATGTCGGACAGATAGGTGGAGTTTCCGCTTTGCGGCTCCATAAGACTTTAGCTTATCTGTAATCATCTGCCGTGGACGTACGCCTTGCTTGCGCAAAAGGCGGGTTAGTAAACGCTTAGCAGTTTTAGTATTGCGTCGTGTCTGTAAGATTTCATCAAGGATATAACCATCTTGGTCTACAGAACGCCATAGCCAATGAGGCTTTCCTTTACTTACAATCCTCACTTCATCGAGGTGCCATACATCGCCAGGCTTGGCAGCTTTACGCCGTAAACGACGAGCATAAGCCATACCAAATTTCAGGCTCCAACGACGGATCGTTTCATACGACACCACAATCCCACGTTCGAAAAGCATTTCTTCAATCAAGCGAAAGCTCAGTGGAAAACGGAAATACAGCCATACCGCGTGAGCAATTAATTCACGTGGAAAGCGGTGCCTTTTGTAACTCACTGGGGGCGTGTTCATCCGCTCCATCTAACATGCTGAACTTAACGTGACAGCACCTGCAAAATTCAGATCACCAAGCGGATGTCAGAGGTTCGTCTCCGTCTTCTCGACCGTCCGTAATCTCTTCGTGCCACCCGCCGCTAACACCGGCAGTGGTTTGCAACAGGGCCAGTCAATGTGACAGCCTCAAATTACCTAGCATATAAATATTTAATCCCAATATATTATATATGATTGCTATAATAACAATAAAGAAATTTATTTTGTAAAAAAGCGATAATTTTTTAAAGTTTTTAAAGAAAAGAGAAAAAAGAAAAAAAGGAACAAAAAATATCTTATAGATATTAATAAACAACATAATAAGTATATAGGTCCAATCTAAAATAGATGCTAATAAATAGGGAGACCCTAAAGGGACTCCCATAAAAATACTCATTGCTGTAATTATAGATACAAATGGATTTGATATTCCCAAAATAAAAAGTAGAAAAGTACTGTTAATATTTATAAGGTCCGTAATATTTATGAGCGAAAAATAAGAAAAAGAAAGTGGATAAAACAAAAATAAGAAAAATAGTAAAAATTTGTGATTTTTATTAAAAATATAAGAATTTTTGTAAATATGCGAAATAATAAACACATATGATAAAAAATTCAAAACTTCAAAAACTTCAACATGTCCTTTTTTGGATGAAAAAGAACATATAATACTTAATGAAAAAATAATATTTACTAATAATATATTCATTTTCTTAATTCTATATGTCTACCAACGAACAAAATTTTTCTAAAAGTAAAAAAGACTTTCCCACGATGTTATAAGTTAATGTGACAAGACCGCCAGATGAACTATTGAGGTTTGCTCCTCCAAGGGCCATATTTTGGCAGCCAGTCTTCGGAACGAAGACCGTCTACTCTCGTAAATTCACGAAGGTTTCCAGTTACGACGATGAGGCCCCGGCTGCGAGCATGTCCAGCTATCATAAGATCATAAGGACCTATGACGCAGCCTTTGTTTTCTAAAACAGCCCGGATTTCTGCCGTATGGGCAGCTGCGGCATCATCAAAGGGCAAGATCGTTAAGCGTGCAGCAAAAAGCTCGACTTGTCGTCGATGTTTTACCGGATCCTGAGATTTTTCTGCACCGTAGAGGAGTTCATACAAGACAACATCAGAAATGCAGAGCGCATCCGCATTCTCGTTAAAGCGTTCTCTCAAGGCCTGAGGTCGATCGCGCAATACCCGAATACAGAAATTCGTGTCGAGTGCGTAGCGGAGCATCAAAAGCTTTCACGCTCCTGTATTTCGGGCTGATTGCGGGGGGCTAGTTCAATACCGGGTGACGTAAAGAAGTCATCCCAAGCTGCATCGGCTGGCGCAATGATCCGGCGTGCACCATCGGGAATGATGACCACCTCCTTTAGCTCGGACGCAAAAGAAACAGCTTTAGGAAGACGCACCGCTTGAGAACGGTTCGACAAGAAGAGTGTCGTGCGGGTCAGCATCTTAAATCCTTTATGTATATTCAAGTAGTATATCCATATGGTCTAGTCGAGACAATTAAAAAACATAAGCCGGAGGATATCTCTCTGAAAATAAAGAGGAATTTATTATTTTTGTGTTGACAGAGGGGCAAAATTGAAATGGCTTTTTAAGCCTTATAGCAGCCTATCTCATCTCACCTTATCTCAGTATTTTTTGATTTCTTCATACACCATTGCACCCCTGGTGCGGCGGGGATGGGGACGAAAGATGCGAGGAAGAATGAACAAGGTGTGTTACGTTATAGTTTATAGTGTAACACACCCTCCCTTCTCTCCATTCAAACCCATCCCGGTTTCTCCCATCCGGCTTTGGTCTTCTTCCCTCTTTGTGTTACATTACTCGTGAGATCATGACCAAAACGCCCTTTTCCCCCTTTTCAGCTCCGGTTCGATTGGAACGCATTGAGCCGTCGCGACACTGTTGGCGCTTTTACCAATTGGAGGTGGGGATCGATCTCTTGGGTCATTCTTGTTTGACCCGGTCCTGGGGGCGCATTGGAACAACTGGGCAAGAACGTTCTGAAATCTTTGAGGAACCTGACAAGGCACAAGAAGCCCTAAAGCACTGGGTGCAGAAGAAGCAACGTCGAGGCTACCAGCTGAAAGACAAACCATGACCTCTTCTCGTTCGTCTCAACGCGGTTCATTGCCTAGTCCAGGTTTGAAAACGCGAAAAGTATTATCCGCTTCTCGATCTGTTCATGCGGATGGGACGACATCTTTAACCGGCATGCAGCTCTTTGATCCGTCAGGGGCACGGAAATATCTGACTGAATCAGAGCGGGCTGGTTTTTTAAAAGCCGCGGAGCATTTCCCGCGGGAGGTGCGGAGCTTGTGTTTGTTACTGGCCTGGTCGGGATGTCGCTTATCAGAAGCGCTTGCTTTAACGGCCGATCGGGTGGATCTGGTTGCAGGGGTCGTGATCTTTGAGAGTTTAAAGAAACGTCAGGCCGGGATTTATCGGGCCGTGCCCGTGCCGCCTGTGGTTTTGGAAACACTGGATCTCGTGCATGGGGTTCGTCAGGTGCAGAAGAAGCGCGATCGAGGGCAATCGCTTCGGTTATGGCCTGTGGCGCGCATGACGGGTTGGCGCATGGTGCATCGGGTCATGCAAGAGGCAGGGCTCTCAGGTCCTGCTGCATCGCCTAAAGGCTTACGGCATGCGTTTGGTGTCGCCGCAGTCTCGAAAGGGATCCCGCTTAATCTCATTCAGAAATGGCTGGGGCATGCTCAGCTGTCCACCACCGCTATTTATGCCAATGCGTCAGGTCAGGAAGAGCACCACATCGCTCAGAGATTGTGGGGGTGAAAGAAAATAGAACATCTCGAATAAATGACACGGTCTAAAAGACTTTCCGTTATGAAATATATAACATTTTAATAACTGGCTTTTGATATCGATCTTTTTAAGAGATCGTATAATACTATCATGATTGTTAAAGGATAATTGTTCACTTCATGTCTGCCATAAACGATAATTCAACACCCCTTTACGTATTTAATGAAGGGTCTGTTCCAGCAGATGTTCCTGGAACATGGGATGATCAAACGCTTAACGTGCTTCGTATCAAAGGGGATGAAGCACATGCCGCTAGTCTGGTGATTTCAAGAGATACGCTTCCTGTCGGTGTTGAATTACCGGATTATATAGAAAATGAGATTATCCGGTTAAAAGAAACTCTTCAGGACTTTGAACTCAAAGCGAGACTTCCGGTTGATTGGGCTGATGGACCCGGAGAAGCACTGCTCACGCGTTGGCTATCTGAAGAAGGGAGTATCGATCAGGTGATGGCGTGTCGTCTTGTTTCGGATCGAAAAATTCTCATTTTTACCGCCACTCACGTCACACCCATGCCAAGCGGGACATATCGTACGGTTATGAGGATCATCAATGGTTTTCGTCCACGTTCCTCTGAACAAATAGGTTAAATCATGCCCGCAGCTGCTCGCCTTGGTGATCCGATTGGGCATAGTAAAGCTCTAACGGGATTTGTGGCTGGGGCGGTCACAGGTTTGGTTTTTGCGACGGGCGTTGCGATAGCTGCCACAATGGTTGCCGGTGCCGTTGCCGCTGAGGTTGTAACAGCGGGATTAGCCACTCCTCTTGTTGCTGGAGTAGCGGCAACGGTTGGGGAAATCGTCGTTTCTGGTGCTGTGGGCAGTTATCTGAGTTCCAAAACCGAAAATATTGGTGAAAACATTGGCTCTAAAATGCAGGCCTCCACGGGTCTGGTGGTGGAAGGGTCTTCGAATGTTTTTATTAACGGTAAACCCGCAGCCTTTGTTACCAAAAAGGTGGTCTGTTCTAAAATAGGCCATCCTTCTGGAGATATGGTGGCTGAAGGGGCTTCAACCGTTTTCATTAATGGCCAACCTGCAGGACGCGTGGGGGATCAGGTTGTGTGTGGTGGGAAGATCATGGCGGGATCTTCCAATGTTATTATAGGCTCACCGACCAAGCGTGTGTTGAGTGTTAATCCTGAAGTCCCCCATTGGGTGCGTACGGCTGCTTTCGTGGCCTCTTTTCTGCCTGGAGTAGCTAGGGGAGCTTATAGACTTGCAGGAGCTGCTATAAAAGCTGTTGCTGAGAAAGGCCTAGTCGGTGCAGCGAAAGCGGGTGGAAAAGCCGTAGCGCGGGCTATGGAAAGAAGAGCGATTGGTGCCAAAGGGCAGAATTTTTATAAAACTAAATATTTAAAAGAGCATCATGCTGCTGAAATTGCAGATACGAAGGCTAATTTTAAAACTCATGGAGTAAGTTATGAAGAGGCAAAAAAATATTTGAATACAGAAGAAGGTAGGAAGTATATTGATAAAATGCAAAAAGCGGATCCTAATGCTTCTTTAGAGAGTATCACTGATAGAGCTGTAGGAAATATACAATCAGGTTCTACGTTGCCAAAATCAGAAGAAGCATCCTCTCCCTTATATAAAATCGTTCCTCCTGAAGAGGGAGTTACCGCATATTCTCCTTATTTTATGAAGAAAGAGGAACTTGAAGCGGCACAAAAATCAGGCAAAAATTTAGGAGATTATTTTGGTCTTCCTGTTAAAAGCGAGCGTGGAACATATGATGTTTATGAAGTCACACCTCGTAGCTCAGCCACGGTATGGAGCAGTAAAATAGCTCCAGCGTCTGATCTTGGGGGAATAGTTATACGAGAAGGGGGTGGAGAACAAACGTTAATTTTAAACAGAGGCGAGTGGAATGAACCTGTGAAAATTGGCCAAGTTAAAAATTAACCTAGAAAAAAGAAAGGGTACAATTATGGATCAGAAATTAATAAAAGAAACAGCCGATAAATTGGAAGCGACCTTAGAGAAATATGCTCCGCTTAATAAATATGCAGCAGAGTTAAAAAGCATGTTAATGCCGATTATTCGAAAAGCTCAAGCTGGTCAAATTACTGTACCAACAGACCGTCTTCCAGGATTTTATTTTTTTCCTGAATTAGGCTTGCAGGACTATCGTGAATTAGAAGATGCATATGCAAAATTTAATATACAGATAACAGGGGGAATGACAGAAGATTTAAAAGAAATATTTGCATTTCTGGAGGAAAATAAGAAAAAAATTCTAGCAGAAGAGGCTGCAAAGAAAAATGCTGAACAACATGACTGAATGTAGCTTGGAGATGTTACTTTAGAGAAGTATTTCTTCAATCAGGCGAAAGCTCAAAGGAAAGCGAAAATAAAGCCATACCGTATGGGCTATTAACTCACGTAAAATTGGCACCTTATAACTCACTGGGGCCTTGTTCATGCGCGCGGTCTAACACGATGAACTTAACGTGACAGCACCGCATCGCGATCAAAGAACTAAAACATGCAGGCAAACTGCCGGGCACAATACAGCACCGATAGGTGAAATATCTGAATAATGTGATCGAAGCCGATCACGGCAAGCTTAAGCAACTGATCAGGCCCGTGCGCGCCTTGAAAAAAGGACAGGGCAAATTCTTCCAGTTCCAAGACGGTATCATGGGAGAACTGCGTCTAATTGAAAGACAGTTTGGGATCTACGTATTCTAAAAAACCGGAAATTAAGTCCGTATAAACCGTTCCAAACTTTGCAACAGGGCCCGTTATGTTATTATGGGTCTAATCAAACGGCGATGATCGGGCCGGGGTAGGCCTGTACGAGCGGATCATGGGTTACCAGACGGATCCCCTCCACCGTCGCCTGAGCCACGAGGATACGTTCAAAAGGATCCCGATGCACATCGGGAAGCAGCCCAACTGCTAGGGCATGCTGACCGGTAATGGCCAGTTCTTCGTAACCGTTCTCGATCAGGCCACGACGTAACAGGTGGGGATCAATCTGGAAGTCTGCACGTCCCAGTCCGACTTTTATGGTCACTTCCCAAATACTGGCAGCACTGAACATCAGGTCATGATTTTGATCTTCCATCAGGGACCTTGCGCGCATTGACAGCCGGTCAGGATCTCCGGCAGCCCAGAGCAGAAGATGAGTATCCAGAAGCAGCTTCATGCCGGACCGTCGAAGAGAGAAATAATGACTTCCTCGCTCATACGATCAAAATCCTCTGGAAGCCGTATCTGTCCGACTAAAAATCCCAAACGTCGTTTCTCATGCTCTTCGGGAGCTGTGACCGGACTGACACGCACCATTGGCCGACCAGCTTTGGCGATGATGAAGCTTTCGCCTTTCATGGCGGCCTCAATCAGCCGAGACAGATGGGTTTTGGCTTCGTGAATATTAACGATGCGCATGAAATGCGAATAAGGCGGTGCTGTCACGTTAAGTTCGTCGTGTTAGATGGAGTGCATGAAAACGCCTCCTGTGAGTTACAAAAGGCACCGCTTTCTACGTGAGTTAATTGCGCACGTGGTATGGCTGTATTTCCGTTTCCCATTGAGAGCTTCCGCCTGATTGAAGAGATGCTTTTCGAACGTGGAATTATGGTGTCATATGAAACGATCCGTCGCTGGAACCTGAAATTTGGTATGGCTTATGCTCGTCGTTTACGGCGTAAAGCTGCCAAGCCTGGCGATGTATGGCACCTCGATGAAGTGAGGATCGTCATCGGTGGTAAGGCGCACTGGTTGTGGCGTGCTGTAGACCAAGATGGTTATATCCTTGTTGAAATCTTACAGACACGACGCAATACTAAAGCTGCTCAGCGTTTATTGACCCGTCTTTTGCGTAAGCAAGGAGCGTGTCCACGGCAGATGATGACGGATAAGCTAAAATCCTATGGGGCCGAGAAACGTAAACTTCGCCTGTCTGTTCGACACCTGTCTCACAAAGGGCTAAACAATCGAGTGGAAAACAGCCATTTACCGCTGCGAAAACGGGAACGGGTCATGCAACAATTTCATTCTCCCCGCGGATGTCAGAAGTTCGTCTCCGTCTTCTCTACCGTCCGTAATCTCTTCCTTCCACCCGCTGCTAACACCAACGCTCTCACACGACATAATCATCGCATCCAAGCATTTGCTCAATGGAAGGTCGCAGCCTCTCTCGTTGCATGAAAGCCACGCGGAAATGCTTCTCTCAACTTCCATAAGTTAACGTGACATCCCCTGTGAATGTGCTGAGTTTAAAGTTGGAAGATATACGAAGCGTATAAGACTGTATCGGGGCGAAACGCCACTCGTAGTGATACCGCATCTGAGTAGTGCAAGTGGCCTCAACAGCAATGAACCTATCGAGAAAGCTGGGAAAATCATTCGTGAATGGCTGCTGTAAATGGCTCTGTTGCCAAGTTCTAGCTCCTGCCTGAAACCTTTATTGGCTTTGAGATGGAACGGTTAGCATGAATGATTTCCATCTCTGGCCAACCCGAAATACCAAAGCTACCAAACGGTTTCTAGGCAAATCTGTGAACGAACTAAAAAACTGGGAGACGTGCGCCTGATTGGAAAGGCAGTTCGAGATCTACACATTCTAAAAAGCCTGTAAACCAGGCCCTCATCAGCTTCTCTCAGCTTTGCAACAAAGCCATATCTTCCATCATTTCCCGCCTTACTACGAATACCGCAAGGCCTTGACGAATAACCTAAATGCTAGAGGGGCCTGCCGTCGGTTGGGGTAATAAAGATGATACCCGGGCAGGTCGGGCGTGAATTTGGCTAGCACCCTCACCAATTGATCATGTTCAATAGAGTTCTGAACCATGTCCAAAGGCAGATAAGCTAGTCCATGCCCGTTTAAGGCAGCATCCCGAATTAAATCAAGACTGTTGAGGATCATCTGCCCTTCCAGTTTTATCCGCGTTTCGCGTCCCCCCTGCATCACCCGCCAGCCATTAACCGTTTGCGATGTCGGGAGACGCAAATTAATAGCCCTATGTTCAACTAACTGTGCTGGAGATATTGGCATTGAGTGCGTGCGAAAATAGTCCGGTGAGCCAACTATAGCCATGGGGATATCTGGGCCGATCCGTACGGCAATCATATCTTTCGCAATCTCGCCACCCAGTCGAACTCCGGCATCGAAACGGTCTTTCACCACATCTGCCAACCCATAATCGATGATTATTTCTACCCGAATATCAGGATTATCCCACAGAAGCTGTTTTATTTTGGGAAGAAGGATAGTTGTTGCGGCATGCTCCACGGCCGTAACACGAATCGTTCCCGAAGGGCGATCTCGTAAATCGCCTAGAGATGCAACCGCCACATCCAAATCATGTAGCACATGACCAAGTGTAGCAAGCAGCCTTTCTCCTGCCTCCGTAGGTGCCACGCTACGCGTGGTTCGTGACAGCAACCGCATGCCTAACCGCTCTTCAATACGTCGCACAATCTGACTGAGGCCAGACTGCGCGATACCTAACCTGCGGGCTGCTTTGGTAAAACTACCTTCTTCGGCAACTGTTACAAATGCTATTAAATCGGCAATTTCATCCCGCCGCATTTATCATTCCAGTGATAAGGCCATGACAGATTATCTGTATAATCTATGTAATGGATTTATCCTATCCTAATTGCATCAACAGGAGATAAACCATGCGCAATATTAGTTTTATAAATACTAACAATCCTGCGATTACCTTGTCAGCCATCATGAATTTCCCTGAAGGCTTCGACGAAACCAAGAAATGGCCGGTCATTGTCGTCTCCCATCCCGGCGGAGGTGTAAAGGAACAAACAGCTGGCACCTATGCCCAAAAACTAGCCAAAGAAGGCTTTGTGACAATTGCATTCGACCGCTCCTATCAAGGTGCAAGCGGCGGTGAGCCACGTCAGCTTGAAAACCCCTATATCAGCACAGAAGATGTCAGCGCCGTTATCGACCACCTGACAACGCTGTCATATATCGACCCAAACCGGATCGGTGCGATGGGCATTTGTGCTGGAGCCGGCTACACGGCCAATGCGGCCATTCAGGATCATCGCATCAAAGCAATTGGTACTGTCAGTGCAGTCAACATCGGATCCATGTTCCGCAATGGCTGGGACAATTCTGTCCGCTCAATTGATGCCCTCCCTCTTATTGAAGCTGGGGCAAACGCTCGCACTACAGACGCCACAGGAAACAACTATGTTACCATGCCTTTGGCGCCATTAACGGAGAAAGATGCGCCGAATGAAGAATTACGCCAAGCGTGGGAATATTACCATACGCCGCGCGCTGAATATAAAACTGCTCCCGGTTTTGCAACGCTGCGTAGTCTAAACCAAATTATCACCTATGATGCTTATCACATGGCCGAAACTTATCTGACGCAGCCGATCCAGATCGTCGTAGGGAGTGATGCAGGTAGCAAATGGATGAGCGACGACCTTTATAATCGCGCAGCTAGTACGGACAAGTCAGTCCATATCATAAAGGGAGCCAGCCACATGGATCTCTACGATAGAGAGAATTTTGTGACCGAAGCCGTTTCTGTGCTGGCTCCATTCTTTCACGCCAAACTATCCTAACAAACCACACAAAAATAAGGATTATTCAGATGAAATCAGTCCAAATCCAAAATAGTGATATGCCATGGTCGATTGCGGCCAATATCTTATTTCCACCCGGATTTGATGAAAGCCGGACTTACCCGACCATCGTCAGTGTTCATCCTTTTGGAAGCTGTAAGGAGCAGACCTCAGGGAATGTTTACGGCAACGCGTTGGCTAAAGAAGGCTTTGTCGTCATTACCTATGATGCCTCCTATCAAGGGGAAAGTGGAGGCGCGCCTCGTTGGATTGAAAGTCCATCCCAGAGGGTCGAAGATATTAGTCATGTAATCGATTATGCGGTGACACTATCTTATGTCGATGCAGATCGTATCGGTGTAATTGGTGTCTGTGCCGGCGGGGGGTATGTTATCAACGCTGCGCTGACAGAAAAGCGGATTAAGGCTGTTGCCGCTATTACACCGATCAATCTCGGTCGCCTGTTCCGCGAAGGCTTCAGCGAATTTAATCCTCTCGGTACACTAGAGGCCATGTCAACGCAACGTACGAAAGAAGCGCGAGGAGAAGAACTTCAAGTCAATGAACTGTTACCACAAAACATCGAGACCGCTCGTACAAATGGATTGACAGATCGAGATGTTTTAGAGGCTACGGACTACTATAAAACACCCCGTGGCCAAAAACCTGGTGGCTGGACACGAATGTTGTTTAGTCATGCACAGAAAATTTTGTCATGGGATGCATTTGCTTTTGCAGAAACCCTACTGACCCAGCCTGTCATGGTTGTAGTAGGAGAAAAAATTGGCGCATTTGGGGCTTATCGAGACGGCATAGAAGTTTATAGTCGGGCTACCACCTCTAAAGATCGACAGATCGTTTCATTGGAGAACAGTTCTCATTACGATTTGTATGACAAACCAGAGGCCGTAGAACTGGCACTGAACAAAATCTTCCCGTTTTTTAAGATGCATCTTGGAAAAAATGCATCGATACAGAATGAATCTGATTACACTAACATAAAGTGATGTCTATCATATTTATGTAGGCCTGTTGTAAAATTTGCAGAGAGAGTGCGACATCGTTTTTTACGAGATTTAAACGCGCTTTGCGTCACATTCGTAATAGTTTCATCACAGGATATAACCGTCTTTATCAACGACACGCCAGAACCAATACGAGACTTGCCATCAACAGCAGTCCCGTACAGGAGGTTAGCACTACGTTCCTCTTGTTCCTAATGGTAGTGCTATAGCTTGATACATCCAACGTATCCAAGCTTTCTACTCAGTGAAAAACTTTAATTTCTCAAATCACCTAAAATTAGTCAAATTCAATCAGTTTCAGTTCTCCTGCATATGATGATTGAATCAAGGTGCAGCATACCTTTTCCAATAATAGATATTCTAATTGACCGTATTTTTTCATTTATATTTATAACCTTCGGGCCTGATACTATATCTCCAAGCCTTTCTATATGTGAGCTCTGGTAGGCTGTAATGATGAAGCCATTTTCGCAGATATAGTCAATTTTATATAAATACTCCCTTATAATATCTGGCCTATCATATAGGTATATTTCAGAGACATCATTTGCGTTAAAAAACTCTACCTCAATAAATGGATTGGTTTCTTCATTCGTATGATGATTATATCGACCTTTTGGGACTGAAGATATTACATCTTTCTCACTACTATATGGATCTGAATATTCTGATCTAGAACTTTGCCTGACCACAAAACCATCGAGTATTTTTTCCTTGAAGAAATATCCGTTACTACTATCTTCTTTTAGATTATTCTTTATAGTATCTAATATATAATTTTTGTCTTCTTCAGTATTATCCTTTAAATTATAAATTTTAATATAAAAATACGTACTATTCAACAAGATAGCTTTTTTGATGATTACATCATCAATTTTTTTAATATCAGGAGTTGTATTGGAAGATATAACCCCATCCTCTGAAAGCAATGGGTAAATAAAAGTTTGTCCCTCAGCAAACTCATCAGCATATTGAATAGGAATCCCTCTATTCCAATGATAATTTTCTAAATTGTCACAATAATTAATCAGTTTATCTTCTTTTAATCCCATAATTTTAATTTCAGAGCCCAAAACAACCTCACTCACAGGAAAAGTATTATTATTTTGTTCTACTTTTTTCTTTTTTTGAATCAGTCTTTTTGTATAAATTGTCGATATAGCGGCTCTTGAAAAAAATGAAATAAAAAAGAGTTTCGGATCTATATCTTTAAAGTCATAATAATCTATCGATGACCCAAGGTGAGGCCAATGTCCTATATCCGTATCTATATCGTGAGATAATGAATCAATATTATTCTCTTCCATTTTTTGAATAATAAAATCCAAATTTGAGTAAACTCCCACGCTAGAATCTAGTGAAATATAGTAATCATAGTGGATGTTTTTTAACCAAAACAAAATAATCAAATATTCAGAATAAAGCCAAATTCCCCCTGTTCGAGCAAGCCCTACATCCGATAAATCTCTTTCACTAACACAAAACACTTGGTACTGAGAGGGTACTTTATTCAAATTACCCTGATCGACATCAAAAACTATAAAAACATCTCCAAAGTCGCAATTCTCCTTAACGCGCATAAACTGCTTTTCTATATTGACATTCCAATCATAGCATTTAAACAAAACAGCATACGACATAATTTCACCCTCCTACTTTTGTTTCAAAAGAAAATTCTAACGGCACATTATCCCTCAAAAAAGTGTCTTCCACCTCATTATCGGCCTCTATTACTTGCCAAAATGTGTTCTCGAACAATATATTGCGCCATCTATTTTGATCCAAAAAATCTGCTGCCATTTTTCTTTTAGATCTAGACACCAAGTGTTCAAAAGAACGCATTTGAAAATGACTTATATAAAATGTAGATAATATGTTATCAGAATTATTTACTGCATAGTTTTGAAAATCATTTTCAAATAAATCATAAAAATTCTCTCCCCATGTTGTCGCAATATTAGCAATTCCATCTGAAAAAGGCTTATGTTTGTAATTTGCTCCAAACCCATGGAAAAACGTTCCTAAATCATTATTCATCCAATCCTCATCTATACACGAAGTTTTTACAAATACTTTTCCATGCTGGTTGGGAAATTTATTACGATGTATAAGGTTTTTTGTTACTAAACCATTAGAATTAAATATATTATCGCCAGGACCAAAATTGAACCAATTGACATGTACTGCATCGTATTGTGTAAATTTAGCAAGAACATCATTGATTGATAATTTTTCTCTTATCGTCACAAACTCATCAATATCTATGAAGCCGACCCATATATTTCTATCCATGTAATTATTTATGTAGTCTTTATACATTTTTTTTTGTTCTCCTTCGCCAATATAATGTATAAAGTTGACAAGTGGATTAGGTCCCTGTGTAAAAGGGTATACTGCTTTATACAAAGGAATCGGATCATCATCATTGCAATACAACCAAATTTTATTTACGCCAATATATTTATAGTATAGAATCCACTCTACTATATTTTCTTTTTCATTTCTCGCACAAGCAACTATATGGGTTTGCATAAAAACTCCTATAATATAAATTAGTAATGGTAAAGAAAGCTTGTGTAAAATAAAAGTTTCATTCCAAAAATTAATTCAAACCATTCAACCCAAATACTTTTCCCAACATAAAAAAATAAAACTGTTGTCGGTTTTCACTACACGCGATTATAAGCGCTCGTTACAATTATCCCTTGCTGCGCGCGGTATTGATCTGACATAAATAAATCGTGGATGAGTCATTACGATCTTTCGCCCCCTTAATTTACTAGGTAGCTGCATACCTGAACCTGATTACCAGTATATGGATCCGTTGAAAGCAAATATACTGACTTATTAACAAAAAATAACACAGACGTAGCTGTCGATTTTAGCAGGTCTAGCACCTTTCACGAAACCTGATCTGGGCAAACCCCCTTGATAAGCTATTTACTACATAACTTGTCTCGGGCCAACTTTATACGACAGTTATATGTCGTAATAGGTCTGAATTGTGCTTCCAACTCAACCCTAGGGAAAGCCAAGACTACCAGACTGAACGATCTTTTCAACGCTCCCTCTGGGGAGCTTTTTTATAGGAAAACATATAATGGCAACTGCATCTGACATTACAAAACAACTCGTCACCATCATTGAAAATGCTGCTGACGAAGAGATCAAACCCTCACAAAAAGCGAAACTTGAAGCAACCGCTGCTATAATTGGTAATCTAAGTGATGATCTCGCTCCTCTTTTAGAAGAACATTATGACGTGAGCGCACTTCTGGCTGGTATCAGCAAAATTGAAGCTGGTGCAATCGAAGTTGAAGACGGTTTAGCGAACATCAAAATCGCCCTCAAAGGGAAGACGGCCACAACTCCGACGTTTCCTTTATCAGTCTAGGATATACTCAACAATAATGAGTTACACGATCAGTTCGACTTACAAAAAAAAATAAGAAACAATTAAAAATTACTCTCTTCTTTTTAAAGCATTTTAACAACTGGGATGGACGTCCCAATCATCATGGAATTCCTATGCCTGTAACAGATAGCACCACTTGCGCTCCGAGCGACAAACCTCCCTCAGTATTAAGCAACACAAATACAAACACTCCAGAAAACATTCTTCTAAATAGTTTAAATTTTCTCGTTCAAAGTGTTGTCGCTAGCCCCTTTTTTAATACATTAACAGCCAGTACTCTTAACGAAGCTGTTAATAGCGACGCAGTGCAGAAAAAAATCCAAAGTATTTTATCACAAACAAATCTACCTTCCCTCATTGCCGAGGCCAAAGATAGTGCATCTCTCGCGTCTGTAAGTGCCACACAAGCAACTGCTTCACAAAATGCTGCAGCAATTAGTGAGCATAATGCAGCGACATCGTCTCATCAAGCAGATGAAATCTTAAGTGAAATCAAAGCTACTACAGAAAAAGCAGTTTATGATGCCTCTAATACAACCATCGTTAATATTAACACCGCAATTAATGCTCAAAAAAACAGTCCTGGCGGGGTCGCAGGTCTTTCAGAAAATAAGCACCTCTCGCTGAATGGTTTTTCAACTATAGGAGTAAGTGATGATGGTCACTTGCTCCTCTCAATTGATATCCCTACACAAGACCCACTTGTACCAGGTGCGTTATGGAACAACGGTCAATATATTATGATCTCCACAGGAGAAGCCAAATGAATAAATTTCTTATACTTGCAGCCATTTCCTATGTTTCATTCTCAACCAGCTATGCTGCTAGCCAGATTATTCCCAACCATATCCAGCACCCTTTAAAAGCTCCCAATAATGCTCTCATGGATCGCATTGGGAGCTCAGAGACAAAAACCTCCCCTACTCTCGCTCCGGGAGGATTGTCAGATAAGAACGTTATTTCTGGCCTACCTTGGTCTGCAAACCTAGGTGATATCGCAACTTATGCTGACAACTCTGTTCAGCAAACAGATATTGGCACAAAAGTAGCTGGGTTAGACAAAACGGGTAATATAACTGCCCCTATCAACACACAAAAACTCGATGCCAGCAGTTTCTTGCGTGTTGGAACATATTCCGGCGGGAATAGTTATGCGGGATATCAACCACCTTCTCCGTTAGGCAGTTTTTTTACAGGTAAAGCTGCGGATAATTCATATTTTGATACGCCAGGAATGCCCGGTATTCCAACGGACAAAGCCCTCATTTTAGGAGGTCAACGCCCAGACGCAAAAGCGTTCGAATGGATTTTTGGTCAACCGGATAGTACTAATCTTGGTGCAGTCGTTGACTTTGTCGCCATGAACGGCATGTCAAGCGGACAAGGAACTGGTGTCTCTGCGGGACAGTTTGGCGTCATGCTCAATTATATGAACTATGATGCCGTTGTCCGCGGGACCAGAACTGGATCAACTCCACCAAAATTTATTGCATCAGGGGCTATCAAAGACCCTGACGGTATTACACACACCGTTACATTTACTCCTGCCGGCGCAACATTTTCTCCTGCACTACCCGCATATTGGGGCAATCTGATTCACGATGGGATGAATGTTGCGACAAATGAAATTGGCGTTGCTAACGAAAAAATCCCAACATCCAACTGGAATATGCCTTGGGAGGCACATAAAAAATTTAGACGATCATTTAATACCTATTTTGGAACTATCGTTGCATGGACCAAAAATCCTGATGGAACAATTCCAAATATTACCGTTGATGGATGGGTCGTTCCTCAACAAAACACTTATGGATTTGGATCAGATTGGAAGAAAGTTCCAGGGAGAGACACATTAGATGGCTCCAAGCCTGCACTGGACACTCAATTTACACAAATCAAAGCTCCCGCAATTCTATTTGGGATGTATACTAAAGCATTTACGCAATACGAATTATGTGACCTTGAGCCACAAAGCAAACACGGCGATCTTAATAACCCGAATGGCAGTATAGGAAGTCTGGTTCATGAATGTGATCATGAAGTAGATATGTGGAACCATGATCCAGCCGATTATCTTAACTCTCTCCATGGCTATACTCTCGCTGTAAATAACAGCGGAGGAGGGAAGCTAACAAAAGATAGTTATGGCTGGACAATCGACGGTGGCCATGCACTTCCACTGGGTTATCACGTGCGTAATCTCCTATCTGGTTCTGTCGCTTACCAAGCTATGGGGGACGGGTCGATCACAAGTTCTAATTTTTATGCACCATACACTCTTGGTGCAAACATTGGAGACACAAGTCTTGCGCAAACATGGGGGACTGAACTTGGGACCGGAGGAGTAAACACATCAACACTCCGCCTTATTCAATATCGTGATTCGAAGCCCATCACAGGTGAGAACAACCCTGCAGCACAACAAAAAGTTTCTTTACACCTACAATGGAGAGCTGATGCATCCAAAAATCCTGCTGATGAAAGCGGCACCCCTGGCGGACAAATTGTTTATAACCCCCCTAATCACGAATATGCCCTAGGGTTAGGCGCTGGAGGAAGCCTTCAACAACCTCATTACGGGTTATATGTGGATCAGGATGGTAGTGTATCTCTTCCTAATGGGGCCACAACGACTAACGGAAGTAGCTTAGGTTTTGTCCCTCAGAATGGAGATACACATGGACATCCTTATCTCTACGCAGCTGACAACAATCATATCTCTTTAAGAAATACCTCCGGAACAGAAGGAGGATTAACCGTTGGTTTGCTAAATGTTGACGGTGATTCTACTATTTCTAGAAATATGACTATCCTCGGGGAAAGTTCTTTTGAAGAAGGAGGAGTGATTGGAAAAGGTCAAGGATTAGCGTTTAAATATGTAAACTGGTTATCAGGGCAGATTCCTATGCTAGAAGCCCTAGATGCTACAACACTTTATGCCACGACAAATGCTGGTAATATCTCATCAATAAAAGCATGGAATGTTAATGCGCTAGGGCGTTTTAAAGAGGCCCTTTATACTCCGCCCTCAAGCTCTGCTTCATGTAGCGCTGGTGAATTTTCAGATGATACAAAATATCATTATGTTTGTGTATCAAACAATCACTGGAAACGTATCGCATTAAGTGATTTTTGATTTTTAAATTTATCAAGCCCACCTTCGGGGGGCTTGATAAATCACATTTTTAACAAAGCCACTTTAATCTATCTGTTAACGCCGTTCTGCGCCCGGAAGAACTAGTTGCCAAATCCTTAAAAAAAAGATAAGCGCAAGATATGAAAAACTTTACTCTCTTTTTCGCTCTGTAATGCGCGTGCCACTAATATTCGTTTTTTTACTGCTATCATCCTGTACTTCAGCACCTTCATTCCCTATCGTTGGTGCTTACTTTCCTGCATGGATGCTCTGTGGTTTTTTAGGTATTATTATTACATTTACTCTACGCTATATTTTTATTCTTCTAAATATTAACAACCTATTAAGATACCATTTATTTACTTACACAGCTTTAGGAACTATTGCTGCATTACTCATCTGGGGAACTTTTTTTGGTCCATAAACTATGAAAACTGTTGTCACTGAAAAGAAAAGCTCCATCGGCGTTATTATAGCAATTTTAGTTATTCTCATAGCTGCTATTATAGGGTGGTACATGAACCGGGAGGATAATCTACACCCCAGTTCAGAAACAGCAGAACTCGACGCCGACCTTGTTCATGTGGCATCGACAGTTGGCGGTCGTTTAATTGATTTGCGGGTGAAAGTTAATCAGCACGTCAAAAAAGGGGACCTATTATACAGAATAGACCCCGAACCTTATCAGATCGCAGTGGCTCAGGCGCAAGCTAATTTAGATATTGCTACGGCAAAAGTAGATGATGATAAACGTTCCGTTGCCGTCAAAACCAGAAATGCTGAAGTCGCTAAATCCCAAGTTGCAAAAGCCAAAAATGAACGAGATATTGCAGCTCGAACAACAGCTCGCTTACACCCTTTAGCTGAGCAGGCTTATATCCCTTGGCAAGAATTCGACCAGTCTCGCACATCTTTGCACAATGCAGAACTGGCATACACACAAGCCCAACAACAGAACAACGCAGCCGAAATCGCGATTGGTGATCTAAAAACAGCTCTAGCTTCTCAAGAAGCCAGCAAAGCGGCTTTAGAACATGCCAAATATGAACTTCGGCAAACCGTTGTGACAGCCCCTGCAGATGGTTATATTTCTAGTTTAAACATTAAGAAGGGGGAAGTTCTCACAGCTTCCCAAGTACTCTTCACGCTTATTGTCGATGATGAATGGTTTTCTATTGCCAATATTCGTGAAGTTCATCTGTTTCCTATTCACTTACATGAATGTGCGACAGTATATTCTATGATTAATCGTAAAATTCCGATTAAAGGATATGTTGATAGTATTGGCTGGGGAGTGGCTACATCTGACAGCTCAACGCCCGGGCGTGAACTTCCTACGGTAGCCCGTCAGATGGACTGGGTGCATGTCGCCCAAAGATTTCCTGTTCGTATTCGCTTAGAAGGGGCTGACCCTAGACTTTTACGCCTTGGTACAACGTCTACTGTAGAGATTGGTTATGGCGCGGCCTGCCATTAATTCACTCTACTACCTACCCTTTAAACGTTTATGGTTCTTAGCGTGTGTAAGGACCTCTGACCGCTTACAGTATGCTTTGTGTATTGCTGCAAGCTGCACAATAAACGTTTTGATAGGGGAAATATGGCAAATACCCGGACTGGATTTGCTTCCTCTCATCTCGCTTGCTCTCTGGCAGAAGGACCGCGTTTCTAATGTAAAGAGTGGAATAGTCCTACATGTATTGATAATATCCATTATGATATCAATATATTTATGTGTTCTTTTTTGCTTAGATCATATTTTTTTAATAGCTTTGTTTGTTGCTATACTCTCTTTTGTTTTTTTCTTTTTATCAGCAGCTACAAAATTAGGGCCACTCGCTAGTATAGGCGGGATGCTAACTGTTTATCTTTTTATTACGTTTGTGGATTATCCTATCGGCGAAAAGATTACGCGGTCTATTCTGTATTCAAATCTTTTTATGTCTATTCCTGCAACTCTTATGATGACCTTGGGTGTCATTATAAGCCCTTCCCCTAAAAAACTTCTAACAGATCAAATTGCATATAATATTAAGCTTAGTATTTCATTATTAAAAAACAAAAACACATCTCATGAAAAAACTGCATTATATCTGATCCACAGTGGCCCTGAAGAGATGTTGAAATATGTTCATCTCGCTTCTTCAGAAAGAATGTGGGATGAAAAAGACCTTATTGCTTTAAAACAAGCCGCAATCTCCAGCCTTTCTTTATTATCCGTCTCGTTAGATATTAGCAAACATTACTCTGACGAATCCCCAGAAGATCTGATCAATTCTTTAGAAGAAATATATACCATCTTTTCTAAAGGTAATTATCCTATTGATATTCCGCACGTCCACATTCAATCCGACCAATTACCATTACGTACCATTCCGGACATACTCGTCAATTTTACTACTCCTCCCAACGAGATATCTCCATCTAAAGTAACAGAAAAACCGCCCCAGAAAAAACAAGGGTTTTTTGTAAGTGATGCGTTCACGAACCCTACCTATGTTGGGTTTGCTCTTAAAGGAACAGCAGCTGTTTTCATAAGCTATCTTATTTTTAAAGCGCTTGATTGGCCAGGTATCCATACCTGTATCATCACATGTTTTTTAGTTGCATTACCCCGCGTTGGAGAAATGATTTCTAAAGAACTAATGCGCTTTATTGGGTCTCTTATCGGAGGAGGGGTCAGTATTTTAAGTATAATCTATTTATTCCCTCATATGGACGAAATAACTCTTTTATCAATTATTATATTTATAATGTCTCTACTCTCTGGTTGGCTTAAAGCTGGAGATAGTAGAATTTCGTATGGGGGCTTCCAACTAGGCCTTACGTTTTTCCTTTGTATATTAAAAGACTTTGGTCCAACAACGGACATGACAACAGCGAGAGATAGAATTGTAGGTGTCTTAATTGGTAACCTCGTTACGTATGCTGTTTTTTCGAGTATATGGCCTAAAAGCTCCTTTGAGACGCTTGCAAAAAAAATCACTACCATCTCTCAAATGCTACAAAAACAACTTCAGAGCACAACAATTCAAGAAAAAGAAGAAGCTTTTGCTAGCACCCAATCCGCTATTGAAGCAGGTAAACTTAACCTTGAATTTGTTCAGTTCGAACCTTACCATTCTTACTCGAAAGATATTTGTTTCACAGACAAATTCTACTCTCTCAGACAGGCAGAAAAGTTAAGTTACCGTTTACTCATTGGGAACATCAATTTAAATGAAGCAAAACAAGAAATCGAAAAGCTAGAGTCTCATCTCCAATGAAGAACCGCCAACTTGCCTGTTTCAGTAAACTTTGTAGCTTATTTTTTCTCAGTAGCTGCGCATCGCAAGAGTTAAGAACAGCTCCACAACGTTCAGACCAAGCATGGCAACCAACGGTAAACGCTCAAAATGTGATTATTCCACAACATTCACGTCAGCATACACTTTTGATGCCTCAGGAATATTCCTTACCGGCTAATAAAGATATCCAGATACGGCCTGCCTCTGCTGTAGAAAATGCACATAATTTTACTCTTCCTGAACTCATTGACTTAGCGCAGTCCAATAACCCACAAACAAAAATAGCGTGGGAAGAAGCCAAAAACGCAGCGTTAAGCGTTGGAATTACAAAGAGTACATATCTTCCACAACTGACAGCAACAATCGTTGGCGGCTACACTCATCGCAAAAATCAAGGCAATTCAATTACGAGTGCATCTGCTCATGGAGAAATCCAAACTTTAGGTATGCAGTGGCTTTTATTTGACTTTGGGAGAAAAGAGGCCCTCATAAAAGCTGCACGAGAAGATCAAATTGCTAGTAACATTATGTTCACACAAGAACATCAAAAAATTATCTATAATGTTACTGTGTCTTTTTATAGCTATTTATCAAATAAAGCACATATTGCTTTACTTCAAACAGCCCTCAATAATGCAAAAAAAATAGAAAAAGCCGCTCAAGCAAAACTAAAATATGGCCAAGGAACAATAACAGACCTCCTGCAATCACAACAACTTATTGCACAATCTGAAGTTCGCCTTGTGCAAGCTCAAGGAGCGTTAAACAATGCATATATAACCCTCATTAATAATATCGGTATTTCACCAAAATCCCATATCGCTATTGAGGATATTCAAAAACATGATCTTGATACTCACACAATTCATTTAACTGATAATATTATACAAGAATATCTTGAACAACGCCCCGATGTTCTGGCGGCCTATGCCAAAGTTAAATCTGCGCAGAGCCGTGTTAAAGCAGCTCAAAAAGAGTTTCTTCCCAAAATCTTTTTATCTGGAAATATGGCTTATTCAACAGGTCGACTAGGCCTTTCCTCTGCTCCTAGCGTTGGGAGTAATAGTTCTCCAACCTACAATCTCTCGACCAATAGCTTTAGCGGAATAATCCTCGGTGGGGTTACTGTGCCAATATTTGATGGAGGGTTAAGATCTGCGACATTAAAACAAGCTAAAAACATGTCTGATAGTTCAGAAGCGAGTTTACAACAAACGGTCGATAACTCTGTTAAGCAAATTATTGTATCTGAAAACTCTCTTAGTACGAGTTTAAGTGCCTATTCAGCTTCAGAAAAACTCGAAAAAACCAGTTTATCAAGTTTTGATGCTTCTCTTATATCTTATCAAAATAATATTGGATCCATTGTTCAACTCGCCATGGCTCAAAATAGTTTAATTGATGCTGAAATGAATGAATCAGATGCTTATTACGCCTCATTAATTGCAGCGACCGATTTAGCATTTGCGAGTGGTTCACTCACGAACGATCAGCCTATAGACAAGAATCTTCCTCCCAAAGGGCTCTGACTCGAGGCCTCTTCTCTTTCGGGTTGTCTCCTTTTTTATAAAATTGGAGGCAAAATCAACCATTCTAAAAGTCAAGACTGGACTCTGTGGATTTTTCTCTTTAGTGGGATAAGAAAATTATTTTATTTACACAAAAGACTTAAAAAATTCACACATAACCGTCGAAAAAACCTTGAAATACGGCCATTATTAAACTGATCAAATTAATATAATTCAAAATCAGGTAGTTGTTCTATCTTATTGAACTTGTGGATAAATTTGTTAACTATTTCTGGAATATGAAAAAATTTCTTATTGAATTTAATGTGCTGGCCAGAAAAAGTGAATCCCTAAAGAAAGCCCAATAAGTAGAACAGCAACAACAGCCCACGGCCAAAACTGAGGAGGTTTTGGATAAGGCTCCAAAGAACGCTCGGCTTTAACTTCACGCGCTTTTTTTAACAACTCATCCAAATCGCTCATAAACGTCTACATCGCTTTCTTACGATTGCGTTTCCAAAATAGAATTCATTTCCAACCATTCACGCTTGGAAAGCCCCGATGTTTCTTGCGTTACGTTTTCACCACTTAGGCGACGCCGTATAACCTTTAGCATTCCCGCAGAAAACGTATATGCCCCACGACGATATTCTTCAAACGCAGATGCTGTTGCGGGCACCCATGCTTTAAGCACATCAATCATTTTTTCTGCATAGACTCGTATCTCATATTGAGAGTGCGAATCTGCTCTCAATGAGAGGAAATGCATCAGATTATGTAAGTCAATTTTCCAATACCATTGTGTATAGGTGTTGAGAGTCAAATTCATACGCGCCAACTCACGCGCTAAACCAATCCCATCAGGATCTAGCAAGGTTTCATAATCATCATAACAACGGCTCGCATCATGCCGTAAAATGTCGAGGACTTTATGCGCCGTTTCTGGGTCTAGAGCATCGCTACGCCCTTGCCTGTTGTCTCGGCTTTGAGCCGCAACCTGATCTAATGCTGGCAGGTAAAACTCTCTATCCAAAATAGAATATCGAGCAGAATACTCATTCACACTCGCCATACGATGACGAATCCATTGACGCGCGACAAAAACAGGAAGCTTTACGTGAAACTTAATTTCACACATTTCAAACGGAGATGAATGGCGGTGCCGCATTAAATAGCGAATCAGCCCTGCATCTTCAGAAACCTTCTTGGTTCCCCGACCATAAGACACACGCGCAGCCTGAACAATCGCACTATCGTCGCCCATATAGTCAACAACGCGCAAAAAGCCATGATCCAACACCTCTATCGGTGTGAATAAGAGCTCCTCCATCGCCTTTACCGTTGGACGGCTGGTGAGTTGAGGTTCGTTTCGTTGTGCTGCAATCTCAGCACGCTGTTCAGATGTCAGTGCCATAGATTACGCTCTAGCACACAAACAACATTTGCTCACCCCCTCATTTCCTCTTGCAGAAAATACCTTTCTTACCTATCTATAGAAGTGCTTGGAGTTCGCTCTAGCTATGGCGATAAACGGTAAGTGAAATAAGTGTTGTGGACCCGGGGGCAGTGCCCGGCGTCTCCACCAGAAAAACCTTTCAAGGTCTTATGGGGACGAAACAGGCTCGACACGCATGGTAAAGACTTATCTTTTGCCCGGCATTGTACCACCGTCATCGGGCTAAACTTACAAGTGCCAACGATAACTCTGAGGTGCTCGCTGTTGCTGCATAAGCGATAAGCGCGGTTCGGGAGGGCACCGGGCAACAGAAGCCCTCCCACCTCATATTCTGTAAAACCTCTTGTCTTTTTCTCGCGTCTATCGCAGACCTTAATCATTGTTTGAAAAGTCAGGCGGAAACATTATGAGCAACGATGATCACAATGATCAGGATGGTTTTGATCACGAACTCCCTGAAAGCCTTCTTCCCTACGATCAATGGATTGAAGATGCTTACCGTGAAGTTATGCTACGTGCCATTGAGCATGTTGCAGAAGAAGGACTTCCTGGGGACCATCATTTCTATATTACGTTCCGTACAGACCGCCCTGATGTCATCATCCCTGACCGTCTGCGCGCCCAGTACCCTGAAGAAATGACCATCGTTCTCCAGCATCAGTTTTGGGATCTTGCCGTTAACAGAGATAAAGAGACTGTCTCTGTAGGGCTCTCTTTTGGTGGCGTCGGGAGCATCCTATCCATCCCAATATCGGCTATCACGGCTTTTGCAGATCCACATATGCGTTTAGCTCTACGCTTCTTAAATGTCTCAGCAAACGAGATGTCTGAAGAAGAGCATTCTACTGAAGAAACAACTCTCGAAAAATCAGCCGAAGCAACCGAGTCTGCCGATGATCAGAACAAGAAACCAGCAGATGTTGTAAGTTTAGACGCTTTCCGTAATCGTCCTAAAAACTAAATCAAGTCATCTCGAACTATACACTTTCAACAGATCTCTTTATTACCCATAAGATCTGTTGAAATAACCAACGCTTATTTCTATCGAAAACCATATATAAAATATTTTTGAGGGACTATATGCGCTTTACAGTAGACCGCTTAGACCACCTCGTCCTAACCGTTCGAAATACCACCTTGTCTGCTTCATGGTATCAACGTGTTTTGGGAATGGATATTGAAGAGTATGGCCGCAACAACCGGATTGCTCTCTCCTTTGGCGGGCAAAAAATCAACTTGCGCCCCGAAACAGAAAATGGCTGGACCTCAGCGGAAGGCGCTCAACCTGGAACATCCGACCTCTGCTTTACAACAGCTCTTCAATGTCATGATATCGTCAAACACCTGACAGCATGTAAGGTAGAAATTACCGAGGGTCCAGTTCCTCGTATTGGCGCTTTAGGCCCTGTAACATCCATTTACTGCCGTGATCCGGATGGCAATTTAATTGAAATAGCATCGTACCAAGGGTGATTTATCACCCTTGGTCTCTTTATGATTACCAATTTTTAGAAATTAACCAAAATTCTTCAGAGGTAAGTGTAATCAGGTTTGAATCTTTTGTATCAGCCGCAGCTTGAGCAAGAGCTTCAATACGCTCCACCATGATTGTTTTACGTTGATGCGCCTCAGACTGCTCATGAGCGGTCTCTAACATACTCAACGCTGCTTTAGCTGCTTTAGCAACCCGACGAGCATCAATTGCAGCATATGACATAATTACACTCCTACATTATTAATCGACCTATACTCTATCGCACCAACCTTATTCAACCAACCCAAATCCTACCCCAATGACGCTTCATACGCATCGAGAACGTCATCCACCTTTCCATCCATTCGAATCTTACCCGCTTCCATCCATAAAATGCGCGTGCACCACTCCCTCAAAATAGAAAGGGTATGAGAGGTAATGACAAGAATATCTGCACTACCAACCATCCCCTCCAACCGCTGCCTCGCCTTATCCTGAAAACGCTGATCTCCTGCCATAAACCACTCATCCATTAATAAAATTTGTGGCCGCGGAATGGTTGCCAGCGCAAACCCCAACCGGATTCCCATTCCCGACGAATAAAGGCGCAATGGAAGGTCAAAAAAAGGACCCAGTTCTGCAAATTCTTCCACTTCTTTTTCAAGCACAGGGATTTTTTCTTTTGGGAGTCCCAAACGATATGCAAATAAATAAAGATTTTCACGCCCGGTTAGTTCAGGGTTCATACCGGATTGTGGATCAATTAGTGCATGACAGTCGCCTTCAATCTGAGCAACTCCCCTTCCTGTTTCGTAAATCCCCCCAAGCACTCTTAATAGGGTAGATTTTCCAGCGCCATTATGTCCGACCAAGCCGACACGCTCGCCTTTATGGATATCAAACGTCACTCCAGACAGAGCCTCGACAAGGACCAAGCCTGAAGAACTATCTGCAACAGTCATATTCCCCCCGACCTTAGAAGGGGCCACAACAGCATTTTTTGCGCGCGAAAACAGTGTTTTTTTTAAAGAGCGGGAGGCGCCATGAAAGACTGGAAAAGAAAGATATACATCTTCTAAATGAACTAACGTCATCTCAAATCCAAAAAACTAGACGCGCACGAGTACGCACGAATACAGCGGCTGCCATCACACAAAATACCAAACCGACACCCAACGAAATGAGCCACACATCAAGTGATGGAGTTTCACCCAAAAGAGGGGCTCTTACAATTTCTAGCAAAGCATAAAACGGATTAAAAAGCAGCCAATGTGCTTTTCCCTGCAATTGGGCAGGCATCCAAATTACAGGGGTAATATAAAAAATAACCTGTAATAACGCACCGACAATGGGAGGGACATCTCTAAATCGAGCACAGACAACCCCCAAGAGCATACAACACGCCCCCCCTAAAACAACCCAAAGCAACAATCCCGGAATTGCCCATAATGCTGTTAGTCCAGGCCAGACACCATAAATTAAAAAAACCACAATCGGCACAATAATATTATGCCCAAAAACAATCGCATTTCTTACCACTGTTCGTATGGCCTGTAACATAAAAGGCAAACGACTAGAGCGAATCATACTGTCAGCCTCCAAGAAGCAATTACATGATTCATGAATCATGCTTGCTATCCCCGCCTGCCAACAGGTTAAAGACAGAGCAAGAAACGGCAAGTAAGACCTTAAGTCCTGCCCAAATAAGCGGCCATATAAAATACCCATAGAACCAACCATCATGGCAGATGTAATGGTTAGCCAAAAAGGCCCCAAAGCCGATCCTCGATAGCGTAGTTTTATATCAAGCCACCCCAACAAAAAACCTAAACGCCACAGCTTTAACGCTTCACGACAATCATCCAATGCTCGCTTTGTCGCGCTTATATGAACTTGCTTGGATTGTGTTTTAAAAACAGGATCAGGTTGAATATTTGAATTTCTTTGCATGGAATCAGAAGACAACATATTCACCCGTTCTACCCCCAACCTTCATCGCTAACCGTTGCAACCTCTTACGTTTTCAACGTTTTAAGAGTTTGTAAAATTATGGAATGTTGGTCTGTACACCTGAATAAAATAAAGATTTTTCCTAGTTTTGCCTCAATCATTATATATATTTTTATGATTGCGATAGTCTTCTCTTGCAGGTATCTTCCTTTAATGTCTTGTATTGCTGCTCCTCTCCAATCTTCCCTCCGTTCTTTCGCTCTTTTGCGTTCCAGTTGTGCGTTGGGTCTTATTGGTCTTCTTGCAGCCTGTGCCAGTACCCCTGGACAAGGCGGAAGTTACTCTCAGGTACCAGTTACACAAGAAGCTGCGAATTATCGCGCGCACGCAAAATCATATTATGCCCCTCCTGGTCCACCTGAAGATCCATGGGGACCATATATACAAGAAGCTTCTGACCGCTTTGATGTTCCTACTCAATGGATCAGGGCCGTCATGAGACAAGAATCGGGCGGTCATTTGTTCGATCGAGACGGTAATTTTATTACATCCGTTCCCGGAGCTATGGGGCTACTTCAGCTTATGCCCCCTACATATGACGATATGCGCCAGCAATATAACCTTGGCGATGATCCTTATGATCCGCATGACAATATTCTCGCGGGCACCGCGTATATCCGCCAAATGTATAATATATACGGCTCTCCAGGGTTCTTAGCCGCCTATAACGATGGCCCTGGCAGTCTTGATAGTTATTTACGTCGTGGACGTCCCCTTCCACGCGAAACCAGACGCTATGTTGCTGCTATTGGGCCACATATTGTTGGTTACTATCCTCATAACCGCTCAGATGCGGACCTGCTTGTTTCACAGCATGATCCTAACGCTCAAGTCCAGCTTGCAGACAACTCGACGCCTGTAAGCTATGGCAACAACTCTGTTAGTTCTGCTTGGGCTCAAAAAACAGCTTCCAGTAGCTATACACCTCCCGCAGAAGCCGTCAGTGACGATAATTACTCCCCTTCCCCAAGTTCTGTCAGCTCTGCGTGGGCTTCAAGGGGGATAGCATCATCTACTCCTATCGCTTCAAGTAAGAGCAGCGTCAGTTCTGCTTGGGCCTCCCGAGGCTTAGTTTCCCCAACACCGGCTGTTACTACCCCAAGCAATGTGAGTTCTGCTTGGGCAGCACGAGGAATTCAGCCCTCCGCTGATACAACCTCACAACCCATTCCAGAAGAAGCCGCTAGTTTTAATGACGAAGATAACAATGTTACAGCGCAAGAAATTCCAATCGGGCATCACCTAAAACCGCAACCCATTATGGCTCTTGCCCCTGCCTCAAGGCATGTCGAATATAGAATGCCAACTCCTGTTGCACGGCAGAGGGTTAGCTCCCCCGTCTCATCAGAGCCACATAACTGGGCTATTCAGGTTGGGGCTTTCTCAAATGCACGCCAAGCAGCGAGTGCTGCCTCTTCCGCACATGCACATGGAGGCAGCCTACTCGCCTCTTCTCGAGCACAGATTGTTAATGTTCGTGTTGGTAAAAATCATCTTTACCGTGCACGTTTATCTGGCCTTTCCCACGAAAATGCTGTCGCGGCCTGCCGTCACTTAGCGCATGGCTCGCCCTGCATTGTTGTTCCTCCAGGAGCTGAATAAACTTTGATCGTGAAAACCAACATACGTTCTGTTTTATCGGCTTTATTTTTAGGGTGTATTTTCTCCCTGAACACGCCAGCTTTTGCTGCGCTTGATAATGGTGCAAAAGCGCCTGACTTTACAGCGCAAGCAAGCCTCGGTGGACATGTTTTTTCATACCATTTAGCAAGCGCTCTTAAAAAGGGCCCTGTTGTCCTATATTTCTATCCTGCTGCTTTCACTCCGGGATGCACTATTGAGGCCCATGAATTTGCTGGCGCGATTCCTGATTTTAAGGCCTTAAACGCAACGGTGATCGGCATCTCCATGGACCCGCTGTCGAAACTGGTGCGTTTTTCCGTGAGTGAATGCCGGAATGCTTTTGCTGTTGCAGCTGATCCAAACGGCAAGATCACAAACGCTTACAAGGCGAAGCAACCGTTACAGAATACTTCAAGCCGCACGTCCTATATTATTATGCCTAATGGTCGGATTGCTTTTTCCTATGCTGCGATGTCCCCCGATGAGCATGTTGAAAAAATACTCCAAGCCCTTAAATCGCTCGAGCATAAACACTAAACACTATGGGTTCCTCACCTCCACATAATGTCGGAGAAGCTCGTCCCTTACAGTTATCGGAGGACGTGCAAAGTACCGCCATTTATGGAGGGACAAATGATTGCTACCGCTACCGTCTTCATCGCGTGTGGGATCCCTCTCAACCAACGGTAATGTGGCTCATGATGAACCCATCGGTAGCGACTGAATTTGGGGATGATCGAACGGTCGCAAAATGTCAAAGATATGCTCGATCATGGGGGTTTGGCAGTATCTTAATTGGCAATAGTTTTGCTTATCGCTGCACGGATCAAAAACGTTTGCTTGAAGTAAATGACCCAATCGGGCCAGATAATGACAAACATATTCTAAAAATGGCTCAAGAAGCCAATTTAGTCATTTTAGCGTACGGATCCCCTCAAGCAAAAGTACTTCATAGCCGCGGGCCATCTGTAGCATCTATGCTTGTAAAGCATAATATAAGCGTTAGCACTCTAAGACTAAGTAAACATGGAAGACCTGAACACCCTCTTTATCTACCATTTACCCTTGCCCCTCACGACATAACGTCTCTTTTCCTTTAAATTAAACCCCTGCGTTCATTATTATTTATATATTTCCAAAATATTAACTTTCTGAAATTTATTACTTCCCATTTTTATCCTGATTTTATAAAATAAAAACAACCAACTTCGTTAATATCTCTCATAAAATCCCATGGTTCAGTTCCTCAATGACACACAGGCTCAAAAATAAAAACTTGCGCAAAGCTATCTTAAGTCTCCTCTATGCGTCCGTTCTTTCTTCAAGTTATGCTTATGGAGCAACAATCCGTACTTCTCCGCATTCTACGCCCCACTCCAAAATCAAAACACCTACACGGACTTATTCTCATCCAATTAATCATCAACCTTTAATCCACCATATTAAATCACGCTCTTTATCGTCTCCTCTTGTGAGGCATACTCCTGCTCACCTGATTGCTGCGCCTACACCCATTGCTATTAATAATATTAACTCAGTACATAGTTCCGCCTCTACAGATAAGCTGCTCGATCAAACCACCGCGGCTCCCTCTCTGGAATCTCAACATTTCTTTGGAAACTGGGGAGGCGTTCAACCGTGGCTTATGAAACACGGCATACAATTACTCCTTTCGATTAACGAAGAATTTGCTGGAAATATTACAGGCGGCAGACAACGGACTTATACGAATACCGGGCAAGTTGGGTTAGAGCTTGATCTCGACTGGAATAAATTGGCTGGTATTAAGGATTTCTGGACCCACACGATTATCGTTAACGGGCATGGACGGAGCGTTTCTCAACAATTTGGGGACTCTCTTGCCGCCACACAAGAAATTTATGGTGCCCGAGGCAACGTCATTGCCCATCTTGTCGCCATGTATGCTGAAAAAAGTTTTTTCCATAATCGACTAGATCTTAACGCAGGCTGGATCCCTGTTGGAACGTTCTTTGCCTCCTCCCCCATGTTCTGTGACTTTATGAACGTGGCTATTTGCGGAAACCCTGCTCCCAATAAATACACTTCAGGAAATAAAGACTGGCCTTCTGGTAACTTGGGCGCCGTTGCGCGTGTTATGCCTACCCATAATACTTACATTATGAGTGGTCTTTTTGCAGTAAGCCCTCATGAATATACTGGTGGCATTTCAGGATGGTCATGGGCGCAATCTGGCCTTGGCAAGTTTTCTACTCCGGTAGAAATTGGCTGGATCCCTTCTTTTGGGAAAAAGAAACTTATTGGCCATTACAAATTAGGCTATTCCTACGACAATTCCAGCTATCCCAACCTTTACGAAGATATTAACGGCAACTCTTGGCAAGCAACAGGCCTTGCACAGCGTTATCAAGCAGGAATGAATAGTACTTGGCTCATTATGGACCAAATGATCTGGCGTCATGGTGCAGGAGATACAAACGGTCTCATTGCCCTTGCTGGAGCCATGTATAGCGACGGAAAAACCGTTGCGATGCGAGATCACACGTGGGTTGGCTTACTTGATACGGGTACCGATTGGGGACGCCCCCTCGATACAGTTGGTATGATGTGGCAACATTTCGATATGAGCCGAACCGCTGCTCTTCAACAAGAATCTTCTCTTGCTCTTCATCTCCCCTTCCAAAACAACCAATGGGGTAGCGTATACGGTGTGCAGAGCCACGAGAACGTTTACGAGCTTTTCTATAGCGCCCATGTAGCCCGTGCGTTGAATATTCAACCAGACTTTCAATATATCCAACGTCCAAGCGCAACCACAACATTTAAAGATGCCGCTGTTCTTGGCGTTCAGTTGTCTGTCGTTCTTTAAGTTTATTATTCTTCCTAATAAAAAAGGCGGCTTATATGCCGCCTTTTTTATTACCTTTATATCTACCGGATTAGAACGTAATCCCTGTTTCTAAATCTAATATCACAGGGTTATTATATTTTTTGGTTCCCCCAGTATTCCAAATATACTGCACCCCAGGTCTAACCATCAGCCATGGAGTAGGACGCCAACCATAATTCATTTCCAGCGCATGCTCTCCTGAAGGTTTGTAAAGACCTTTTGCACCGGCCTCCTGCATTTGGCGTGCCCAAATGGTTAACTTTGGATTCACCCACAACATTTTCATACCAATACTAAAAGTATCATTAGGACGGGACGCAAAAGTCCCCTTCCGCGTTACCCCCCAAGTAATAAAATACGGAGCGACAGACGTACGTGGGTCTCCCCACGTAAAAGAACCAAAAACAGAAGTTCCACGGCTTGGATCTCTCTTATCGCGTTCTAACATGCGATCAGCCTGAACCCATCCACCAAAACGGCCTCTTACTTTTTGAGATGGAGCCGACACCAAATATTGCTGAGGAACTTCGAACGTCCCTAACTGGGAATAAACATCTTTAACTTCTGACGTGTCCCAATATCCACCAACCTTAATATTCGTCTGCAAAGGACCGCTATAGTCATTCGCGCCGCCTTGGTGCCAGCCTAACTGGAATGGAAGATATGTTCCCGTTGTGCCGTGAAGATTCATTTTCCAACCATTATGCGTGTTGGAAATTGTAGGATCGACCGAGTAAACACCAAACTGAACCAGATAATGATCATTCCCGGCAGGGTAAAACTTTACCCATGCTCCAGGGTGAGCCGTTGGATAATATCCATACCCTGAGTTCATCGCGATTGATTGGGGCATACCGCAAATGGCGTTAGACTGGAATTGACAGTACGCGTTCATTCCCCAGTAGGTTGATCCTTGTTCAAAATCATTTTCTGTATTGATTTCACCAACCTCGGTTGCAACGTATTGGTTCCACTTCATTTCCCAAGAAAGACGTGTCAAACGCACCGTCTCACCTGAACCAAAGATTTCCTGAGGGCTATCAAGAGCAGGTAACTTAGCTCCAATACCCAGTCCCTGACGGGATGTACTAGAGAAATGGATATAACCAATTTTATAACCGGTTAGTTTTTTCAAATCAAAATCAATGTTCAAACCAAATTCATCAGCATAACGCGTCGTTTTTGCTTTTCCGCCCCGCGGATTTCCTGAGGTATCCTGCAAGAAACGTCCACCAATATTAATACCCATATCTGTCAGACGTGTTCTCAAACCACCCCAATCTCCTGTCATGGTGCTTTGAGTGAGCCAGTCATGAAAACTTGCAGGAAAGAAGTGTTTTTCGGTTGTATCTGAAATGAGGCTTGCTTGTTGAGCTTGATTTTTTTTAACAACGCCTAGCACATCAGGCTGAGACTGTGTCCGAATAACCGGGCTTCCGACCGTGTATAATTTGCGTTCGTAAAGATGATATTCAGCATCATCCATCGCCTTTATTTTTTCAGCTTCAAACGTTTCGCCTTGCAGCGGCTTTAAACGGACACCTGACTGACGGTTCCCTATCGGCAACCGGTCCATGTATTGTTTATACATAGATGCATTCTGCCCAGAAGAAGAATCCTGCGCTCCCGACAAAACTTGAGCATATGCATGATGACCTTCAGAAAGTGTCGTACTCATAAGGAGAATGCTAAGTAACTTTAGCCCGGCACTATTCAATTTCGGCATGAATATTTTTATCCTCTAGGCTCATCATCGTTATAATTCATTAAATTTTCTCAATCAAGGAACGCTTTCATTCCCAACTGAGACCGTAAGAAAGATGGATATTTTCTAATATAAACTAGAGGAATTTTACAACAAATTATCTCTTTTTCGCGATTTTCCTGTCCAATTTATTACCAAAAGGACACACTTCATAGCCCACTTAACTTTTAGATAACATCGTATGCAAACGATCCCAGCGCCGCGTTAAAGGCTCTAAGCATAAAAGAACAAACACAATACCGACTGCTGCTTCACACAAGCCACGAAAAAGACCTGTATAAAGCGCCCGGCCTATAGAAAGAGACGCATCATTGGTCATAGCCGCATGATTGGCGATAATACTTCCTGTATACATCGCAATACCCCAAAGCAGGTAAAGTGCACCCATCATAAAGCCACTCAAACGAGCTGGAGTATAACGTGCGACTATCGCTAAACCCAAGCCGTTCGTTAAAAGCTCAGCAAAGGATAAAAAACCATATCCTACCAGCATAACCCATGAAGAAACCAAATCATGAGTTGTTGCAGCAGCCCACCACCAGATTGCAAATGAACATGCAACACAGACATACCCAATCAACATCTTACGGGCTAATGAAAAATCCGTGCCATTACGGCCTTGTTTATTATATAGCTTTGCTAATAGAGGGCTCAGAACCATAATCCAAATTGGATTAAGGGCTTGAAACTGGCCGGCAGACAAGTGCCATAACGTGAAGCCACCTATTCTAAAATCACCATCCACATCACGCAGCGCAAATAGGGTCAGCGATGTGATCATTTGCTGATAAAATACTAGATAAATAGTCCCCTGCAGGCATAATAAGTACGTCAGAAGTAAGCCTGCCCGTTCTTTTTCCTCAGAACGAAAATACAAAAAAATCCACGAAAATATTAAAGACAGACCAGAGACAAAAATACAAATCTTCGCTAATCCATTACTCCCTAAAACCAGTGCATTTAAACAGGTTAGGAACAAAAGCCCTAAACAGATCAGTCCAATACGCCCTAAAGAAATAGGTCTTCGTTCTAAAGCACTGGAAATATAATTTAGCCTATGTGATTTTAATACATAGTAAATTAAGCCAACAACTAGCCCTATAGAACTCGTTGCAAAAGCAACAGACGCACCATAACGAAGCTGCAACCATGGTGTTAATAACATCGAGACAGTCGAGCCAACATTAACAGCCATATAGTACAGAGTAAAAGCTGCGTCTAAAGCCGCATTATCACCCTCGTAGATACGCCTTACAAGATTGCCTGCATTCGGTTTAAACAGTCCGTTCCCTGTTGCAATCAATGCCATAGCAAAGAGTAATAATGATTGCGAATGCAATGAAATGGATAAGAGTGCATAACCAATGGCAAGCAATACAGCGCCACTCACCATCGTGCGCCGCGTTCCAATAACACGATCACCAAGTAACCCACCGATTACTGGCGATGTATATGTTAAAACAGCAAATGCACCCAACATCAAATTAGCCGCAGAATCTGCCATATGCAGTTGCTGAATCATAAACAGCGTCAGGACGGCCTGCATTCCGTAATACCCGAACCGCTCCCATAGTTCGATGGCTAACACCACTGCAAAAGCTTTACGTCTTTTTACGCCTACTACAGGAACAGAGGGGGGGGATGGATTAAAGGGCATGCAAAATCTGTAACAATGATGATAGCTCTTTTTGCGGCAAATGCGCTTTACCAGCGAGAATTAAAGCCTTTATGCCAATAACAGACAGAATAACGACAAACAGAATAGCAACACAAAAACCAAATATTTCATGCCATGGCCAGTGTGGAATATATGCTTTCACACGTCTGGCCATACCCATGATTAGCTCTCCTGTTTCTCAAAAAAAGCCTCAAGCTCTGGCGTAACGTGCCCTAACTGAATTTGAAGCGTTACGAGCAAATCTCCAGCTTCTTCTTTTTTATTTGCACCAACGCCACGGCCTCCCAGCCGTAAGACCTTACCGCTATCTGAGTGTTTAGGGACTTTTACTGCAACATCCCCTCTCGGAGTTTGAACCGTTACTTTCCCACCCAAAACGGCAATTTTTAAATCAATATTCTGCGTCATCCGCACATTGCGGCCTTCACGGACATAACGCTTATCTGGGGTAACCGAAACCGTAATCAGGGCATCACCCGCAACACCGGGCTGTCCATCCATACCCGGCCGACCCGGCGCTCCTTTGCCGCGAACACGTAGAGTTTGACCATCCTCTACCCCAGCTGGAATACGGACCTCTGTATGGTTACCTTCTCCAAGATTAAGCTCTAAAGAAGTCCCTAAAATAGCCTGCACAAAGGGAATAGTTACGGAATACCGTCGGTCCGCCCCCTTAGCAGCACGACGTCCACCAGCACCGCCTGGACGGAAGTCTCCACTAAAACCACCACCGCCAAACATATCCGAGAAAAACGCACCCAAGTCTTCTTGGCTAAAATTGCCTTGGAAGCCATGTGCACCAGCGCCGCCTCCAAAGCCACCACCGCCAAAGCCACCACCGCCAAAGCCGCCGCCTCCAAAAGGACCACGCTCCTGGCCTTCGCCATCGATCTCACCACGATCAAAACGTGCGCGTTTTTCCTTATCACCAATAATATTATAGGCTTGACCCACAGCTTTAAACTGTTCTTCAGCTTCCTTGCTGTCAGGATTATGATCAGGGTGATATTTTTTAGCTAATTTACGATAGGCACTCCGAATTTCTTTATCCGTTGCGTTTTTTGAAACTCCAAGTACGGAATAAGGATCTTTCATTTCACCTCCGCATTCGTTGCAACATCACCATCATCCAAAAGATCTATTAAAACCGCCAAAATAACATCTTTAGAAAAGCCAGCTTTTACAGCACCTTCTATAAGATTTTGTAATTTCGGTTTCAGGAAGTCCTCTGCTGGGTGTCCATCTTGTGGCATATACTTACATCCTTTAGTTATTTACAAATGTGTGCTGTCAATTAATCTTGGTCAATGACCTTAATGAAACTATTTTTACCAAAATTAATAAACTCCTGCCACGAAGCACTTTAACTTATCGAGTAATAGCACGGGCCAAGGCATTTTGCTTTTTTACTTCAATAGGTAAGCGCGTATCTGTTAATTGGCGTCCCTGCCATCCTGCTCCCATGGCGATATAAAGTGATATCGCATTTCTCAATCGCGCTATACGCCCCACAACAGCTTGGTCCCTCGCAGATAATGCCGTCTGTTCCGTCGTTAACACATTCAGATATCCAGCAAGACCAGCTTGAAATAATTTTGCTGCCCTATCTCGTGCCAAGCCTGAATCAATAGCGGCCTGATCCAACTCTTTAACCAACTCATCATCATGCCGCCAATCGCCCAAAGCATCCTCAACCTCTTGAAACGCTTTCAAAACCGTCTTCCGATACCCTAACCGACTCGCTTCAGCTTCCGCACGGGCTTGAGCAATTTGTGCTGTATATCGCCCTCCATGAATGATGGGCAAAGTGGCCATCATCATGAAACTCCAGCTCATCCCCCCCACTTGAAAAGCCTGATACAAAGCGGACGCATTTGGATTAAATGTGAGTGGAATAGAAAACTTCGGATATAAGTTAGAGACGGCCACCCCGACTTCTGCTGTATCAGCCGCATATTGAGCCTCTGCCGCACGAATATCAGGACGGTTTGCCAAGACAATTGAGGGCAAAGTGGTTGGGAAACTCGGTAAAGAAGGTAGAGGCCGGCGAACTTGAAGTTCCTCCTCTAACTGTCCCGGCATTTGGCCCAACAAAACAGAAATAGCGTGCATAAGCCGCTCTTCTTGTGAATGAAGAGGCGCTAAACGAGACCTTTCCAAATGTTCTTCTGTTTGTGCCTGCGCAACCGCAAGCGTATTCCCTAGACCATGAATATATAATTTTTCAGTGAGAAGGCGAGATTTTTGCGCAACATCAATACTTTGCTCTGTAACTGTTAAACGCTCCTGAACACCCCTTAAAGTAATATAATCTGCCGCTACTTCAGAAAGTAATGAAAGAAGAACCGCCCTTCTACTCTCAATAGATTCTTCAACAATGCGCTTACGCTCTTCTACTTGACGCGAGATATGCCCAAACAAATCAATTTCCCAGCTTGCTCGCGCTCCATATGTTAGAACCGATGCTTCTGGATGATTCGATGGGTTTCCGGGGCGTATAGGCCAATTATCAACATTAATAGAATAACGATCGTCCCCCCCGCCCATTGCTGCGTCAAGTTGCGGATACCATGCCGCTTGTGCCTGCCGCCGAACAGCACGCTCTGCAATAATATGCTGGGATGCAATTTGTAGGTCGTAATTCCCCTTTATCGCTTCCTCAATAAGCTGATTGAGCATAGGATCATGGAACTGCGCCCACCAATCTTTCATATCAGCCTCTGTTTTTTGCACCTCTTGAAGAGTTGCAACCTGAGGCTGTTCAACAAAAGAATCGGGAATTTTCATCTTGTCGGGCTTAAAATTAGGCCCGACAGTGCAGGCACTTAAAAGTAAACCACTACAGAGCGTAAGTTTAAAAAGATTTCGTAACATTTTATAAATGATTCTGTAGCCACGTCGTTAACTTACCCCGCGCCCCCGGGCTCTCATCCCCGATTGTAACGGTTGCCGTCATTCCTGCTGCCAAAGTTATTTCTGGTGGAACATAATCAAACTCTAAACGCACCGGAATACGCTGCGCTAATCGCACCCATGTAAAAATAGGATTAACATCAGGAAGGCCCAACCGGTCTGACACGCCGTTCTGATCATTAATACCGCGGCCTATACTCACAACATGTGCGGGAATAATTTGCTTGTACCCCATCAGCTTCACACGGGCCTTGTCCCCAATATGAACGCCACTCATTTTGGTTTCTTCAAAATAACCATTTAACCAATAACTATGAGCATCAATTACAGCCATGCCTGGCTGGCCGGCGTGAGCATAATCACCCACCCTTAAATTGAGATTTGTAACGTATCCATCCACAGGAGAATAAACCGTCGAGCGTTGCAAATTGAGCCGTGCTGTATTCAGTTCAGCTTTTGCTGCATTTACTTTGGCTCTTTGCGTTTCAACATTAGAATTAAAATCTTCCTGCTCTTCAGCAGAAACGATACCACCGAGCCCCATGCGTCGATGGGCATCAGATTTTTTTAATTTCAAATCTTCTTCAAAACCAGCCAAACGCGCACGCGCGGCATCAATATCCAATCGGAAACGTACAGGATCCAATACAAATAATGGATCCCCTTTATGTACAAACTGATTATCAACAACAGGCACAGAAACAACTGTTCCCGACACTTCTGGGGCATTATCTACGACGTATACCCGCACGCGGCCATCGCGTGTCCATGGAGCCAGAACATAAATATCCCAAAGCGTCAAACCAAGACCAACGGCCAGTAGCAAAACAATAGATGTAAGAATAATTCTTACAAGACGTTGGGCCCAATTCATTCCCGCCTCTTACGACTACACATACAAAATAAGAAGACACAAAATACAAACATAAAGCGCTATCTCAAATAGGGCGACATGCCAAAACCAATTCAGCGCCCCTGTTCTCCAAAGAATATTTCTTAACAATAAAGTTATAAAAACGGCTGATACCGCATAAATTGAAAAAGGGGAAACAAATATACCGAACACATTAACTTCTGTAAGCATTATGCATATGCCTTACAGAAAGGAATAAAATATTTCTTTAAATACCACACAAAAAAAACCTCGCTATCCCACGCATCCCTACATAAGGAAGTCGTAGTACGAGGCAATCAAATACGTGAATTTACACTAAAAAACTAGTCTAAATTCACGCAGTTATATAACTAACCTTTTTTTGAACGCTTAAACATTCCGAACAAAAGGGAAAATGTCTTTTTCCCTGCTGTGCGTCCAAGAGGGCTAAATAAAATTGTCATCATCGTTGACAAAGCAAAAGCCTGCCGCAACTCAACCAGTTTACGATCACGGCGAATCTTGGCTTCAATTTCTACTGGGTCAGGAATAGACCATGCCGCACAAATACCAAATATAATAACAAAGAATAAATCAACCGCAATCACACAAAGAGAGGCTTTAACACAGCTCAATCCCATCACGCTCATGAAAAAGGCCCACATAAAGCCATGAAAGGAGATAGCTGCAAACATCAAGAATACAGCAGCAACCAACGCACATGCAATTCTTCGACCAATACGTGTTGCCGAACGTTTTACAATTGTGCCTTGCGCGGACAGAACTTCCTGACCAAGTTCGAGGGGCTTCATGGAGTGTCATTGCCTTTTCTAATGGGAAGGACAATTATATTATAAATAATCGCCCTTGTACCCAAATTATACCAAAATTTTTATTTTGAAAAACGACCTAACACAAAACCGATCGCGGCTGAAATAAGAATTGCTGCAATTGGACGAGACTTTACATGTTCCGTTACAACTTCTTGAAGTTCATGGTCGCCATGTCGCACATTAGCAACCACTTGGTCGGTCCGGCTCACAGCGCGTTGCAAAACAGGGCTAACCCGTTCGTTCAAAATCTGCTCTATTTGGCTACGAAGATCTTGAACTTGATCTTGACCTTTTTCAACTGCTTCATCGATGTTTTTCTTGACGTCATTACGGCTCATTTGCTGAAACCTTCTTCAAATCTTACAAGAGCCTCAAATTAGGCCCTCTAGTTAAAACGCAAACATATTCATAGAGGTTGCATGTCTCTCTCACCTAACACATCCCTCTATGCCCTTAATAAAAAACGTCTTCGGGCAGAAAGAACACCCCCCTCTCTAAAGATTGAAGGTCTTCGCCTCACTGTAGAAAGCGTCCCCTTTGATTTAACCCTTACAAAAGGTGAAATCCTTACAGCATTTGGGACGACACCTTTTGTTTTATCAACTTTTCTTGAACAGTTGGCCGGATTTGCACCTCTTATTGACGGGAAAATATTTCTTCACGATGAGGATGTCTCCTCTCTCCCGCTAGGGAAAAGAAAAATCGGCCTTATAAATCAACACACTCCCCTATTCCCACATATGAATGTTCATGAAAACATTGCTTTTGCTTTTCAGGCGACGGGACAAAATAAATCTGAAGCATTCGATGCTGCCAACCGAATGTTATCTCTTGTAGGCTTAGATGGACACGGCCACGCACATACAAAATCTCTCTCTTCAGAAGAGACACTTCGTACCCTCTTAGCCCGCGCGCTTGCGTGTTCTCCTAAACTTCTTCTCATTGACGACCCTTATTTTTCTTTACCCTTACACACCACGCGCCAATTCACCTCTCTCCTTATAAAGCTTTCCCGTGCGCTTGACCTCACCATCGTACAAACAACGTCTCACCGAGAAGATGCGCTAAGAGCGGGAGGGAAAATTGCCTTCTTCAACCATGAAGCTCTTCTCCAACATGATACGGCGGCAGTTTTGTATGACCGCCCAGCGGCTATTGAAATCGCAACAATTTTTGGAGAAGCAAACGCTCTCACAGGGCAAATATTGGGTATTGGGGATGATATTGCCTCAATCCAGCTTGCTTGTGGTGGAGTAGTTGAAGCTTTTGTATCATCCGAACGTTTACATAAAGGCGATGAATGCATCGTATGTATTCGCCCTGATCAAATATCACCTTTCTTTGGATCAAGGCCCCTTAACTTTGACGAAGACACATCTTCTCCAGTAAATGGGGTTTTGATAGAGAGTATCCATTTAGGAGATCATATTAAAATGCGAGTACGTACTCCTGACGGTACGGAAATTGACTTACACCGCCCTCCCATTCAATCACAGCAGATCCCTTCAAACGGCTCTTCTGTTCAATTAGCATGGATGGCTGGTAATGCGACTGCTTTTCCGCCATAAGTTAAGGACGTTACTCCATTATTGTGTTAGCGTGCACGCGCTGCACGTTTTTATTCTATACGTTTTCTGTTTTTTACGAGGTTTCCATTTTAGACCGGCGCCAAAATTCTGCGGGACATTCCCTTGCACCATTCATTCGAGCGAATGGAATGCAACGTGTGGCACGTTATACTATGTTCGTTTCAATTTTATGTGCCCAACTTATTCCCAACACCCCCTTCTCCGGCCAAGCGGCCCAAACAACCTCCTCTCAGAACCTCATTTCGTTCGTAACAGCGCATATTGCTCCACTTATTCTAGCTCCATCTGCTCTTGCAGCTCCTGCCTCACACATGCATAAACATGCAAAAAAGAAAAAGCACCTTCCTAAACCACACCGCTCCTCCGCAACATACCTAACAAAATTAGGATGGGCTGTGCCTCAAGGAACGATTGCCTCCTCAGCCCTCCAAACGCCAGTAACATCCCTTAAGCTTGTTGAATGGGATGAACAAATTGACACATTAATGTCCGCTACCAATGCTGAAAAACCGAAATGGGCGGCGGTGCTTTTAAATGGTTACCAACTTAAATTAGCGTGTAATAATGGTTGGATACAAAGTTTAAACATCGACAACGAATCAACAACATGCGGCGTTACGGGAGGAACGAGCGATCTTGCCCTTGCTTGGGATCGCTCACATTTAGAGAGCCCTCCCAACTGGGTTGATTTTTGGAACGTTGCCCGCTTACCCGGCCGTCGAGGGTTACATTTAGGGGCACGCACAACTCTGGAAATCGCACTCCTCGCTGATGGCGTGGACCCACAGGATATCTATACTGCTCTTTCTACAGAAGCGGGGGTACAAAGGGCTTTTCATCAACTTGACCTGCTGCGCCCTTATATTGTTTGGTGGAAAACACCGGCAGATGCTGCAAATATTATGGCGCAAAGCAGCGCTCTTATGACCAGCGCTCCCATGACCGAGATTGCAAGTGTCAGCACAAAGGTCAAAGCGGGGCTCGCTTCGTCCATCTTTATTGCGCAACATAATAATATTCTTCGGACTGAAATGTTTTGGGCTATTCCTAAAAATGTACCGCTTCATATAGCCCAAAAAACTCTCGGAGATTTAAGATCAATTAATCCGCATATTGACGATGTCATTAATGAAAATGTTAACTCGCACGATACTATTTTGCCCATAAATGAAAGCTTCTGGGCTGAACATTCAGACGAGCTCGAAAAGCAATTTCAAACTTGGTATAAAAACGGAAGGCTCTAATGACTTTTGCTTTTTATACGTACTCTCCCTTTCTATTCTTAGGGCTTATATCTGGCCTTTCCCTGTGTGGTTTGGGTATCAAGCTTCTTCCCTACTCTTCCACACGCTTACTGGGCCTTTTGCTTCTTTTTTCCAGCCCTTTAATGGCATTCTTCTTTCCCTTTTGGCACCAAAATGGAATTAATATTACCAGAACTCAATTTGCCTTTTTTCAAGGAATATTCATTTCACCCACCATTATATTCCCTCTTGGAGCAACGCTTCTCCAACTCCCAGCAGGAACGAACCGAACAGCCAAAAGCCTTGGTGCAAACTTTTACACGCGCTTACGCTTAATCTGGATACCAGTACTTTTCCCTTCCGCTTTTTTGTCGCTTTTCATCGCATTTGCTTTTTCCTTTATCTGCATCATACTTGATCGTCCATGACAAAATCTTCTGAACGCCCTTTCTGGCACACAACCCCTCTTCACAAAATGTCTCGTGAACAATGGGAATCTCTTTGTGATGGTTGTGGTCGCTGCTGCCTTAACAAGCTACGAGATGATGAAACGGAAGAAGTCATCTATACCTCTGTTTCATGTCGGTTGCTGGATACAGAAAGCTGCCGTTGCACAGATTATCTTAAACGGCATCGTAAAGTCCCAGATTGCGTAACTCTTACTCCTGAACTTCTGACAGACATTGACTGGCTTCCACCCAGCTGCTCATATCGTCTGTTACGAGATGGGTATGACCTTCCGGAGTGGCATCCTCTACGCACAGGAACCTCTGAAAGTGTTCAAAAAGTAGGAGCCTCTGCGGGTGGACGCTGCATTAGTGAACGTCAGGCTGGTCCATTGGAAGATTATATTGTTGACTGGCCTGGAGAATGGCCTGAAAAAGCCCCTTTATCTTTCTTCCTGAAAAAAACCTGATTAACGCTTGCCTTCGCCTCCGACCATCCCAATTATCTGGAACCCTTCTAAACGGGCCAGACGTCTCTCACTCCGCATCGACCCCGTTAAAGGAGCGGTCGTTATTACCCTCCCTTATCGAATGTCACAAAAACAAGGGATGGGTTTTTTACAAGAAAACATAGAATGGATTGAAAGGAATTTTGCAGCTCTTCCGCAAAAAACACCTTTAACGGATGGTTATTCCGTTCCTATTGAAGGGGTAGACCATACTATACATCATATGCCTCATGCTCACAGAGGATGTTGGATTGAACAAAACAATTTATATGTCAGTGGGGACGCTGCGCATACAGAACGACGTGTAAAAGAGTTTTTGAAAACCTTGGCGCGCATTCAACTCACAAAATCCATCCGGCATTATAGTGAGCAAATGGAGCTTTACCCCTCTCGGCTTGATTTCCGTGATACACGCTCCCGATGGGGCAGCTGCACACGCCAAGGACGCATTATGCTGAACTGGCGCCTCATCATGGCTCCCCCAGAAATTAGCACTTATGTTGTCATCCACGAACTCTCACATCTTAAATTTTTTGACCATGGAAAAGATTTTTGGACCCTTGTTGAAAAAAATTATGAAAAAGATGGAAGAAAACGTCTTGCAGCCGAGCGCTGGTTGAGTAATAACGGGGCACGCCTTTTAAGATCGGCATGATCATTAAAAGGACGTGCGAGCTTGGCGGAATGGTAGACGCACAAGACTTAAAATCTTGGGTCCGTAAGGGCGTGCGGGTTCAAGTCCCGCAGTTCGCACCACTTTAATTCATTAAAATTATAACGTTTTTAGGTTCGCATAAACCTAAACTTGCCTTGGTAACTTCTATTGTAAAATTCGGGCTGGACCATGGATACTCCCGTTTTATAAATTGCAAACTCAAGCATAAATCTCTTAAGTTAAAAGTGTTCGTAAAACAGGCCAGATTTTTGGATTATCTGCTATACTCACCATAAAACGCAACATAGTCGATGGGGCTTGATCCGGAGAAAAAAGTGACCCTGGGGCCAGTAATACCCCATGCTCAGACGCTCGACGCGCCACACTCTCAGAATCTTGCCCACAGTCCGCCCAAACAAAAATACCTGCGTAAGGCAAGTGAGGTAGCTGCAAGCCACATTCTGTTAATGCCTCTATACAACGATGCCGGGCCTTATCAACTCTTCGACGAATGCGCGATACGTGTCGCTTATAATGCCCTTCATGTAATAAATGGTTTACAACATTTTCACCTAAATTAGAGGTCGTGAGCCCCATTAAAAGCTTCAGGTCCGTTAATCGCATAATGAGATCTGACTCTGCAGCCAATATGCCAACTCGTAGCCCAGCTGCTAATGTTTTGGCATACCCACTCACAAGAATAACACGCCGAAGCCCATCAAGGGATGCAAGCCTAATCGGTGTCCCAGGGTGAAAATCAGCATAGGTATCATCTTCTACGATACGGAAATCATATTTCTCTGCTATCCGAAGCACGTCATATGCCGCTGAAGCGGTTACTGTAAAACCGGTGGGATTATGCACCGCACTATTAATGAGAAATAATTTAGGGCGATAAGCAGCCGCCAGTCGCTCCAAAGCCTCCAAGTCCGGCCCTTCTGGACCACGTGGAACACCGATAATCCGCGTACCATAAGCTGCAAGCCGTCCAAAAATCAGGAACCAACCCGGGTCTTCCACCAAAACCGTATCACCGGACTGAACAAGCAAACGCAAAATAAGATCCAATGCTTGCGTGACGCCTGCCGTCGTCAATAGATGTTGATCTGGATGGGCGACTATCCCTTGGCTTTGAAGCAAAGAGGCCTGCTGAGCGCGTAATAACGAATACCCACGCGGATGCCCGTAGCTAAGCAACTGACCATCCATTTTACGCCCGACAGCACGAATAGCAGCATTAACCAGCTCAGCATCTAACCAACTCTTTGGCAGAAGCCCTGCTCCCGCTTCAACTTCCACTGAAGCGCCATTCCCGAAAGTACTACGAAGAAGCCAACCCACATCTAAACGAGAAGGGGGTGGGGACGCTACAGATGCTGTATCTGCCACTATCGGCATTTCTATAAACGATCGAACAAAATAACCGGCTCCCTGCCGAGGCTCTATAAGTCCGCGCGCCACCAATCGCTCATAGGCCTCAATAACCGTGAAGCGACTAACTCCTGCTGCTTCTGCCATACGTCGCACAGACGGCAGGCGACTACCTGGCCTTAAAATATGATCCGCAATACGCCCTGCGATTTCATCTTCAAGCTGAGTAACCAGTGTGCGATCTCCGCCACGCACAGGCTGCCAGCGCAGCGTTAGTGAGTCTTGCATACGGTTAACTGTCACGGTTAATTCTCCAGAACAGTTTGAAAGAGATTGATCAAACTGTATCGGTTCTGTTCTGCTTTCTTCATCAATAATGCAGAGACTTCCTCAGATGTAAATGGAGTTTTACCAATGACATCCCTCTGGAGCAGTCTAGGACCTCTGGCTGTATTTGCACTCGTCACATCAATTACGCCAGGACCGAATAACACTATGCTGACAGCATCGGGCCTTAATTATGGTTTTCGGCGAACTATTCCCCATATATTAGGGGTGAGTGTCGGGTTTGCTGTGATGGTCGTGCTCGTCGGGATTGGACTTGGAAATATCTTCAATCGCTTACCTTGGCTCTATGCCTTATTAAAATATATGAGTGTCGCCTACTTACTGTGGCTTGCTTGGAAAATTGCAACATCCAGTATGAATAACGCATCCACTAGCCACGCACGCCCTCTTGGCTTTCTTCAAGCTCTCGGCTTTCAATGGGTCAACCCAAAAGTATGGATCATGACAATCAGCGTGATTTCTGCTTATACGCCGCGACAGAACTTTCTGTTTAACCTGCTCATTGCCTGTCTGATTTGTGGGGCAGTCAATCTTCCAAGTGTGAGTCTTTGGGTGGGATTTGGCGCTGCTATGAAGCGGTGGCTCACACACCCCGCAGTTCTACGCGGTTTTAATGTTGGTATGGCCTTGCTGCTTATTGCTTCTCTCTATCCCCTCCTTCAGGAAAGCATACCACAGTAAAACACCCTGCTCACCACATATGGCTGCCACCTTATTTTTAAGGTGGCCCGTTTTCATGAACACCCCGAGCAATAGCGTCCTGCCCGCCGTCCCCTTCTATTAAACAACAAAGCTTTAATAAATTTTATCAAAAAATTAATACATTCCGTTGTTTGCTTGATTTCCATTAGAAGGGAATGATTAATGACAAAGTGTTTTATTACATTTTATTTCAAAAAACATAAGAAACACCCCTTTTATTACAGAATACATTACAAAAAGTGTGTCTTCATCGCACAACCTTAAAAAATCATTTTAATTACAGGTAAAACCAGTATTCTATATAAGCATTTTCGATTATAATGAGACATATGAGCTACGTCCCTCTTTCCGGCTTGTCTTTACGAGACATAGAATATGTTGTGGCAGTTGATGACTTACGCAACTTCTCCCGTGCAGCAGAACGCTGTGGTGTTAGTCAAGCTGGCTTGTCAGAGCAAGTTCGAAAATTAGAAATCCTTCTGGACGTTACACTCTTTGAACGTTCTCGTAGACACGTCGCTCCAACGCCTGATGGAGAGCAGCTCATCGCTCTTGGGCGAGAGGTTCTTGCGTCTGCTCGCTCTCTTCTGGAAGTCGCACGCGCACGCACCAGCCCTCTTGATGGGGTGCTACGCCTTGGTGTTATCCCAACCCTAGGGCCGTATTATATCCCGGGATTATTACCTCATATTCGTCAAAAATACCCGCATTTAAACTTGCGATTGACTGAGGGTATGACGGATAGTCTCGTTCGAGCCCTTCGCAACAGTGAGCTTGATTTGGCACTATTAGCCGTGCCGACTGCGAGTGATTCTTTAGGCGCTATTGAGCTCTTCACAGAGCCTTTTTTAGGGGTATTTCCAGCTTCACACGAGCTGGCACGACTTAAAAAAATCACTTTGTCCCAGTTGAGCAGAGAAGACTTATTGCTCCTTGAAGATGGACACTGCCTACGTGAGCAAGCTTTATCCATCTGCCCTACCCTGCCTCGCAAAAGAGACCCTCGATTAGCCACCAGTCTAGAAATGTTATGGCATATGATTGGAGCAGGAGAAGGTTTTTCCCTTATCCCTCAACTCGCTCTCAAAAATCGATCTGACTTTGAGAACCTTGTTGCAATCCGGTCTTTACACGAGCCAGAGGCTAGCCGCACCATTGGGCTAGTCTGGCGCGCCTCTGACCCTCGCGCAGCTTCTTTTAAAGAATTTGCTAATTGCTTAAAAGAAATAACCCCCGATGGTTGTATTACGTGTGAAGTGTAATCGTACTCATTCCTACGAGTAAAACAAACGCCATTCATCTGGCTCTTGATAAGCCAGATTAGCCCACTCCCTCATCAATGGGTGGTCTAGCATTGTCTCACACCATGCCATGACGATGGCTCCTACGGGGAGTTGATAATTCATTACCCGAATAGCAATCGGAGCATACATGCAGTCAGCAATCGTAAGGTCTGAACCAAACAAATAACGTGTCTGCTCCCCTGTTCTCATAAGGGCATTTTCTAATGTTCTCTTGAGCAATTCCACATCGGCCAACAAATCTGCTGCCATATCCACTAACGGTTTAGACTTGCGCTCCAAATCCATAGGGCATGTTTGACGAACAACCCGAAAGCCTGCATGCATTTGTGCACTCACACTTCTCGCATGCGCCCGTGCACCTCGTTCTTCTGGCCATAGAGACGGTTTATACTCAGCCGCATATTCACAAATAGCCAGACTTTCCCAAATATCAGCCCCCTCATGCTGAAGATATGGTACCAATTTATTAGGAGAAAGAGCATGAATTTCTGTTGTGCGCCCTTGACCTTTTAACGGGATAACACGCTCAACAACATCGATACCCGCAAGCCGAATAGCCAACCACCCTCGTAAAGACCATGATGAATAACGCCGAGAGCCTAAATAAAGAGTACCTGTCACGCCGTTATTCTCCCGCCAGAATAAAGCCGCCCCCTAAAACGCGTGTCCCATCATATAAAACACACGCTTGCCCTGGGGCAGGCATTGCAGGCTCTTCAAATTCAACAAGCGCCTTTCCCCCAACAAGTGGTTTTACACGCGCTTTACGGAGCTTTTCTCGCGCTCTGATTTGTACGCCACACTCAACCCCTTCCGGAGAGGCATCAATTAGCCAGTTCATATCACGCAGATGAACCGTGCGACGCGCATCACTCTCCGTAGCTTGAACACGAGGGCCTACAACAATACGACGCTTTGGCACATCAATTTGCGTCACCATTTGACGCTCGCCAATCGCCGTATGAATATCACCTAACCGTTTACTCTGCCCAACGGTATAACGCGCCACACCTTCATGACGCCCTAAGACATTTCCTTTTTCATCTACAATTTCACCGGGGCCTTGTATTTCAGGACGAAGTTTTTCAACCACCTCCACATAAGACCCACTCGGAACAAAGCAGATATCTTGGCTATCTGGCTTTGAGGCAATATCTAACCCCAACTCTTGGGCTAATGCACGCACATGCGCTTTATCTGGCATTTCACCAAGCGGGAAACGAAGATAATCGAGCTGTTCTTTTGTGGTCGCAAATAAAAACCATGTCTGATCGCGCTCGGCATCTACGGGACGGTGCATTTCCACCCCATGATCCCCTTCAACCCGGCGAACATAATGCCCCGTTGCCATGGCCTCGCACCCAAGATCCCGCGCCATACCAAGCAAATCCGTAAATTTGACTCCTTGGTTACATGCAACACATGGCACAGGCGTCTCACCCCGAGCATACGAGTCCGCAAAGCTTTCAATCACACTGTCACGAAAACGGCTTTCCGCATCAATAACATAGTGCGGAAAGTCCAGCTTATCTGCAACAGAACGGGCATCCATAATATCACGCCCAGCGCAACACGCCCCCGGCTTCGCAGCCTGACCATGATCATAGAGTTGCAAAGTTGCGCCAATTACCTCGTGGCCTTGACGTTTTAAGAGCGCGGCCACAACGGAACTATCCACGCCCCCTGACATGGCAACGAGTATACGCATAATCAGCCTGCTTTCGGTAGTCGAACAACGAGCCCATCAAGAGCTTCTGTCATAACAATCTGGCATCCCAAACGTGAGGTTGGCTCTAAGCCGAATGCCAGATCAAGCATATCTTCTTCGTCATCCGTTGGTGAGCTAAGCTTCTCAGCCCATTGTGGATCCACGATCACATGGCATGTCGCACAAGCCAAGGAACCTTCACACGCTCCTTCTAGGTCAAGGTCATATTTATGAGCAATTTCCAGCACGGATAATCCGACAGGAGCATCCACTTCACGACGAGAACCATCACGTTCGATAAAGGTCATTTTAGGCATAGGCTATTTGTCTTTTCTATTCCACAAACGTTAGAGCGCGCGAACCGCTTCTTCCAACAAAGTCACCGCACGATCAATATCAGACTTGGAGGTAAATCGTCCAACGGATAGACGCAAGCACCGAGATGCTTTCTCGTCAGAAAAACCCATCGCCGTCAACACATATGAAGGGGTTACATCCGCAGCCGTACAAGCAGATCCTGTTGATACGGCGAGTTCAGGAGCTTTAGCCATTACTTCCAAAGCCCTTATCCCTTCTGGCAAACACACATTCAACGCTCCGGGCAAACGTTCAGCTTCTGCGCCATTTAATTCTATTCCTGGGAATAGAACTTTAAGCTTTCCCCAAAGATCATCTCTTAACCCAGAAATATATTCTATATCCGTATGTAACCGCTTGGCAGCTTGCTCCGCAGCTTCTCCAAAACCAACAACGAGTGGCGTAGGCAGCGTTCCAGAACGCAGGCCCCGTTCCTGTCCGCCCCCTGAAAACAACGGAAGCAACCTTACTCGTGGGCGCCGCCGAACATATAAAGCGCCGATTCCTTTAGGCCCATACATCTTATGAGACGATAACGAAGCTAAATCCACACGCTCTAATGTTACAGGTAATTTCCCCGCAAGCTGCGCCATATCCACATGCAATAACGCGCCAGCTTCTTTCACAATTTTTGATAATACAGGGAGATTTTGCAAAACACCCGTCTCATTATTGGCTCCCATAATGCTCACCAGCAATGTCGGCGCTTGGAGGGCTTCTTTTAATGTCTCTGGATCAAGCCGTCCGAACTGATCCACTCCCAAAATAACAGGCTCAAACCCCTCTTCTTCTAATGAGCGTACCGATTCAAGAACGCATTTGTGCTCGGTGGCAACCGTTACAATACGCCTGCGCTCATCGCCTATTTTCTTAAAATAACGCGCAGCCCCTTTTATCGCGAGGTTATTGGCCTCCGTTGCCCCGGACGTAAAAATCACTTCTCGTGATTCTGCACCAATCAGTGTCGCAATTTGCTGACGAGCATGTTCCACCGCGTCTGATGCTTTTTGCCCAAAGGCATGCACACTATGTGGGTTTCCATAATCTTCCGAAAACCACGGGATCATCTTTTCCAGAACAACCTTATCGCACGGAGTTGTGGAAAAATAATCCAGATAAATCATACCGTCTTCTTTCTCAGCCGAGATGCCATCCGAACGTAAGCATCTCCAAACGCGTCTACATGTTCTTTCTTAACATTCCACGGCAATGAAACACGAATAGCTTGTGTAGCGCTTGCTTGTTTCCCCATTGCCGTCAGGACATGCGAGGCTGCGACCTTTCCAGAAGAACAAGCCGAACCCGCCGAAACACTAAATCCTTCCAAATCCAAGGTCATAAGTTGCACTTGAGAAGACACTCCTTCCAAGATCAAACAACTCGTGTTTGGAAGCCGCGGCACACTCTTCCCAACGACATCAGCTCCAGCTTCACTCACTTTTTCTTCGAGTCTGTTTCTTAACGCTCGAATATCATCCCACTTCTGCTGTTGTGCCTCCTGAAAAGCAGCCGTCATTCCTAAAATAGCTGGCAAGGGCTGCGTTCCACCCCGCCTTCCACGTTCCTGACCACCGCCCAGCACCAAGGCATCCATCGGTTCATCATTAGGCAACAACAAAGCCCCTGCTCCTTTGGGCCCACCCATTTTATGCCCTGATAAGGCGACACTACAATTTGATATTTTAAATGGAAGACGGCCTGCACTTTGCACGGCATCAACATGTAAGTGCGAACCTGTTTCATGACATAAAGAAGCAACATCTTCTAACGGAGACAAAACACCTGTTTCATTATTAGCTGACATCACACAAACAAGTGCTGGGCCACTTTCAAGCAAACGCTTTCGCACATACTCAATATCTAAAATACCGTGTTCATTAACGGGGATATATTCAGCATCTAATGCGGCCTTACGAATAGCATCATGCTCCGTCGCCCCAATCAAAACAGGCCTATTTTTACGAAATGCATGAACAGCCATTGCATCGGCCTCTGTGCCACCTGCGGTAAAGACGCACGTCCCTGCATCACGTTCAAAACCATCCGACAGCACCTTACGAGCATCTTCCAGAAAACGCCGTGCTTCACGGCCTTGCGCATGAACAGATGAAGGATTGCCAAGAAGCATCATCCCATCAACCGCCGCATCACGGGCCGATGGCCGCAAAGGTTCTGTTGCATTCGCATCTAAATAGATTGGGGAAGAAGCTGCTATCATTCTTTATAATTCATATAAATTAACACGAATCGCAATCCTAAGTCGATTTTGGTGGAAATTAGGACTGTCAACCCTATATACAAGGCCACACCGGACGGTAGGTCCATTAATTCTACCCGACACAGAGTGAGAGTATTCATGCCTGAAGTGATGTTCGCCGGCCCAGACGGTCGGCTTGAAGGTCGTTACCACCATTCCAGCGAGCCTAACGCTCCACTCGCCCTTGTCTTGCACCCTCATCCGCTTCATGGCGGAACAATGAATAACCGCATTACTTATACAATGTATCGTAGTTTTGAGAAGATGGGCTTCTCCGTTATGCGATATAATTCACGGGGCGTAGGCCGATCTCAAGGGCGATATGACGGCGGTATTGGCGAAATTTCTGACGCTGCTGCCGCATTAGATTGGATGCAAATGGTCAATCCAAACTCAACCGAGCTTTGGATTTCTGGCTATTCATTTGGTGCTTTTGTGGGCATGCAGTTGCTCATGCGCCGCCCAGAAATTAGCGGTTGGATTAGCGTTGCTCCACCCGCTAATGATTATGACTTTGGCTTCTTGGCGCCATGCCCTTGTGGTGGCCTCATGATTGCCGGCAGTAAAGATGAAATGGCGCCTGAACCAGGAATTAATAAGCTGGTCGAAAAACTAAATACCCAAAAGAATGTCACTGTCGACTATCGTATCTTCGAAGGTGCCGACCATATTTTTGCAAAACATGCTGATCAAGTTGCAGAGGCACTTGAGGATCATGTTATGACAAAACGTGGGTTAAAAGCACTTGCTATGGTTGCAGACTAACCGTTGCATTCAATCCAGATTTTAAAAAACCTGCCTTTCTCTCAAGGCGGGTTTTTTTATTGCCGTTTTCCTATCTCTGTAAAAGCTGTTATAATTTCTGCCCTTCATTCTTTACCACTAACCAAGCAAGATTTATCAATGCCCAAAAGCCCGTTTCTGATCGAAGCTCAAGCACGCGGCCTGATCTTCCAATGTACTGACCTTGATGCACTTGATGAGGTTATGTCCGCTGGGCCAATCACAGCTTATGTTGGCTTCGACCCGACTGCAGATTCATTGCATGTCGGAAACGCGCTCTCAATTATGGCGCTTCGTCTGCTTCAAAAACATGGCCATCGTCCTATTGCTCTTATGGGAGGCGGTACAGCCAAAATCGGAGACCCATCCTTTCGTGATGAAGCTCGTAAGCTGATGACCAATGAGACGATTGCTCATAATATTGCAGGCATTGAAAAGTCTCTTCGTCAATTTATCCATTTTTCTGACGAGCAAACTCCCGATGGAGCGATCCTCGTCAATAATGCAGACTGGCTCGATAAATTATCCTACATCAACCTTCTGCAAGATGCGGGTATCCATTTTTCTGTTAATCGTATGCTTTCATTTGAAAGCGTTAAACAACGCCTTGACCGTGAACAAGGTCTGACCTTTTTGGAATTCAATTATTCCATCTTGCAATCTTACGATTTCCGAGAACTTCATCGCCAACATGGTGCCGTCCTCCAAATGGGAGGGTCAGATCAATGGGGAAATATCGTTTCCGGGATCGATTTAACGCGCCGTACTGATGGAAAGCAGGTTTTTGGCCTTACTACACCACTGGTCACAACATCATCTGGTGCGAAAATGGGCAAATCAGCCAATGGTGCAACTTGGGTTAGAGCCGAAAAACTTCCCGTCTTTGAATATTGGCAATTCTGGCGCAATACAGAAGACGCAGATGTTGGGCGCTTCTTAAAACTCTTCACAGACCTTCCTGTTGAAGAATGTGAACGCTTGGGCGCCTTGCAAGGAGCAGAGATTAACGACGCCAAAAAGATCCTTGCCACCGAAGCGACCGCAATCTGTCATGGCCGTAGCGCAGCAGAAGAAGCAGCGGAAACAGCACGTCGCGTTTTTGAGCAAGGTTCTTCTCAGGCCGCTCTTCCAACAATCGACATTCCGTCTGCTCTCTTAACTGAAGGCATCCCCGCATTTAGAATTTTTCAAGAAGCAAAATTAGCCGCAAGCGGCGGAGAAGCGCGCCGCCTCATCCGTGGTGGAGGCGGACGCATCAATGATATTGTCATATCAGACGAAAATCAGGTTTTTTCTTCTAAGGATATCAAGGATGGGTCTTTAAAAGTCTCTTCTGGTAAGAAAAAGCATGTGCTTTTAGTTCCAGTATAACGTCTAGCAACTCTAGAGGAGAGGCCTTCCTAAATGGCCTCTCCGCTTTTTCTTCATAAGCGTAAAACGTACAAAGCATGCAGCTATTGGAAACATGCCTTTTGCGTCGGCCAATCAAATGAATAACTTCCATACCGCAATGCAGCCGTTGATAGCATAGCAGGAAGGTCACTTGGCTCTTCTCGATATTTTAAGTAGTCCTCAATCGAGACATCCCCAAGCTTTATATTCATTCTTTTAGACGCAACACTTTCTGTATAAAATCCGTCATTATTATAACCATATTCTTCTACTGACCGCGCATGAATAGATGAAGGCAACTCCCCTACCTTTTTGATCACAACCTCAGGACTATCATCCCCTGTATTCACAATAGCCATGACAGAATCTCTATTCAGCTCAACAGGTAAAAGCCATTTAGCCGAATAGCCTCCCCTGAACGAACTCATGACCAATTCATTTTTACATGAAAAAGGAGCATTAATCCCAAAAGTTGCCCCTTTACGCCCGATCGTAACATGACGTAACTGACTGAGCTGCTGTAACCCGATCATGATCTCCTCATCTTTCGAAATAGAAAACATCTGATTGTGAAATGTCGTTCCGCCCAGCTTCAGAGTATCAATAAGGACATAATACTCTGTATGACGCCTTCTGTTGCCAGAAGATATATCGTGGGAGACACCAACTACTTTTAACGACGGATGTTTCTCAACATACGATCGAGGGAGGGAACTTGCAAAAGTTCCTGTGTCCAGAACAGCAGAAACGACTTCTCCATTAATCGTAATAGGACCCTTTGCTTCAATCAGACCATGATCATCCAACGCAGCTGTATATCCATTAAACGGAATTCTATTCTCAGAAGCTTCTATCACTTCATCTTGTGGAATTTGGCTCGCAGGTACTGTCAAAGTAATAACATCATCATTCCGAAACTCTAAATTCGAAATATGATAATGTTGACGTAACGGAACATAATACTCTTGCGCTAACCATTCTTGCATATTCGCCCAATCTTTTATTTTTCCTTGCAAGAAAAGGTTGCCACTCCGCATTTGATCTATGATGTAAATAAATGGATTAATTGTATTCTTTAACGGCCCCAAATCCTGACGTGCTTGCATTAAAATTTGATTACTCCGGGCATAGTTCCCATGCAAACGAGCCAAAGATGCATCACACAAACTCAACATAAACTGGGACGCATAATCTGCATCTTTTCTATAATCTTGAGCCAGCCTATCACGCAAAATCAAGAGTGCCGTATCATCTCCGCGTTCCATGGCTTCGAGAATACCCTTACTATCCCTCACAGCAATATATGGTGGACCCGATCGATCTTGGTTAACCAACTCAGGATCAAACACTAAAATACGTTTTTCTTCTGCGTACCCTTCTTTTGGAAGCGACCCCATTATTACGCTTGCACATAAAGGAATTAGTAGGAAAAAATTTCTTTTTTTAAAAACGTTGAGCAGCATCACTGACCCTCATATTAAAGATAGGTCTTCCATAGAGGGAAATATATTTATTGCCTATACAATTTAGAGCACATTATAAAAATTACAAAAAACTACTTTCTTTACCTATCTAATTTCCTGTTCAATCAACTTAACCGTCGTCTCAACTATTCGTTTCTCGTTATATTTAGAAACGGCATGTTGACGACCTCGCTCCCCCATCTGACGGGCAAGCTCTCTATTATTCGTCAGTGCATTCAACGCACAGCTTAAGGGGGTTGATACTCCCGCTGGCACTAAAAACCCTGTTTCTCCATGAATGACCTGCTCTCGTGAGCCACGAATATCGGTAGCAACAACAGGAAGTTCTGTCAGCATCGCCTCAATAATCGACATTGGCAGCCCTTCAAAATGACTAGGCAAAACAAAAATATCTGCCGCAGACAAAAGATCAGGAATATCGTCACGATATCCCAACATACGTAAACGAGTGCCTAGCTTACTTTTCGCCTCATCAAAAATAATATCAAGATGATCTCCATGATCTGAAGGTAAACGCTCTCCTACAACCCATAACTCCGCGTGAGGAACATGCTCCATAGCATGTAAAAGCTCTGGATACCCCTTATGCCTCACCAAACGGGAAATAATAATAATAACAACTTGATCTTCAGACACACCTAACGCTTGCCTTATTTCATGTCGTTTTTGAGGGTTCGCTTTATATTTTTGCGGATCACGCCCATTACCAATCGCTATTGGATGAGCATTCAAATGAAGCCGCCGAGCATCACGTGCTTCTTCTACAGAAACTGTCATATAGAGGTTTGTTATCCGCCCCGCCATCCACTCCAATATCAAAGATAAAGCACGTCGAAAGAAGGAACTCGGCTGGTTAAACAAAAAACCATGGCACGTATATGCGACAACAGGAACACCACAAATACGCGCTGCAAAACGAGCCAAAATACCACTGATAGGCATATGGCCGTGCACGATATCTGGTTTCTCCTGACGGATCAGTTTGACTAAAGAATAAAAAGCCCGTAGCTGGGCTATAGGTGATAATGTTCGGGCCATAGGAACGGCATGAACAACAAACCCAGCCTCGCGCACAGCAGCTAAATGAGGGCCTTCCGCACAAACGCCTTGCACCTCATGACCAGCATCACGCAATGCTTTCATCAGCGGAAACAGGAACTGTTTTAACGCAAAATCCACATTTGTAATTTCGAGAATTTTCATCTGAATTCCCTATTCTGGGATACGCTCAAGCAGCCAGGTCACCGTTTGAGAAAACTTTTTCTTTTCTTTGTTCTCACTCAAAGAATCTTTTGAAGAGGCCTCGTCAGATTCTTGCAGCTTATTATCTTCGCTGGATATTTTATATTGTATCGATTCAACAACTATTTGCTGTGTTTTTTCAACACGACCACGCGCAACATAAATATCATTTTCTAAATTAATTTGACCTCCTTTTTGACGGAAGCGCCAAACCATTCCACCAACCTTTAAAATAATATCTTCATCATCCCGAATAACTGTAACATCTGGGTGAATATGAAATCTCAAAGCAAACGGAGTTGCACGTTCCCCTTCAACAATTTCCTGTCCACGTAAATCTTCCCCCTCTCCTCCAAGATAAAGATTCCGCGTCCATTTCAACCCAAGAGGAGGATAATACCCATCATGGGATGTCTCTAACCAATGCGCAGTCCCATCCGTCTGGTGTTCACACATTACATGGGCAGGACGACGTACCACTCGCCCTTCTGCATTAAAATCTGACGATGAAAGACCATCAGCAACCAAAACCGTATGAGCTGGACTAGCTCTCAACGCTTTATTCCAAGCTCCAACTTCAGCACTTCCACAATTTACAAAAAGACGATGCCGCTGATAAGAAAACTCAAAAGAAAGCGTCCCTGCATGCGCCCTTTTATCAAACCCTTCTGCGGCTGGAGGCCCATTGTCCATAATCAACAAGGCTTTTCCCAAGGCCAAGCGTGTAAACAAACCTTGCGACATAGACGGTGCCAGTAATTTTTGACGCGCCCCTTGTGCCAAAACCTCATCAATCACAGAACTATATAATTCACGGGACCCGTTAAATACGGCTAACGCTCCATCTCCATGACGCATAGCACGCAGAACTGGACAGACTTTATCTAACGATGTTTCCAAAATGGGAGGCACACTTGAATGAGCCGTCCGAAACATAATGGACATTTCAGTTAGTTCACGCGCGGCTTGGAACTGAGCTTCTGGGGAGCGTTCAGCTACCATACCATCAGCAAGAATAAGCCGTTCAATTTCTGCGGGAAGATACCTCAAAAAACGGCTCATAAACCCTGTTTGTTCGGGAATGGCCAATGCCACCGCCAGCAAGCCCTTTAAAGCCTTTAACCCTTTCCACCCCTGAGCCGGCAAAGGAAGAAACGCAGCAATTGTTCTTCCTTCCTGTAGCAGACGCTCCATAAATTTCTGCTGAATCCGACGATCAGCCGACGCAAGTGCAAACTCGTGATTGGCAATCCAAGCAGCAAGCCTTGCCCCAGTTACACTTGCGTTTTTCACCAAAAGATCAGTCGGAGGATAAGAAAGCCAATGGCTGACTAACGCACGCGCCGTTAAACGTGCTTCATCACTCCCAAGGGCACGCAAATCACGCAGCCAGCAAAAACTGTGTAGCCACTCTTGGGCCGGCTCAGGCCACGTCCCTTGGTCCCACCGCCCCGATGGAAAGGAATATTCCTGCCGTTCAAACAAGAAACGGCCAGAAACTATTCTAGCCCCTTGCTCAGCGTCTCCCTTCCACGGATCACGATATATATACGCCGGTTCAGATGGCGCTCCTCCTCTTATAGGAAGGCGCGCAAAAGATAATTTAGCTCCTCTGATCCAGCGTGTTATCGGCATTCGGCTCTAATTTCCTCAGTCTGCCCCTTGAAGGGCTCGAATAGCAGCATCTCGATCTGATTGCCCATAAATAGCAGAACCGGCAACCAACATACGTGCACCAGCCTCTACCGTTAACGGAGCTGTCTTGGGGTCTATACCACCATCAACAGCCAGAACAATATCTCGACCACTTTCTTTTATCATCTGCGATATTTTCTTAATTTTTGGTAACTGGCTTGCAAGAAAACTTTGTCCTCCAAAGCCCGGGTTTACCGTCATCACCAAAATAATATCCACCAGATCCATAACTTCTGAAATCGCCTCAGGTGGAGTTGCAGGACATAACGCTATGCCTGCTTTGCATCCAAGCGACCGAATAGTTTGCAATGTTCTATGAACATGGGGAGCATTTTCGACATGAACTGTTATATGATCTGCACCCGCTTTTGCTGTTGCCTCCAGATAAGGGTCAACCGGAGCAATCATAAGGTGCACATCAAACTTGGCTTTTGTGTGCTTGCGTAACGCGGCAATAACAGACGGGCCAAATGAGATATTGGGCACAAAATGGCCATCCATTACATCCAGATGCAGCCACGGGGCCCGTGAAACAGATTCAACCTCGTCTTTCAAACGAGCAAAGTCAGCAGCTAATAAGCTAGGGGCTACAATGATGGATGGTTTTTCTGTCATAAATTGAAGTATCCGCAAACTCTGAACATTACGCAAGACGTTACTCTCACTTTACGCGGCTTCTTGAGAAAACAACTCTTAGTGATGTGAAAAACTTCTCTGGCTATAACGACTTCTTTTTATAATTATTTCCATAATTTTTATTTTTCTCCCGAGGGAAAATGTCCGATCGTCTTTCGCCTACCCTTTTAAGCCATGAAGCTTATATTCGCCATGCCTCTCATCGCTTATGGCTTTCCAATATGGGCCGTAAGCTCCTAAATTTTGATAAAAAAGCCAAAGTAAACGACGGGTTTTCTGGATTAAGCCTGAAAGGTGAACTTCCCAGCAAAGCAAGAGGTGAAGCGACCCTCACTGCACGTGCCATACATATTTATTCTGTAGCTGCTTTACAGGGTATTCCGGGAAGTCATTCGCTTGCATCTCATGGCGTTGAGGCTCTCCGGACAAGTCTGAAAGATACAAAAAATGGCGGGTGGAAACATTTTGCCAATAAACCCAAAGATCGAAAACAAGCCTATTTGCATGCGTTCGTGGCTCTTGGGGCTTCATCTGCTACTCTTATTGACATTGATGGAGCAGACGAGCTTCTCCGTGATGCCATTGATCAAATTGAAACACACTTCTGGTCAGATGAAGAAGGTGTGATGCGTGAAAGCTTTGCCGCTGATTGGTCGGATGAAGAAAATTATAGAGGCGCAAATAGTAACATGCATTCCACAGAAGCGTTCATGGCGCTGGCGGATGTAACAGGTGATGTCAAATGGCTACACCGCGCTCTCAGAATTGTCACTCGTTTTGTTCATGAATTAGCCTCTCAGCAAGGCTTTGCCATGCCTGAACACTTCGATCGCCAATGGAAACTGTTAAAAGATTATAATAAAGACGAACCTTATGACAGTTTGCGCCCATATGGCATGACGCCTGGGCACTTTTTTGAATGGGCTCATCTTACCCTTAAACTGGAAGCTGCTTTATTAAGACGCGGTGAAAAAGCTCCTGAATGGATGCTCCATGATGCGCAATCCTTATTTGAAACGGGTATTAACGCTGGCTGGTCCGCAGATGGAAAACCCGGGATTGTTTACACGGTTGATTGGAAACATAAACCCCATGTCACAGAGCGCGCCCATTGGGTTGAGGCCGAGGCATTAACTGCTGCTATCAACCTGTTCAAACGCACCGGAAATATCAAATATGAATACTGGTACCGTACATTCTGGGATTATATTGATACAACTTTAGTCGACCGAGAATATGGGAGCTGGTTTAACGAAGTTTCTCCTAGTGGGAAACCGTCTGAAAAAATCTATAAAGGCAAAGCGGATCTCTATCACGCATATCAAGCAACCATAGCTCCTTTAATGCCTTTAGCGCCTTCTCTTGCAACTGCTATAAAACAAATTGGCGTTCAGTTTTAAAACCAAATACACTGCCCTATTCCCACTAGGGTAGTGCCCCTTTTATTTCAAAAGCATGTAGGCAGGCCAAGCAATTGCCTCACGAAATAAATACCATATTTCAATTATCTTAAAATGTCGCGGATAAGCTGCTGAGATATGCTGAAAGTCAAACTGTGACAAAGCCCATCGTGCTCGAGCAACATGAAACCATTGTGTTACAACAATGAGACGCCTGTGAGGAAAAAACCGAGCTGTGTTTTGTGCTGTACACCATGTGTTATTGCCGTGTGAGTCGATCATAATAGCTTGTGCTGGAACGCCTTCTTTTTCAAGCCAATGCGCCATAATCTGCGCTTCGTCTTGGTTATGATTCTTTTTTTCAATCGCCCCACTCACCATGAGCACCGTAGCTTTTTTATTCTTCCATAAAGAAAGCCCGGTCTTTAAACGTTCACGCAACGCCCAGCGTGGCTCCCCTTCTGCGGTTACGGCTGTGCCAAAAATTACAGCCACATCAGAAAGCTCAGGAGTTGTTCTTATATCTTTAACAGCAATAACAGCCATCCACGTCGCAAGTATAGAAAAACTCAATAAACAAATATATAGGCCGTAACGCACGCTGCTTCCCAACAATGATATGATCAACGTTCTTATACAAATAAATCAAACGCATTTCAGAGACATAATATTGACAATACAACCTTTCTTATGAAAAGGACACAACAACCTTGGGGCGTCTCGACAAGAGACTGAGAGCTTGCTGAAGTATACTCATCGATACTTAGCGCAGCGACCCATAGAACCTGATCCAGATCATACTGGCGGAGGGATGGGAAAAGAATGTCAGATCATCGTTATTATCACTTTTTTATACGCTCACTTCATGTCCATAAAAGCCATATAACGCTTTTAACTATTCTGCTCGGTGGCACCTCTTCTTTTGCCAATACCGTGCCCACACACAACACATCTTCTGCTCCTCCCAAAGAAGAGCATATTTCCGTTCATGGCACATCAGATCGAGCACCCGGCCATCAGCCAGGGGGAGGTCTCATTAAAATTGAGAATGGCGTACGCTCTGTCAGTACTGTCAGCCGTGATTATATGGATAAACAACCTCCTATGGCGACAGCTTACCAACTTGCTGCGATGCTGCCGGGTGCGAATGTCGCAACATCAGATCCTTTTGGGTTTTCTCCCAACACAAACCTAACCGTCCGTGGCCTCAATAATGATTCTATTGGGTATGTCTTGGAAGGCATGCCTTTAAATGATGTTGCTTATTATTCTGGCTACCCTAACCAGTTTGCCGACACTGAAAACTATAGCCAAGTCGCTCTCGCACAAGGATCTGCCGACCTTGATAGTCCAGTTCTAAACGCCGCAGGCGGCCTTATGAGCTTAACCTTCCTCAATCCAAGTAAACATGCAGGCGGATATGCCAGTGCCTCTTATGGCTCCTATAATACCAACCGAGAATTTATACGCCTTAATACCGGTAATATCGGGCAGAGCGGAGTAAGAGGGTTCATATCCTACTCTCAAGCAGCAAGTGACAACTGGCGAGGGCCTGGGCGTGACCACCGACAACATGTTGACTTCAAATTTCTAAAAGAATGGGGAAACGGAAATCACGCCAGTCTTTTAGGCTCCTTTAATACGGCCATTACCAGCTATTACAGCCTTGTCTCCATGCAAAGCTGGAAAGCGAATTCCATCCATGGAAGCAATAATCTTTCTGCAACCTTTGATCCTTCCAACCCGAGCCAAGCCACAAACTATTGGCGCTTATATCGCGCCCCTGAGCGGACACTCTATGTTGGAGCTCCCGTTCATTTCACCTTAACAAACCACCTTAGTTTAAATGCAACGCCTTACAGCCAGATGGCTTATGGGAACGTTCCTGCTGGCTCAACCTTATCGGAATCCGGGCTTTATTACGGGACACAACCCATTTCCGACAATCTTGATCTACCGAATGCGCAAGATGGCACGGCACTTGTTCGCGCTAATTATACACAACGCAGCTATCGTTCCGGCTTCAACACATCCCTTCATTATAAAACCAAATGGAACGAAGCTATTTTAGGTTACTGGTATGATTATGGAGATGATAATGAGCAGCAGTCCTTTTCTCCAATTTCCACAACAGGATATTCGCCTGACATATGGGCTGAAAACCACCACGATATTATTCATTTATCAAACGGCATGAGACTACTGGGAGGCAATTTCCACACGATCTCTCAGACCAACGCAATCTACATTGCTGATCGGGCCTCTTTATTACACAACCGTCTCGTCATCGAAGCAGGATTTAAAGCTGTTATGATGAGCCGATACGGCACCAACAAGCTGCCCGGCCCTCAATATAATGTTGGTTCAAACAGCATGGAACCTCTTCCAAGGCTGGGCATGCGTTGGCGGATTGATTCTCATAATCAGATTTTCTTGAATGCAACCACCAACTTTCGGGCACCAGACCAAAACGCCCTCTATAATACCTATGACCCGAGTTCGGGGAGTACACAAACAACAGGATCATCACGCATAAAGAACGAATATTCTATTTCTGAAGAACTAGGATACCGCCGCACAGGAAATTTGATTATTGGCAGCCTAACACTCTTCAATTACAATTTCACCAACCGTCAAATCTCCACCACAATTTACCAAAACGGCTCCCCCATTCAATCCACAATCAATGCTGGGGGGCAAACATCCCGTGGTGTCGACATCGAGATTGGCTTGCGTCCATGGCATCACTTCAGCCCTTATATTTCAGGGGAGTACCTACATGCCACCATTGATAATAACCTTGCCAGCAACGGAGATCTACTTCCTACAAAAGGAAAAACAGCCGTTCGGAGCCCTCCGCTTCAAGCCGCAGTAGGGCTTAGCTATGATGACGGTCATCTCTTTGGTATGGCAACGCTCCATTATACCGCTCATCAATTCTCATCCTTCATGAATGATGAGCGTATGCCTGACCGAACAACAGGAGACCTTTCGATTGGATACCGTTTAGGGGATATGTATCATCTACAAAAACCAACCTTCCGCTTGAATTTTGTAAATATTACCAATCAACACTCCCTGTCAGGCGTTGCCAGCACAACACTCAACGCACGTACGACCACGGGCATTTATGGCTCAACCCTTAGTGGCAATGCCCCGACTTATTATATCGGAGGTGGATTTGCGACACTCTTTACAGCCTCAACCGGCTTTTAAATATGTCGTCGCATTTAGGGCAGTTTGGCGTCAAAGGCATTCAATCAGAACGACACTGGCCTGCAATCACCCTTCAGGAGGCCCAAACGGTTCTTTCTCATTTTGCTTCCGTTACAACCTCACCTGATCACATTCTGTGGCATGGTCAAAGGCCTTTTTCGGCAACAGCGCTCCTAAAAACAACCGATCAATCCACGTTCTTTATCAAAAGACATTCAAACCATTTAAGAAATCAAAACGCACTGAGCAGTGAACACCACTTCATGCATCACCTCGCAGGCCACCATCTTCCTATAAACTTACCACTTTTAACACGTGACCACACAAGAACGGTTTCATCTGACCATTCGACATATGAAATCTTCCGCCCCATTGCTGGATTGGATCTATATCGAAACGTTCAATCGTGGGAGCCATATTTGAATGTTGAGCATGCTTTCACCGCAGGAAAAGAACTTGCAAAACTGCATTTAGCCTCTGAAACATATCACGCTCCTAAACGAACAGGTCAGCTTCTTCTCTCGTGTTTTGATGTCATTACCCAGCCAGACCTTTTGACGGGGCTTCAGCAATGGATCCCGACACAACCCGGCTTATCTGATACTCTCAAACGTTATCCTTGGCGTAAAGATATCGCTCTTTTCTTTCCTTTCCACCATCAGCTCAAACCGTATCTCTCATCGATACAATCATGCTGGGGGCATGGAGACTGGCATCCCTCCAACCTATTTTGGCAAAATAATCAACCGTCATCCTCTATCTCGGGGATTTTTGACTTTGGAATGTCCAATCAAACATGTACTGTTTATGATCTTGCCGTCGCACTTGAGCGTACAATGATTTCGTGGCTCAGTTCTACTTACACTATCACTTGGGATCGCCTCCAGTCTTTCTTAAAAGGCTATCAGTCTAAACGCTCTCTCTCTCCGGCAGAGTGTCACCTTCTTATTCATTTCCTGCCTCTCGTACATCTCGAATTTGCCTTGTCCGAAGTCAGCTATTACGACCAGCTCGTGTTAGACTCCCTCTCCGCAGATAGTGCTTATTATGATTATCTTTTAGGGCATGGTGAGTGGTTTTCTTCCTCAACGGGACAAGCTTTTCTAGAAGAATTAAAAAACATCCTTATCACAGGATCTCAACATGTCTTGGACTGAAATTTGTGCTGCTTTTCTCAGTGCTTTAGGCGTATGGCTCACCTCAAAACGCTCAATCTTGTGTTGGCCCGTCTCATTTTGTGCTGCCGTGCTCTATGGGGGGATATTTTTTAATATTCATCTCTACGCAGACACCCTTTTACAAATTATATTCTGTATCCTGATTATGTATGGGTGGTACAACTGGAAGGAAGAGAAAAATACTCACCTTCTTATCCACGTGAAATCAATTTCTTTATCGAGTTTTATTTATGGAAATATTACAACTCTTATAATAGGGGCTTTCTGGAGTGCCTACCTCGCATCTTATACAGACGATCCCACCCCTGTTACAGACGCTCTCCTAAGCAGCTACAGCATTACAGCCCAACTCTGGGCTGCCAAACGGTATACCATCAACTGGCTTGCTTGGATCTTAATTGACACAGCATACAGCATACTTTTCTTTAGTCGTAACCTCTATATCACCAGTTTGCTGTATGCGTGTTTCGTACTACTGGCTTGTGTCGGCTACAAAAAATGGCAGCGAGCCAAGGCCTCTTCTCTTTATTGAGGAGAGGAAAAAGCATCTTCTGGCAATGGCTGTATATGTGTCATATTCCCATGACGGTCATAATAAAACACCGACATGCCACGACGTTCCGCATAGCCATCTGGCTGCCCATCAGGAGTACGGAAGAGCAAACGAAAAGCATCAGGCTGCTCAATCACCGTGTCCCCAATGGGGCGATATTTAAACCGACTAAAATCAGCATGGCTTTTTGGCACTGCAGAGTTTCTAAACAGTTCATGCATGTTGGGTTTCTTGGCGTCGTCACCATCACCTCCACCCGCATCCTGCGCAAAGGCTCTTCCAGCAATAACCAGCATACCTATCGCAAAGATTAGACCTTTACGCATAACATACTCTCCTTACGGCATATTCTTGCCAGTTTTAGGCACAACTGTTTTCTGGCTCCACCCACCACCTAAAGCACGATATAATGTGACTAAGTTTTGGAACCCGGCCGCTTGTATCATAATGGCACTCTGTTGAGATTGATACAACGAGCGTTGTTGCTCCAACGTTGTCAAATAACTGTCAATCCCCGCATTATAACGCATCTTCGCTAAGTCATATGCTTTTTGAGACTGCGTAACGAGCTCTCCCATGTGCTGCTCTTGAACTTTATAGGTCTCACGAGCAGTGAGCGCGTCGGACACCTCCTTAAAGGCCGTCTGCATTGTCTTTTCATAAAGAGCAATGTCTTGCAGTCTCTTAGCTTTTGAAATGTGCAAGTTCCCTTCATTTTGGCCCCACGTAAAAATAGGGAGGCTAATCGAAGGTGATACAGACCACGTTTCAGCACCTGGCGTAAACAAATGCCTAAACTGTAGAGAGCTTGTCCCCTCAGATGCCGTCAAGGTTACGCGCGGAAAGAATGCTGCCCGTGCAGCCCCTACATTTGCATTCGCCCCTTCAAGAGTATGTTCAGCCGCCAACACATCAGGCCGTTGCTCCAACAAGTCAGACGGCAGACCTGCTGGTAAATCAGCAATCATCGTTTGTCGTCCAAACGGTGCAGCAGGTGGAAGATCAGCCGGTAATGGCGTACCCACAAGAAGTTGCAAAGCATGTTCATCTTCTGCAACAGCCCGTGTATATTGAGCCGCATTGGCTGAGGCCTGCTCAACCTGTGTTTTTACCTGCGCCAAGGTAAGCGCATCTGTCTCGCCATTATCATAAGAAAGCTGAACAAGGCGTAATGTATCACTCTGGGACTTCAATGTTGCGTTCGTAACACGCAACTCCTCACGGTCAGCGAGCCATTGAATATAGGTACTCGCAATTTGAGACACCGTCGTAATCAAAACATTTCGAGCATTCTCCAAGCTACTCAAAATATTTTCTGATTGCTCACGAGAGAGGTTACGAATGCGTCCCCATAAATCAATCTCGTAAGAAGAAAAGCCAATAGACGTTTGATAAAAACGCAGCGTCGAAACACTGCTTCCCATCCCTGGAGCAAATGAAAATCCGCCCGTATCAGACGGAGACAAGAACATTCCTGCTCCCCCCGCAGAGATTGTCGGGAACAAAGACGCATGCTGAACTTCATACTGCCCCCTTGCTTGCATAATGGCGGCAGCCTGTGCGGCAATATCCCGATTATTTTTCAATGCCAACTCAATCAGGGCTTTTAACCGAGGATCTGTAAAGAAATCCTCCCACCCCAAATTGCCTGCCTTTTGTGCAGCAGGAACATTTTTGGCTCCCGTATTATCTGGGTAACTATTCTGCACGGGCTGTGTCGGGCGCTGATACTTTGGTGCAAGATTACAACCAGAAAGCATCAGAAAAGCCGCAAGACTTAAACGGAACTTCATACGCCTTGTTCTCCCTGCTTATCGGATGTCTGATTTTTTTCATCCAAATAAGCATATGGATCTTTACGATCACGAATACGCTGCACACGAAACAAGCGCAGAGTCATGACGAAAAAAACCGGTACGAAATAAACAGCGAGCAATGTTGCTGTAAACATACCACCGACGACACATGTCCCAATGGCAACACGAGCAGCAGACCCTGCCCCAGTTGCAATCGCCAAAGGAAACACACCACATACAAATGCAATCGATGTCATTAAAATAGGACGCAAACGTTCGCGTGCCGCCTCAAGTACGGACTCTTCTAATGATTTTCCTGCTTCAAAGAAGGCTTTGGCAAACTCAACAATCAAGATCGCATTTTTAACAGACAAACCTATTGTCGTAAGCAGCCCCACTTGGAAGTAAACGTCATTATCAAGCCCTCGGGTCAGCGTCGCAATCACAGCCCCCAAAACACCAAGTGGGAGCACAAGCATAACGGCAAGCGGGATTGCCCAGCTTTCGTATAAAGCGGCCAAGCAAAACAGAATGATAATCCCGGCTAGCGCATAAAGAGGACCTGTAGAACCACTCGATGCAATCTGCTCATAAGACAAGCCAGTCCACTCATATCCTACGCCTTGCGGCAATTTACTGAGAATTTTACGCATCTCATCCATTGCTTCACCGGAGCTAGACCCTGTTACAGGTTGGCCCTGTATTTCATAGGAGTTTGAACCGTTATAGTTTTCAACCTTCTGTGCCCCACTGCTCCAATGCCCTGAAGCAAAGGCATTAAATGGCACCAAAGAACCCAAGCTATTACGAATATACCATAAGTTCAGATTCTCTGGGGTCATACGCGCCCAAGCATCACCTTGGATATATACCTGTTTTACACGGTCATTCCGCATAAACTGGTTAACGTAAATAGACCCCAGTACGCCTTGAATAGTGGTATTAATATCAGCATTATTAATACTGAGCGCATTTGCTCTTTCACGGTTGATATCCAGAACAAACTGAGGAGCATCTTCCATTCCAAGAGGCCGAACAGCTTGCAGGAGAGGATCCTTTGCTGCATCTGCCAGAACCTGATTACGTGCAGCCAAAAGAGCAGCATGCCCTAAGTGCCCGACATCTTCCAACTCCAAATCGAACCCTGTTGCATTCCCGAGCTCCAGAACAGCAGGAGGGTTCACAGCAAAAATCTGCGCATCTGGGTCTGTCCAGAAATGCTGCATAATCTTACGCGAAATGGCCATGGTTGTATGAGCGAACCCATGCCGTTGATCCCATGGCTTCATACGAACGAAGAACGCCGCCGTCGTTTGCCCTTGGCCCGCAAAACTAAACCCTGTCATTGTAAAAACAGAAGCAACATCCTGGCTATATGTTTTTAAAACATAATCAGTGATTTTTTTATTTACTGCGGCAGCCTGCTGTCTTGTCGCATTATTACGCATCGTGACCTGACCAAAGATCAACCCTTGGTCTTCATCAGGTAGAAACCCACCTGGAATACGTAAAAATAGCACCACAACAACAGCCGTTAACGCGATATAGATAATACCACTGACTACTCGACCATTTACCAACCACTTAACGCCACTCAAATAACCATTGGTCATCCGGTCAAAGTTACGGTTAAACCATGCAGCAGGGCCTCGCTTTTTCTCTGACGTCGGCTTTAACATAGAACCACATAAAGCTGGCGTCATAATCATAGCCACGACTACCGACAGCCACATCGCCGTAACAATCGTGATCGAAAACTGACGATAAATAACACCAGTTGAGCCATTAAATGCAGCCATTGGTAAGAACACGGCCGTCAAGACCAGAACAATACCAATCAATGCTCCAGAAATTTCATCCATTGACTGACGAGAAGCTTCTTTAGGTGAAAGCTGCTTCTCCGACATAAGCCGCTCAACGTTTTCAACAACAACGATAGCATCATCAACCAACAAGCCAACAGCCAACACCATCGCCAACATTGTCAATGTATTAATCGTGTAGCCTAGCGCATGGATAATGCCGAAAGTCCCCAAAAGAACAATGGGAACAGCAATCGTTGGGATAAGTGTTGCTCGAAAGTTTTGCAGGAAGACCAGCATTACAATGAAAACAAGAGCAATAGCTTCCAGAAGCGTTTCAACTACCTCTTGAATCGAAAGAGTAATAAAAGGCTCTGTATCCAATGGGTAAATTGTTTTCAAACCTGGAGGATAAAAATGCTCAAGCTGAGCAATCTTTGCCCGTAAAGCTGCTTCTGTTTCCAACTGATTAGCGCCAGGAGCCAGTTTAATAGCCATAGCAGCAGCCGGCTGATTATTATACATTGAAGACAAAGCATAACTTTGAGCACCAAGCTCAACACGGGCAATATCTTTCAGCCGCACCTGACTGCCGTCTTGCTGGACTTTAATCAGAATATTTTCAAACTGCTCTGGTGAGCTGAGACGCGTTGGCCCTATCACTGTTGCATCAAAACCAATTCCCTTCTTTGCGGGGAGCCCCCCAAGCTCACCAGAGGAAACCTGAATATTTTGTGTTTGAATCGCACTTTGAACGTCAGAAATGGCCAGATTATAATTATAAAGTTTGGTTGGGTCTAACCAAATACGCATCGCATATTCAGAACCAAACAAAGTATGATCACCAACACCACTGACACGGGAAAGAGGATCAGAAATATTGGAAGCCACATAATCAGCAACATCTGCACCAGACATACTCCCGTCTGTTGAGATGAAGCCTACAACCATCATAAAGTTTTTAGTCGCTTTTGTGACGCTTATCCCTTGAGCCGTTACCTCTGTGGGTAATCGAGGCTGTGCAAGTTGTAGTTTGTTTTGCACCTGCACTTGAGCAATATCTGGGTTAGTCCCCTGCGCAAATGTCAGATCAATCTCCATCTGACCGCTTGCGTAAGAAGAAGCTGATAAATACTCAAGATGGTCCAGTCCGTACATTTGCTGTAAAATCGGCCGAACAACTGTGTTATTTACCGTTTCAGCCGAAGCACCAGGATACATCACTGAAATAGCAATCTGAGGGGGAGCAATACTCGGGTATTGAGCTATTGGCATGCGGGTGATGGTTACCCCACCAATCAGCATAATCACCAAGCCAATTACCCAAGCAAAAATAGGCCTATCAATAAAAAACCGTGAAATTGACATACCGTTTACTCTGCTTTCCCAGAAGAAACTTCTCGTGGAGAGACTTCCGCACCTGGCAAGATTTTCTGTAGCCCGTTCACAACAATCTTCTCTCCAGCTTGTACGCCTTTATTAACAAGCCATGAGGAATCAATCGTCCGTACTGTTTCTATAGAACGTTGATGAACTTTATGATCGTTATCCATCACCATCACAAAGGGAGCCCCTTTGAAGTCTCTTTGAACGGCCTCTTGCGGTACTAAAATACCCTTGGGGTCAATACCCTCACGGACATAGGCATGAACAAACATACCCGGTAGCAAAATATGATCAGGGTTTTCGAAAACAGCACGAATGACCAATGTTCCTGTAGACGGATCAACAGTCACCTCAGAGAGTTCTAACTTTCCATACTGAGGGTATTCAGAGTTATCTTCCAGACGCAAACCAACTGCGGCAGCATCTGTACCCTTTCTTTCGATCTGACCGCTCGCTAATTCACGCTTTAATCTCAGCATGTCAGAAGCCGCTAAATTTACGTCTACATACACAGGGTCCAAACGCGTTACGACTGCAACAGGCTGCGTTTGATTAGCTGTTACCAATGCACCGGCCGTGTATAAAGTCCGACCAATTCGCCCCGAAATAGGAGCGCGCACATGTGTATAATTCAGATTAACCGTCGCCGCTTCAACGCTTGCTTTTGCTTGAGCAACCTGTGCATCAGCTTGTCGAGCCGCTGCTAACGTATTGTCATAGTCCTGAGAACTAACAGCATGCGCCTTAACGAGAGGACCATAGCGTCTTAATTGGGCTCTTGCGCGTACAGCAGATGCTTGGGCATTCATTAATTGTGCCTTCGCCTGATCGTAAGCTGCTTGATAAGGGGCTATATAAATCTGGTAAAGCTGCTGACCTGCTTTAACATCGGCTCCTTGTTCAAAATCACGAGAAACAATTACGCCGCTTACTTGAGGCCTAATCTGCGCTTGCTCATAGGCTTCAATTCGCCCTGGCAAGGATGTCTCTAAACCAACAGCTTGAGTATGTAATGTAATAATATCAACAGGTTGTGGCTGAGGCTTAGGGGTTTCTACTTTTTTATGGCAGCCTAATAAAACGATAGGGAGAGCCCCGAGCACAGCACTCCTTTTCATAACATCCAAAGAGCGGCTCTTTTTTGCCCCATCCTCTACAAAATCTAGTATTTTTCTTTGGAAAAAGGGCATAAACGCGCCTATCCTCGGTTGGAATTCACATTTTCTTGATCGTCGAAGTTAACCGTTTTTTACCCTCTCCGTCAATTCAAGAAATAGATTGCTCCTATGCAAACTCAACCAACAAGAAATATACTCACAATAAATATACATTTACAAATCGTTTAAATGTTATAGGATTTATTATCCTCATATGATTAAAAGCACTTTCCTATATTTTTATATGACCAATATTATACTTCCTATATTATACTTCCTATTTTTGCTTATGTGTTAAAAATACAAATAAATCTCTAGAAGAAGACGAAGAAAATCTATCACTCAGTTTACTTAATTCTGCCAATTCACTTTTATCCTCATTTTTCAGAACGGATGCTGTATATTTTAATACTAAATCCTCTTCTTCAGGAGATAATTCTTTATTGGAAGAAAGCATTATCTTATGTATTTTCTCTAATAACAGCTGCTTTTCAAAATTATAATCAATATTATTTTTATTCAATTTATTCTCTAATAATTCATTGTCTATCGGCTTTATATCATTATCCTGATGAAGCGGCTGTAGCTGTTGATTAACTTCCTCTTTCTCCTGATCCATTCCCAAAAAATCATACCTTGCCGTCAAAGCTTTCAATATATTCTCTCGCCATTCATCCGTAACCGCAGTCTGCGACAATAATTGTTTTAAATTATCGATTTCAAGTATAACCTTTTGACTGCTCTTTAATAACTCTTTTTCCATACCGTTACATACACTTAATAATCGATCCTTACTTGGAAAATACTTATCATGAAACAAACTTTGCCCTTCTAACGTATTTTGTAGTGCTCCGCTAAAATCTTTATCTTTTATTAGAGCATCGATTTTTAAAATATCAGCTCTTTCCTCTTCTCCTGCAATTCTTAGTGCTGGAGTGATTTTATTTAATTTATCAACAACTTCTTCCCCCGATATTTTTCCCTCTTTTAAATTCATCCGCAATTCTTCTTCCCGAGCAATCGGCCATATTACAGGCGAATTACTATAAGTGAGTTTATGTATATTATCTTTAATCTCTTTACGGTTATCGCCAGTCATACTCTTAAAAAGAAGGGCAGACTGATATGGCGGCAACTGAGATAAGTTTTTAACATCTTCTGCATCCCCGTACTGCGCAATCCAACGCGCTAAAAAGGGTACAATATTTCTCTTTATAGAATCTGAATAACGATTAATTTCCTGAATATTTTTAGCTAACGCATGAGCAATTTCTTTTTTTTGCCTATTATTTTCATCCCCAGCACCCTCAGCTACAATAGCTTTCTCCATATCAACCCAAAGTTGAATACTCGATGAATTAGTAAAAAAATTAGGGTCTTCTGGAAAAATTATTTTCCTACTTAAAACATTTGCTATTTTCTGTAGATATTGCACGTCTAACCGCGAAGTACTCTCTGGCTCATCATTGATTGCCGTTTTTAAAAGACTCACCAATAAAGGAGCATTCGCCATTTGCGCTACAACTTGAGCTAAATTCAATCGAGCATTTAATTTCTGCCCTAACGTCGCACCTATAACTTTAATCCAGTCTTGATAAGCTTTTGCTTTTATATTTTGACGGTCTTCTTCCCCCAAACTCTTTAAAAACGAATTAGGTGTTACATCTCCATGTTTTAAATTGTTTATTTTAAAAACAAAACTATTTTGTCCCAAACTTAAATCTGCTTTATCTGTATCGCTTGAGACAACTACTCCCCTCAAACTAGGCCATACATTAAATCCTAACAGAGGTTGATTAATGCCTCGAACAACCTTCCCTTCATAAGATAAACCTAATAAAAGACGTCTTCCTGTTATGGGATCTGGGAGCGATATAACTTTTTCACCCCCCCTCCAAATCACAGTGGAAAAACTGATTTTTTCTTTCAAAACATCAATCTTAAATTCTTTTGTATTTCCTAGATTAGGAGAAAATAATATTTCTAAACCACCTCCTATATATTCAAGACTTACTTTTTTTTGGTCTGGAATTTTCATTATAACAATTGTTGTGTTATTTACGACTTTAAATGAAAATCCATACGAAGAAATTAATTTTTTAATTTCTTTCTCATCTAAAAATATATTGCCATCTAGAAAAATAATAAGTTCTTGCCCACGCACATAAGCAGCTAATGGTGTTTCTTTTTGTAGAGGTATCAAAAATCCGGTAACCGTTGGAGTATCATGATTTACAGTTAAACCTTTTGAAAGTGTATTATCTTGGCCATTAACTGTTTGCTTTAAAGATACTTTACTCTGATTCAAAATCATCCAACCTTGGGGCAATACATTGGCCACACTCTTTATATCGCCGGCATAAGCAGGAGACATAAATAAAGATATATATATTCCAATTACTAGCCTTTTCATTACTTGCTCTTTCTAAAAAGACTATATGTGCGAATGTATTTTAGAAAGAAGCTGGGTTATTAAAACCACTCTTTCTGGTGACATTAGCGCCATGATTGCAGAAGACTTACGCGGTGACATTTGGCTTAACAACCTAACTCCTATCCGCAAATCCAAGACATTAAAAATTAATGCTGCGTCTCCTGGACGCATAGCTTCATATATCTTCACTAGTTTATCTGAGTCATTCTCTAATATTTTATCAGCATTATCTTCTTGTTTTGCAAAATTATTTTTTATTTTTTCTAAATCGTTCATTTGAATTTGAATTTCTTTTTGAGTCATATTCAAAATATTCTCTTTGTTATTCAATATTTCTTCTTTTTTATTTAATTCATTTTGCTTTTTATCCAAATCATAAGAAATTTTCGTCTCACTATTAAATTTTCTAATCTCTTTTTGAAAGGGGTGGTCGTTATTACAACCTCCTTGATCACAAATGTTTTTCACTTGCTTCTTTTCTATTGGATTTATATTTTTTGACGATTGACTTTTATTAAAATCATCACTTGGCGATGCATAAGAAACGGAGGTAATACTCTCACCATCATAAATAAAACCAATTAAATTAAAAGCATTTACTCCAATCAATAAGCAACAAAAAACACAAAAAACCCCAATGATTCTATACAGCATTTTTTATACTTTCTTTCGGCGAAGCGCTTCAATCAGCTGCTTTTCTGCTTGGCTTTTTCCTTGATTAACAAATGAAAATTTTTTTCTATTTATATCATCATCGTCATTTGATAGACGGGTGTTTTTCCTTAAATTTATATTTCCTTCAGATGAAATTATATTACTATTCAACATAAATTTTTCTGATTTTTTATAAATTTTCTCTAACTCTTCTTTCAAGAAAAATCCCTCATTTATTGATTTTAATAATTTTACTTCCAGTTCATTAGATGTCTTCTTTATATTATTGATATTATGATGAATATTATCCAAATTATTTTCTAATTTTGCAATCATTGCATCAAAGTTTCTCTTATCTTTTTTTAAAAAGAAGAGTGCCTTCCGAACGGTTAACCCATAAAACAATGTTATTATCAAAATAACACTCAGAAATATTTCTAGGGCTATTTGTATTTTTTCCATTATAATAATCCACCCTTATTCTATAAATGAATTTTCTATTGATATTGCTACCCCTCCGCGCCTTTGGCCCATTTTTGCTGTAAATAAATCTTTCCCTCCAGACCGAACTGAAACAAAGTTTTCACTTAGTCTCCGTAAAAAAATCTTATCTCCTGGAGAGAAATTAGTAATTTTATTAAAATCTATTTCTTGCTCACCAAGAACAACATCAATATTAATATGGGTTTTCCACAACTCCTGAACTAAATGATTTTCCCACACGGTATCATGTCCAAGTTTCTCTCCCATATACTGCTGTAATAAAGTATCTCGTATGGGCTCCAACATTGCATATGGCAAAATAAAATCTGCTTTCCCTATATTTTCTTCAATCTGAATATTAAACGATAGCCTTACAACCCCATCCATCGGTCGAGAAACAGCGACAAAACGTGTGTTCGTTTCCAATCGCTCAAAGGCAAAATCAACCTTACACAGAGGGTAAAAACTCTCTGCAAAGCTTGTTAATATTTCATGTAAAATTGGTTTAATTAAAGCTTTTTCTATTTCCGTATAATGATCTCTATTCGACAAGAAGGCATTTTTCTCCTTTCTACCGCCTAATAAAGAATCAATAAGACTATAAAATAGCTTAGACTCCAAAACTAAGACGCCAGAACCATTCCACTCATCCGCTTTGAATACTACGTATAATGATTTTTTTGCATCGTTTTGTAAGTATTCCTCCCATCGTTGAGAGAATATTTCTCTAATAGAGATTACAACACTATCAGTAATTCGGTTTCTTAAAGTCGTTGTTAATCTCCTTACAAACCGATCAAAAACAACTTCCAACATCGGTAAGCGCTCATATGAAGTTGGCGCTGTTCCAATCAGTTTTTCAATTTTTTTCTGTTGAGTTAAATTTTTACGCGTCTCTAAAACATTAAATTTTTTCTCGGGCTGTAATAATTCGGACATTTTGTTTGCATCATCAGTATTATTTTCATGAAGTTTCGTAGATGTCATTGGACGATAACTTCCACAAAAAACAAATCCTCAACAGGTATAGGCGCAAGCGTATTTTGAATTTGTTGAAGCATACTCTCTCGCAAGCGATATATCCCTTCCCCAGAGAGCTCTTGCAAACGAGTGCTATGCAAATACATCTGAAATAAATCCTGTATCTGTGGCATATACGCCTCAACGTCTGCTGTATTTATTCTCTCCGGAACCAACAAACGCGCACTAACTCTCACATAGTGCGTATATCCATCGCTTGAATCCAAATTTGACATCACTGCAGGTATAACAATGACTTTCTTCTGTTCATCCACCAGAGTTTTAGTTTTTGCTGAAGACACGGAGTGATAAAAATGCTTCCAAGCTCCACCTCCTGCTGCCAACACACACAAAGCCGCTATCAAAAAAATAAGGGAGCGTTTTTTGTTACCTTTTTTAGGCTCTTCTCCCTCTTCTATCTTTGTCTCCACCACCTACAACCCCTTGTGCTCTTGAAGGGGGCATCATCCAGCCAAAAAGTTAATATCAAGTTTATATCCTACCGTAAAAAGCCTTCTTTGCTGCGCGCTGGAAGCATTTCTTGCTTTATATTTTTGCTTGCAGGCTGCTCATCTCAAGCGCCCACTCACTATAATCAGTATTCAATGAGGGAAAATTATCCTGCTCCCGGGCCTGCATCAGATCCGTGGAAACCATATATTCAAGAAGCGGCTCAACGTTTTTCTATCCCTGAAGCGTGGATTCGAGCTGTTATTCATCAAGAATCTGGGGGACACGAATATTTGGATGGTCAGCCCATCACCTCAAGCGCAGGGGCTATGGGTTTAATGCAACTTATGCCCGAAACTTATTCTGACATGCAAAACACATATGGATTAGGGTCTGACCCTTACGATCCACACGATAATATCTTAGCAGGAACAGGTTACATCAAAATCCTCTACCGAAAATATGGGGCTCCTGCTTTCCTTGTGGCTTATAATGCCGGACCTCAACGCTTAGAGGATTACCTTTATTCAGGACGGCCCCTCCCTGAAGAAACAGTAAATTATGTCGCAAACATCACACCTAATTTGGGGAATGAAATTGCTCTAACGGGCCCACTTGCCGCCTATGCCGGTACGGACCAAACATACTCGCCTCAAACCGCTTCTTCACCAGAATACGCAACTACTAGCATATCATCCGACTCTCCAAGCAATGTTGCTCAAGCATGGTCTAATCGCCAGATAACGTCTGTGCCATCTGACCCTACTCCTCCAGCACTCTCCCCCCTTGAGCCATGCAACCCAAATGCGGCCTATGATCCAGATACACCCTGCAGCCCCTCCCCTTCATCTTCCACGCCGTATCAAACAGACAATAGTCCCCGCCCACCGCCGCCCATCATTCCAACCCCACCAAGACGCACCTATACGACCACGCCTGCATATTATACGGCTCCCACTCTAAGAACGACCAATTGGGGTGTTCAAGTTGGTGCATTTACAAACGCCCAACAAGCACGATCAGCCGCCTCTTTTGCACGTCTAAAGACGAGCGGGCTCTTACAAAACACGACCATAAATGTTGAACCCACAATAGCTCATGGAACCCAATTTTGGCGTGCACGCTTAATCGGCCTTGATAAAAGCGGAGCTTTCCAAGCATGCTCAAACCTCTCTTCAAAAGGAATTACATGCTTCACCGTTCCGCCCGGGCATTAATATAAATGGCTAAAATATTTACAAAGTGAGAAAAAGTGTCCGTTGGCAATCTATGTATTTTGTTCTATGCTCCCATGCAGATTGAGCATAGCTAATAGTTTTCATAATTAGCCCATGATACAGTCAAAATATCTTCAACACTTACTCTCGGCATCAGGATACGGCAGATGAAAACAGGCCCTACTCACGGTCAATCTACCTCTTCGGAAGAGATCATTACAGGAGAAGGGTATAGTAAAGATCTTGACCGTCGCCACGTCCAGATGATTGCTATCGGCGGGGCGATTGGGACAGGTCTTTTTCTCGGCGCAGGTTCTCGTTTACAGTTCGCCGGACCATCACTCGCTTTAATCTACACCATTTGTGGTGTTTTTTGCTTTCTCATTCTCCGTGCTCTTGGTGAGCTCGTAATGTACAAACCGACGAGCGGCAGCTTCGTCACATATGCACGTGAGTTTTTAGGCGAAAAAGCCGCCTATACCGCTGGTTGGCTTTCATTCCTCAACTGGGCGATGACCGGGATCGTCGATATTACTGCCGTAGCCTTGTATATGCACTATTGGGCTGTTTTTGTGAATGTGCCTCAGTGGGTCTTTGCACTTGGCGCTTTGGGTGTCGTCGGCACCATGAATATGATCGGCGTACGTTATTTTGGTGAAATGGAGTTCTGGTTCTCCCTGATCAAAGTTGTTGCTCTTGCTATTTTTCTAATTGCCGCAACAATTATACTCGGGAGCCGCATGCCGATTGATGGTCATTCAACGGGAATACATCTTATCACTGAAAATGGTGGTTTCTTCCCACATGGAATTGTCCCTGCACTTCTATTAATGCAAGGCGTTGTCTTCGCTTACTCTGCTATTGAATTAATAGGAACAGCAGCCGGAGAATCTCATGAAGCACGTAAGATTATACCCGGTGCCGTCAATAGTGTGATCTGGCGTATTGCTCTTTTCTATGTTGGTTCAGTTGTTTTGCTCGTCTGCTTACTACCATGGACAGCTTATCATGCTGGAGTAAGTCCTTTTGTGACGTTCTTTCAGAAACTTGGCGTTCCTGGAATTGGCACAATTATGAATATCGTTGTTCTGAGTGCCGCCTTATCCAGCTTAAACTCCGGTCTTTATTCAACCGGGCGTATTTTAAGAGCACTTGCCTTGGGCGGTTCTGCTCCAAAAGCTCTTGCAAAAATGAATAGCAGTTCTGTTCCTCATATTGGAATTTTAACGACTTTAGGGATTTATCTCGTTGGCGTGGGTTTAAATTACTTAATTCCTTCCAAAGTTTTTGAGATCGTTCTTAACTTTGCTTCTTTGGGGATTATCTCCACATGGGCCACCATTCTTTTTTGCCAATTACGACTGCGCTCCGCGATTAATCGTGGCGAAATCCCTGCAACAACGTTTGCAATGCCAGGCGCCCCCTACACGACATGGGCAACGCTTGGCTTCTTAGCCTTTGTTCTCGTAATGATGGCTTTTGATTATCCTGAAGGCACTATTACAATAGGCTCTATCCCTTTAATTGCTGGCATTTTAGTTATTGGGTGGTTTTTACTTAAAAGATCAAAATAAATCTATTAATGAGTGCTAAAGCAATTTAGCACTCAAAAACAAAAAATAGAAACAAAACTACTTTTCATTTAAATTATAAATATTTATGTAATACCTTTTTTAAATAGTAAAATATTCTATTTTTACTAACTTTGAAGCTCTATAGCCTTAAATATTTTTAAAAAATACTTTACCGTATATTCAATTTGTTTTATTTATTCTTAAAATATTATCTCACCTTCACATTTGAGCCCCGCATGACCTCTGACATTCCCCAGCATTTAAAACAATACTGCATGAATGCCAACATTGCTCTTTCTGTCGCTCACGCTCAAAACGACCACCCTTTAGTTTTTATCAACAAAAAATTCGAGCTTTTAACTCAATACTCCTCTCAAGAACTCATAGGCGTTAACTGCCGTCTTCTTCAAGGTTCTGCCTCACATGAGCATAATACAAAATCAAGACAAGCCATTCACGAGTTTTTAAGCACCCCAGAGATTAACAATATTAGAACCTCTCTCGTAAATTATAGAAAAGATAAAACACCCTTTATCAACTTATTATTCATGTCAAAGCTAACCTCTTCGAGCGGAGAGCTAAAGTTTATTTTTGCTTCTCAATTTGAAATTAGTAACTCTCAATCTCATTTGTTAGACGATTATAACAATGAATTAAGACAAACACTCCGTGATATTAATCCAATTCTATCTGAAAGTAATATTATGTCAGAAGGATCATTAATCGCAATTGCAAATACTTCTAAATCAATTGCCCAAGCGAAGCTTCTACTTGATGATCTTGAAAAAAATATGAACTCTTTTTAAAGGTTATTTCAATGAACACTATTCAAAATAACCTTCCTCTTGTTGTAGGTGTAGGCGCTTCAGCTGGAGGCTTAGAAGCTTTGCGCCTTATGCTGTCTTCTATCAAAAAGCCCACAAAAATGGCTTTTGTGGTCGTACAACACCTTGACCCTCATCATAATAGTCTCTTAGCTCAGCTGTTAGAACGTTATACCGAACTCACTGTTTTACAAAGTGAAGGAGGCGAGCTCCTACAAGCTGATCATGTTTATATTATTCCACCCGGACATGGTCTGAAAATACAAAATAGTATTCTTAAACTGACTGACTTTACGCGCCCTCGTGGCTTAAGACGACCCATTGACGATTTCTTTGTTTCTCTTGCCAATGACCAGCAAAGTAATGCAGCCTGTGTTATTCTTTCGGGAACAGGTGCAGATGGAACAACAGGCGTTCGAGCCATCAAAGAAAATGGTGGTGTTTGTATCGTCCAACAACCAGATACCGCCCGGTATGACGGTATGCCCCTCTCCGCCGTTGGTACAGGGTTGGTTGATTTTGTTAAACCTCCCGAAGAAATTTTTGCTTGCCTGAAAGACTTCCTTGACCGACGAACTCTACGTTTTACCGATGCAGATTCTGATGTTTTAGCCAATAATCTAGATGCTGTCTGTCGTGAACTCCGCATGGTCGTGGGTCATGATTTTTCAGGTTATAAACACTCCACCCTAATCCGGCGCATTGCACGACGCATGCATGTTGTCGGTATAGACTCCCCACATGAATATCTTCTTCGGATGCAAAAAGACCATTCCGAAGCGCAAGCTCTCTTTCGAGACCTTCTGATTAACGTCACCAAATTCTTTCGCGATACAGATGCTTTTGAACAACTAAGACTAAAAGTTATAGAACCCCTTGTTCTTAATCGCGGCTTACATGATGATATTCGCGTCTGGGTTGCGGGGTGTTCCAGTGGTGAAGAAGCCTATAGTATAGCAATCCTCTTTGCCGAAGCGCTACGTATCCATGAATGCTCACACAATGTACAAATATTTGCCTCTGATATTGATGAGCAAATGTTAAGCATTGCCCGTGCAGCAACTTATCCCAATGCCGCTCTTATTGATATTCCAGAACATTTACGTGAGCGCTATACCGTCCCTGTCGCAGATCGCTTCAAAATTAGTAATCATGTGCGTAATATGGTTCGGTTTTCCAATCATAGCCTTTTAAAAGACCCGCCTTTTTCTAAAGTCGATCTTCTTTCTTGCCGTAATTTGCTCATTTATTTTGAGGAAAACTTACAAAAAGCTATTGTTCCTATCCTACACTATGCTGTTCGGCCGAATGGATACCTCTTCTTGGGGCCATCCGATAGTATCGGTCGCTTTGAAGGGTTTTTCAGTGTTGCACATCAACAGGCCCGAATTTTTGAAAAGCTACACGGTGGCACCAGTCACCCAATAGCTTTACCTACTCAGCAATATGCCAATCCAACCACGCGTCCTTCAGAGCTGTTTAATAGCGACCGAAAAATTCAAAGCGATACGGCTGCCAGCCAGCGCTTACTGGAATTATATACTCCTCCAAGCCTCGTCGTTAACAAAGATGGAGAAATTATTTCCGCTTTTGGTAAGCTTGGAATTTATTTTGACTTCCCTGTAACCCGCACGGGAGGTTCCAGTATTTTTACACTAGCCCGCCCCGGTTTACGAGGGGTCATTGGACAGCTTTTAAGGCAAACACAACAAGCCCTTAAACGAACAATCATCCGAGATGTTGACGTTCTCAGCGAGTTTACATCTCAAAAGACGGATGTCATTTGCGACCCTCTTGGGGAAGATGCTTTTCTTCTTGTCTTCCAAAATAAAAGCCCTGCAAAACCGATTAGCAACCAAGACATTGAAGAATTTCAAACCAACAATAACCATGTTGAAATCTTAGAAGATGAACTGCGCTTAATGCGCCACAGGCTTCGTCTCACCATTGAAGAACTTGAAACAGCCAATGAAGAGCTAAAGAGTTCCAATGAAGAAATGATGTCGATGAATGAAGAACTTCAATCTGCCAATGAAGAACTGTCGACTGTCAATGACGAGTTAAAAACAAAAATCACTCAGCTAACTGTTGCCAACTCAGACCTTAAAAACTTTTTCGATTCTACAAATGCAGCGGTCGTCGTCGTTGACGAAAACCTCTGTATTCGTAACTACACAGAAGCAGCCACTTTCCTATTCCCACTTAAACCGGGTGATAAGGGGCGGCCTTTTGCGGATGTATCTGGCCAAATTGAACTAAATGATTATTTGCAAGATACTATCAATGTCACAAAAAATGGCGAAGTCATTAGTAAGCGTGTCATTGGCATTAATAAAAAGCACATCTATTCTTTGCGTATTATGCCGTATCGCACACAAGGAGAAAGTATTAATGGAGCAACCTTAGTTTTCACAGATATTACAGATGCCCTTTATTTAGAAAGACAATTAGCATCAGAACGTGAAAGACTTGAGCTCGCCATTCGAGCTGCACGCATCGGGGTATGGGAATATTCACCTCAGAAGAAAAAAACTGTTCTTGATGTTGGCAACCAAACACTTGTGGACATCTCAACCTTCCACTCAGAGTCACACGCCTGGATTAGTTCACAAGAGCGCTCCATTATTACCCAGACATTTGATAATGCTTTAGAAAGTGGAGAGCCTTTTGATATTAACTTCAGTGTTCATCAAAGCAACGGTGAAACACGCTGGGTTCGTGCAAGTGGGCATTTTATCGCCAATAGCTCGCCGCCTACTCTCATTGGCGTCTCCATCGACGTAACCCCTGAACACGAAGTTGTCGAAACGCGTGAACTGATGGTTCGTGAAATGAACCATCGTGTTAAAAACTTATTCGCTGTTATCAGTAGTATGATCTCTATCGCAGCTCATCGTCATAATAATGTCCGTGTTTTTGCTAAAGACATGAGAACACGTATCGTCGCCTTAGGAATTGCCCATTCTTGCGCGGCACAAAACGGCTTTGATAAGGGCACAAATATTCAACATCTGATCAAAGACACGTTGGCGCCTTATCAACATGACAACAACATCAAAATTTTTGGCCCCCCTGTCCTGATCAACTATAAAAACCTCTCGCCCTTAGCTCTCTTGCTACACGAATGGGCAACCAACTCCGTAAAATACGGCGCTCTCAATATTAACAGTGAAGGGACACTTCATATTTCTTGGCGAGAACAGCATGATAATCTCATTATTTACTGGAAAGAACAGAAAAAAAATGAGATCACGTTTACGGGATCTTCAGGTTTCGGCGAGCAGCTTGAACAAACAGCTTTACGACAACTTAAAGCAACCATAGAACGGCATACTACACCTTTAAGATTTGAGATGAAAATAACTTTACCTAGAATGTGTTTTTCGAATGAATAAAACAGTTCTCCTCGTTGAAGATGAATTGATCGTTGCGCTTGACCTTCAGATGACGGTTGAAGAAGTAGGGTTATCGATCAATGGGCCATATGGATCATTGATCGATACCGAAAGAGCACTCTCTCATCTTTCTCTGAGTACCCTCGCCTGCGCTATACTTGATATCCAATTAGCAGACGGAAATATCTTTACTATTGCCAACAAACTACGGGATGAAGGTGTCCCTATTATATTCCACTCAGGTAATAAAACAGATCATAAGCTAAAAGAACAATACCCTAACGCTAGCTTTCTTGAAAAACCAAGCAATGAAGCTGTGTTGAAACAAATTTTATCTCAATATCAATAAACCCAGTTGTTTGGCTAAGACCTTACAGACCCTTCACAGGGGGGAGCCACACCATGCATCGTGTTCCTTTATTAGGAACACTTTTAATCCTTAAACGCCCCTCATGCCGATCAATAATATGACGGACAATGGACAGCCCTAAGCCCGTACCTGGCTGCTGAGAACGATCTTCCTCATTTAAACGATAAAATCTCTCGGTTAATCTTGGAAGGTGATGCGCTTCTATCCCTTTCCCATCATCTTCCACCCCAATAATGAGGCCACCAATCATAGGCCACTGCTCCTCATCCTCTGTTGCTTTGCAGGCAAAAACAGTCACCGTTAATATGTCTTCTTGTCCTTTTCGAGCATAACGCAATGCATTTTCAACCAAGTTTAACATCACTTGGATCATTTCATCTTCATCAGCACGGATATAGAGCTCATCATCTATCCTAAAATTTAATACGTTTTCTTTTTCTTGAAAGCGCGGAACAATTTCATCCAAAACAGAAGCCATCACATCACTCACTTCAACAATTTTTTGAGGCTTTTGATGTTCATGTGCCTGCACACGGGAAAGATACAACAAACGATCAATTAACCGTTTAAGCCGATCTGTTTGCTGAGACATGACTGCCAAAAACTGTTTGCGAACCATCGGGGACATGCCATCCTCCCCATGATGAAGAGCATCAATAAACCCACTTAATGAGGCCAATGGTGTTCGCAACTCGTGGCTGGCATGCGCTACAAAATCCATGCGCATCCGATCAACGGCCTGTGCTTCGCTACGGTCAGAAAGGGATACTAATACACATGTCTCTACACATGCTTCTACGCTGGCCTCTGCACTTTCTGTCCCTCGCACCTTCTTCAAAATAACATGCAAGGTTCGTCGAACAGGAACATCCAAGGTAAAAGTTGTCTCATAAGCTAAGTTCTGTTCCTCTGCCGGATAATTTGTTTTATCCTGAAGAGTAGCAGACAACACAGATCTTACAGATGGATGACGCATAACAGCATGGATGCTCTCCCCAAACTGCGCCAATGCCTGTTGATTAGCCTTTAAAACAGCCCCCCACTGATCAACTAGCAAAATGCTGCCCGGAAAGGGATCAATCGATATATGCTCTTTCGTTATTAAGTGCTCTATTTTCGTCTGTTCTGGAAAAACAGCGCGATGGCGATTATAATATTTGTAAACGAAGAAAGCACACCATCCACTGAGTGCCATAGCAATAAGAACAAGATTAAACCAAAGTGGCAGACCGTTATAATGATGAAAACCTGCTACCCTTTGGCTCATCATCTTTAATCACCACTTACTTGTGGAGCATCGTCCAAAGCATAGCCTGCGGCTCTTACCGTACGCACCAAGTCTATTTCATCTTTACCGTTAATCGCTCTACGTAAACGTCTAATATGAACATCTATCGTTCTTATTTCGACATGGATATTTTTGCCCCATATCCTTAACAACAGATCTTCCCGTGAGAAAACCTTTCTTGGATTCCGTATTAAAAGATCCAAAATTTTATATTCTGTTGGCCCTAACGATAAAAGACGCCCAGCGCGCTCTACCCGATGGGTTTCCGGGTCTAAAGTTATATCCGCAAATGACAGCACGTCATAAGAAGACTGATGACGACGCAATAACGCACGCAAGCGCGCATCCAATGTATCTATGCTGCAAGGCTTAACCAAATAATCATCAGCCCCCGCGTCTAAAGCACGGATAGTATCGTGCTCATCAGAACGCGCTGTTAATAAAATCAATGGAAGATCACGCAACTCAACATTATTGCGAATGCGACGGCTTAAATCCACACCAGATAAACCCGGCAACATCCAATCTAATACAGCAGCGTCAGGCCGAACCGTCTCAAGAAACTCTAACGCAGTTTCTCCATCCGGTACTGTTTCAATACGATATCCCCGCTGCTCCAAATTGTGTCGCATCATTAAAGATAAAGCAGGGTCATCTTCAACCAGTAAAATAAACCCTTTCGCTCTCGTCGGCCCTGTTTTTTTCACCGTGCGTCCCACTCCTGATCAGATATTTCTATCCCACCTCTTGGCCGGAAAGGTGGTAAATTTTCGCCCGTTACAGCGTAATAAACACGTTCCACAATGTTCGTTGCATGATCACCAATCCGCTCCAGATTTTTTGCTATAAACAAAAGCTCTGTGCAGGACCGGATATTCCGCGGATCTTCAAGCATATACGTTACCAACTCACGGAATAACGCCGTATAATATTCATCTACCGCTCGATCAGCATGCCATACTTCTGTCGCACGGTTAGCGTCACGTTGTGTCATTGCATCAATAGAACGTCTTAAGTTATCTTGAACCAACCGCCCCATACTTCTCAAACCAGAAAGAGAAATCTGCCCCTCTCCTGTTTGTATGCGCAAAGATTTTCGTGCGATGGAAGCCGCATAGTCCCCGATCCGCTCCAAATCACCCGTTATTTTAAGAGCTGCGACAATTTCTCGCAAATCACTCGCCATCGGACCACGTAATGCCAGAAGACGTATGGCCAACCCTTCAACATCTCGCTCAAGCTGATCAACTTCCAGATCCTGCTGATAGGCAGAACTGGCCGCTTCTTCATCACGGTCTGCAATGGCCGCCAAAGCCAAAGCAACCTGATTTTCAACAATTCCACCCATCTGAGCCATCATGGAGCGTAACTGCCCCAATTCCTGCTCAAAACTTTTCACAATATGCGGTTTATCGGCCATGTTTTTATCCAAACCTTCCCGTGATGTAATCTTGGGTCTGTTGCTGACGCGGATTGGTAAACAAACGATCGGACGTATCCATTTCTATTAAACGTCCGAGATAGAAAAAAGCGACCTGATCCGCACTTCTTGCAGCCTGCTGCATATTATGCGTCACCATCACGATCGTAAAATCTTGCTTGAGCTCATCCAGCAATTCTTCAATTCTTGCTGTTGAGATTGGGTCAAGTGCAGATGTTGGTTCATCCAACAACAAAACCTCAGGACGCGTGGCAATAGAACGTGCAATACACAATCTTTGCTGTTGCCCTCCTGACAACCCCATTGCTGGGGAGTGTAAGCGATCCTGCACTTCGCTCCATAATGCTACACGCGTAAGAGCGTCTCGCACTCGCTCATCCATTTCAGATTTTTTTAACTTTTCATGCAAACGAATGCCAAAAGCGATATTATCATAAATCGACATGGGAAATGGCGTTGGCTTTTGAAAAACCATTCCTATCCGAGAACGCAACACATTAACATCCAATCCAGTATCAAGGATATTACGTCCATCAAAGACGACTTCTCCTGTGGCTCTTTGCTCTGGATATAAATCATACATACGGTTGAATATTCGCAGTAATGTAGACTTTCCGCATCCACTTGGCCCAATCAAAGCTGTTACATTCTGCGCAGGAAATTCAATATTAATATCATGCAGAACGTGATGCTCTCCATAATAAAAATTCAAACTCTGCGTCGTAAGAGTAGATTGAGATTTAACAGTACTCATAAGAACTCACGTCTTATCCACGCCGAGCAGAGAAACGAACGACGATATTGATGGTTAAAACACCCAGTGTCACAAACAATGCGGCGGCCCACGCCAGCTGTACCCAGTCCTCATAAGAGGCACCAGCATATTGATAAATTGTCATCGGAAGGCTCGCCATTGGCTTGTTAAGGTTTAAAGACCAATTCTGATTTCCTAAAGATGTGAAAAGCAGAGGTGCTGTCTCTCCACTCACACGTGCTAGGGCTAATAAGACTCCTGTCACGATGCCTGCTTTTGCTGACCGTAAGCAAATAGAAAGTGTTACCTTCCAACGCGCAGCTCCCAAGGCAGCGCCAGCTTCCCTCAACGCCAGAGGAACCAACCGCAACATATCTTCTGTTGTTCTGACGATAATCGGGACAGCTAAAATTGCCAGCGCAACCGATCCTGAAAATGCTGAGAAATGGCCTACCGGCGCAACCCAAACCTCATACACAAATAATCCAACCAAAATGGATGGTACCGACATCAAAACATCAGAAACAAAACGCACGATTAAAGCAAAATGGTTCCTCTTCGAACCATACTCTGACAGATAAATCCCACAGCCCATCCCTAAAGGTGTCGCCATAACTAATGCCAAAGCAGTTTGAATCACGCTTCCTATAATCGCATTCGCAAAACCTCCTCCTGAACCGGGAGGCCCCATAGACTTGGAAACTGCTGCAAAAGTTAAACCAGACAATCCCTTAGAAAGCAAAGTCCAAAGAATAGAGGCCAAGACCAAAACAAGACAGCTTGCTGCGATAAGGCTCAGTCCCGTCACCAAACGGTCTATGCACCTACGCCTTGCGCCATATCGATCTGTCTGCCAACCGCTATAAACCTTCCCATTGCTCATTTCGTATCACCTCGCAAAAAACGAGCCAGTGACAGCGTCACAAAAGAAAGAAGCATCAAAATAAAACCGAGCCCTAAAAGGGAAGATAACCGCAGAGAGCCTTCTGGACTTTCCGGAAATTGCAAGGCGATTAATGAAGCCACCGTGCTCCGTGGGGCGAATAAAGACCAACCTACATCCGTGACGTTCCCAATGACGAAGGTCACAGCCATGGTTTCACCTAATGCGCGCCCCATCCCCAAAACAATAGCGCCAATAATCCCTGTTCGTGACCATGGAACAACTATTTTCCACATGACGTCCCATCGCGTACTTCCCAAACCATAAGCACTCTCACGCAACATGGGGGGAACGGCATTAAAAACATCTTTCATGATGGCTGTCATAAAGGGAGCAATCATCACGGCAAGAACGAGCCCAGCCGTCATCAACCCCGTTCCAAAAGGGGCGCCATGAATAATAAATTTAATCCCCGGGACATGTCGAAAATGGTGCATCAAAAAAGGCTGAACATGGCGAGCCATAAAGGGGACTATGTTAAAAAACCCCCACATCCCAAAAATAATAGACGGCACGGCCGATAAAAGCTGCACCGCCTCTCCTACCACGGCAGATATTCTTTTAGGGGCAATATCTGTCAACCAAAACGCCGTTCCAAAAGCGAGAGGAAGAGCGATTAATACACCAATGAATGTACTCACAAGTGTACCAAAAAACGGAGCTCCAGCACCGTACTGGTTAGACACGGGGTTCCAGATATTCTTTATGAAAAACTGAAACCCAAAATGATGGAAAGCCTGTTGAGCCCCCACACCCAATAAAACGACAAGACTACCTAATACGCTTAAGACAATAGCTGCGCAGCTAGCAACTAAAACATAAAACAAACAATCTGCGAGAGGCCATTTTTGTTTATTCTGCTTTTGAACGAGCGGCTCAGCAGGAAGATGTTTCATAGATGCACGCTCAAAAACTATTTATAAACCACTACGTTCTTTACCTTGCCCATTATGATCACCACCTAATAGTATAAGGTATAATTTTTCTATATCACGACACTCTTGAATGGAGGAGACTACAAATCATGAAAGATTTATGTCACTCCATTATAACAAAGCGAGACATTTCATTAACCCGACTAAGAGAGCTTTTATCCAGTGACGAATAATCAACCTGCCCCAAGAGCTTTTATTGGTTTCTTTGACGATTTTTCAAACGGAAAAATTAGTGGGTGGGCACTGAGCCTCTATCATTCGGAGCCGGTTACTCTGCACCTTCTTATCGATCAACAAGAAGTCTTACAGATCGTTTGTGACGGTGAACGGCCAGATGTTCAAGACAACTTAAAACTATCTCATAATAAAGTCGGTTTTAATGCTTTTATTCCTGAAAAGTTTTTCGACGGAAAACAGCATCAACTTTCTCTCCGCTTTCCGGATCGTTCGGTTCTACCGTTTACAGATCTTGATAATCCAGAGAATGTTCTTCCTGTTATTCCCTTCCAAGGAACAATCCGGCCACAATATAAAAGCTTCATAGATGGAATCAAACAAGGAGCCTTAAGAGGCTGGGTTTTACGTTCTGCTGGGCCAGGGCATGATTTTGTCGGTAAGTGTACGATTGCCATAACGGTTAATGGTGTTCGCCTCACTCAAAGCCGTGCTGATCGGTACCGGGGAGATGTCGCCGCTGCAACAGGCCATGATCCAAACTGCGGTTTTGAAGTTCCCATCCCTCAGCACTTACGGGGGAACAGACCTCATACTTTTAATGTTGTTGCTCTCCCTGATAAAGAAGAGCTCAATGGTAGCCCTTTCACGACGACTCTCGCCGATGATGCTTTAGAGAGCCGACTTGTTGATTTGCTTGACGTCATTGATGGCCTTCATAAACAAATCACAACATTACGACGCGAAGTAAAAGACCTCATCCCTCAGCGTGGACATAATCTGGGTGATTATGATCGTTGGGCACGTAAATATTATCCCCTCTTACGTGAACGGACGATTAAAAAGCGCCAACTCAATTCTTCTCAGAAAACCCCTCTCGTTTCTGTTCTCTGCCCTACCTATAGGCCTCTTAGCAGTGATTTTATTGCGGCTATCAACTCTGTTGTTTCTCAAACATATACGAACTGGGAGCTCATCATCATTGATGATGCAGGCAAAAGCAAAGAAACTACAGATATTATCAAAAAATTCACTAAAGAAGACAAACGTATCCGTGCCATTATCTTAGAAAAAAATGAGGGAATTTCAGGCGCAACCAACGCAGGCATGGATGCAGCCAAAGGTGATTATGTTGTCTTCTTCGATCATGATGACCTTCTCGTGGATGTCGCGCTAGAAACAATGGTGAATGCGGCTCTCGAAACCGGCGCTAAGTTGCTGTATTCCGATGAAGATAAAATTGATCAAGCAGGTTACTTTCTCGAGCCCAATTTAAAACCAGACTATAATTATCGTTACCTGCTGGGTTGCAATTATATTTGTCACATTACCATGGTTGAAACAAAGCTTATGCGCCAAATTGGTAGCCTGAGATCTAAATATGATGGTGCTCAAGACCATGATTTTGTGTTGCGTGCTGTTGAAATTCTAAAACCTGAAGAAATCCATCACGTTCCAGAAATTCTCTATCACTGGCGCAAGACACCTAATTCCACTGCCGTAAATGTTTCAAATAAAACATATGCTATTGAAGCCGGTATTCGCTGTGTTCAGGACCATTTAGATCGTTGCAAAGTTAAATCAAAAGTCTCATCCATTCGAGGCTTAACTCTTTACGGCGTGCAATGGCTCACGCGTAAAACGCCTAAAGTAACCATTATTATTCCTTTTAAAGATCAGGTTGATACTACACGCCAATGCGTTGAGACTCTTTTTGAGAGAACCAAATATAAAGCCTTTGATATCTTACTGGTCAATAATTGGTCGATAGAAGAAGAAACTCTTTCCTTTATTAAAGACATTGAAAAGCATCCAAAAGTTTCAGTCCTTACGGTTGAAGAGCCTTTCAATTATTCCCGCCTCAACAACCTAGCCGCCGCTTCTACAAAGGCCGATTATCTCTTCTTTATGAATAACGATGTCTTCGTTTCACATAATGATTGGCTGAATATTGCGATAGGTGAGGCATTAGCAGCCCCAGATGTTGCAGCTGTCGGAGCAAAACTTCTTTATCCGAATGATACAATCCAACACGCAGGCGTAGCCGTTGGCCCCGCAGGTATTGGCGCTCACGTGCATCGGGGAGATCCGTTATCAGAATATGGCTATATTGGTCGTACAATGCTCACGCATGATGTTACAGCCGTCACTGCTGCGGCTATGCTTGTTAAATCTAGTGTCTTTCACGAGGTGGGAGGATTTGACGAACAAGAACTCACCGTTGCCTATAATGACGTCGATCTCTGTTTAAAAATCCGGAGCGCTGGCTATCGAATTATTTTTAGTGCTGAAGTCATCGCCTACCACCATGAAAGCCTTTCCCGTGGTAGCGATGATCGGCCAGAGCACGAAACCCGCTTCTTCCACGAAACACAAACCATGCTCACTCGGTGGAGCAATAACCCTCTCTTCGAGAGAGACCCTGCTTATCCGCGCTACTTCACAGTAGACCAGCAGCCTTTTTTTGACTTGATTGACCCTGAAAAACTTTAAACGGCTCTATTAAAGAGCCGTCACAGAAACACGAAAATAGAGCGCTCGTTTATTGCAGTTATAAGCAAGAAGCTAAATGAGCACGTGCATATTTATAAATATCACCTTCATTATTGGGGGCTTCCAGCTCCTCTGCAACACTCTCAACTTCATTGTTATTTTGCAATGGAGTATTTCCCTCCTGCAATGCATAAGGGCTACGCGTCAAGGACTCCAAAGCAAAGCTAGCGAATACCTGCAAATCCTCTTCGTGCAAAGGTTGAGGCATAATGCCTTGTTGCTTTTGAACAACCCAGCCAGCAGTTAATTCCTGCAGCCGCCCCCACCCTGTTCCAAAAACACGATGTTTAAGAGCCTCAAGCGAGGCTTTGGCTAAATCCTCGATCTCTTGTTCGTTCAAACGCATTGGACGTTCTGCTGAGCTTTTTTTTACAACCCATTCATGAACGATGCTATCAAATCCGGGAAGAATTTTACTCGTCATGCCAATGCCCCTTTAATTATTTGAACGAATTCTTCTCAATTACATTCTGAACAAGGTCATCATATCTTCTTAAATACTCTTGGAGATCAAGTTCTTTTTCAGCATATCGTCGAGCTTTTTGCCCCAAATGACGAGCTTGCTTCCGATCTTCCAGAAGTTCCAAAATCGTATCTGCGATTTTATCAGGCTGTAAAAACGGAACTATACGCCCTGTCGAACGGTCATGGATAAACTCTTCAACGGATGCTGTATCGCTTCCAACAATCGTACACCCCGTTGCCATAGCTTCACGCAAGGACCACGAAGCGACAAAAGGATAGCTCAAATAAACATGCACATCAGATCTTTTTAAAAGCGCTCTAAAATCATCATATGCGACTTTACCCACCAAATGAACACGATCTAAATCCAATTTACCTTTTAATTCTTCAAGCATGAAATTACTCCAGCTTCCATGCTTTGCAGGAGGGGACCCATAGCTTACTTTATCGCCGCCCACTAAAATAACCTGAGCGTCTTTTCTTTCATCTAAAATTTTAGGTAGAGCACGCATCATGCTATGGAAGCCACGATATGGCTCCAGATTACGCGCAACATACGTAATCAAAGCATCTTTAGGTGTGATTTTAACACCATTAATTACCAAATTACGTTTATGCGCCTTAGCATCAGGCTTGCAAAGATCGAGATTAACTCCTTCTCGCAAAAGAGAAATTTTCCTTTGAGCCCAATCTGGATATGTTGACTTTTGAAACTCGGTAGGGGTTTGCCCGTAACCACGCTCTAAACAAAGCGCTTGAAGGTTAATCGCGTTTTTTGTGCGGATGACAGGCGTAAAGTCTGGCCGCAATGGAAATTCTGGGTCAAACCCAACATCATTTTGATTGGTGTGATAAAAGAATTCATAATATCCTAAAATAGGACAAGTCGGAAACACATCAACCAAATTCAATAATTCACCCCACCCATGGTGGCCGATGATAATATCTGGTTCATAACCTAAATTTTTAAGAGTTTTTGCTGCTGTAGCCACAGCTTCTGCACGCAAAATGCCATATTCAAATTCACGTACATGAGGATGTGTCGCGGTCGAAGGAAGACGGGGAACACGGTAAATAACACGTCTTACCCCGGGTATATTCCCTTCATTAGCTTCTGAGATGAAAACAATTTCGTGTCCACCTTGCTCGTGTAAATATCGGACAAAATGTAAAAATTGTCCCGGAAAATTCTGATGAACAAATAGATAACGCACACCAAATCCCGGCATCTAAAAGAGAACAACCAACCCTGACAACAATTCTTATCAGGAAATATACCCAGCCCCATATATAGGACTGGGCACACACTTCATATTACTCTGCAGCTTTACGCTTAGTAGTCGTCTTTGTTGTTTTACTACGTGCAGGCTTTTTTGTTGTTTTTGTTGTCTCACCAGCTTCAGACTGATCAACAACCTCAAGCAAGAATGCCTCTAATGGAGCAAGACTTTCTGCTTCTAAAGCCTCAGAGCCATCAACTGGTCCTAAACGGGTGCCATCTGTAAATGATGCCGTCAAACGTATTTTATGCGTCTTTTCAGCTTCCCCCTTCAAACGGACACGCAAACCGAGGATAGGCAGAGCCATTCCACGAGATCCGCAATACTGCCCGCCTTCAGCCCAAGGAGAAAGCCAACCTTTTCCGAGTACAGCCTGATATTCAATATCTTCTGATGGTACTGAGTTTTTAGATTCAATACTAAAGCCTTCAATCCACGCTTGGCTTCCTGGCTCACCCATCCATTTACCAATAACACCACCAACATCACCCAGACGCTGAATATGAGCTGAGATTTCAATATCTTCAGCACTAACAACTTCACCGCTAGACTGTGAAGATGCTGGTTGTGATGGTGCAACAGCAGGCCCCGCAAGCTGAGCGACTTGAAGCTTCGGAGCTTCATGGGTGCTGTCTGGCTCTTGATAGGTTGTTACCAAAATAGCTGCCGGACCACGAAGAACTCGAACCAGAGCTGCTCCGTTAATACCGCCGATCCAACCATCTTCTTCAAATGTACTGACACTCACGATACCAGGTGGCGTACCAGGCGCTTTTGAAATACGAACTCCAGGCAGACCTGCTGGTCCAGGAGGCTGCTGACCCAAAGTATGGAAAATGCAGAAAACACCTGCATCTAACACCATCATATGAGCCCCAGCTTTTAAATCTATAATACGGGTCTGCTGTGCCGACTCTTCTGACTTCTTTTCCATTCCCTACTCCCGCTTTACTTCAAAAAAATCAAATAAATAACTTTAGCAACTCTACCATCAATGCTGAAAATTGCCTAGTTTTCAATCATTAAGCATTCAGACACAACACAAACCAATAAGAAGCATAAGAGTTTCTTTCTATAACTATCAAAAATATTTAATTGATTTCTCTTAAAAGAAACCTAAGCAGCATTTCTATCGGCATTCCTAACGGCAAAACCATCCCCCGTCCTGTTCTCTGGATACGTTCTGCTTGTGCTCCAATATTAAAACACAACACTCTCAAGTCACTTTTCCATAATAATGTTAAAGCGTAGCACCATGTTTCTGGAGAAATGGATGGTATAAAGCCAATCGTTGCCTTTTGTTGTTTGATTAAAGAAACCGCTTCTTCCTCTTGGTAATGCCCTGTTACTTTTACTCCTTGCGCAATAAGACCTTCATCATCTGGTGTATGCCCCACAAGAACAATTTCAATTGGCAAGGAGTGTTTTTTTATTTCAGAAGCCATCTGCAAAAGAACATCATACCCTTTCCAACGGCTTATTCCTCCGACAACACAAATCCGCAAAATACCATCTGCCCCTAACTGTCCCTTTTCTCCCGCCCTATTCTTTTCAAGAATATCCTGTTCTAAAAAGTGAACTTCAGGCTCAATAAAAGGGAAATGCCGCTTCATGCGACGTGCCGTATCATTGGACGGCACCATAATATTCTTTGCTTTTTGAAATTCCTTTTGAGAGCGATCCAACAATTTAGAAACCGTTATCGATTCATCCAAATAACTTCCCGACGTGTTAATACAATTCTCACATTCAGAAAGTTCTGGCTCACCACAATAATGCCCTTCACCATTCAACAAAGATATCCGCGGGCAAAAAGACATATAATCATGGACAAATACACTATACGGAACACCAACTTTCTCATGGAGCTGTCTAATCATAGGCGCATGGCCCACTAAATGATGCCATTCTATTTGAGCTAGTTTTAAATCTTTTAATAAGGCAACAAACGTTGATGTTTCTTGCGGCAAAACAAAAGTCATATTGGGCGTTGAAGAACTCTCTTTTTGTAACGGTTCAATCCAACACCCATCTTCAGTCGGACGCAACGATAATACAAAATAACCTTTTTCTTCCCAATCCGCAGCTCTTTCAGAGACAGCTTTCCCCACTCCGCCTCCAGCATCATGCTGAATCAACAAAATAGACGGACGAGACCCCCTTAGCTTTTCTACTCTGGCGGCATCTATTGCTCTTCTTAAACCTCCCAAGGCATCTGAACGAATAAAACGTCCCACAAGAGCATGGTAACCGGGATGCAACGCCTCCAAAACTGACAAATTGCGCGTGATGAGTGCCTTGCGGCTACTCCCAAAAGAAACAGACCCAAAATGAGCAACAAATACATCCGGTGCAGGATAGTGTCGGAACCCTAAGGCAGATGCTCGCAAGCAAAAATCATTTTCTTCTCCGTATCCAAGGCTAAAAACATCCTCTCGAAAAAGCCCCGTTTCTTCCAAGCACTCCGCTGAAATCGCCATACAAAAACCATTGGCTGTTGGCAGTTCTATCCTCGCCTCTTCGCTTTTAAATAACCGAGAGCAAAGCCGATCTATAGCTTTAGCTTGCTTAGAAGAAGGAATAGGATTTCTCTCTTTCACAGATGGATATGAAAGAATACTGGCGTCATTGGAAAACGGCGTTAACGTTCCCACATCGGTCGTCTTCATGCGCTTTTCCAAGCGTTCTAACCACTTGGGAAAAACCAAAGTATCACTATTTAACAAAACAACATCTCGACCTTTTGCCAAACGCAAACCGTCATTAACTGAAGCCGGATATCCTAAATTTTCCTTATGTCTTATTAAGGTGATACGTTTTTCTACCCTTAGATCATCCAACTTTTTTGCCAAAGCCGGCTCAGGGGTTGCATCATCTATAACAATAATCGAAACATCTGGCCCGACCGTTGCAAAAACACTCCTTAGGCAGGCCAAGGTTTTTACTTCGTCTTTATAAACTGGAATAATAACGGCCCAACCGCGGCTTTTACGATCTATAGCGGGCCGCACAGGCCATTCCTCAACAGGCTGTGGCCTGAGATAAGCGGGTGTTTTTCGCTTGCGACTAAATAAGGCTCCAATATCTGGATTAAGAGGCGCACCGACCAGCGGGCGACCATGCTCGTCCCGTATCATAACCTGCTTAGTTCGTGCTGGGATTTTTCTTAATTCAATACGAAATATCCGAGGTCGCGGCAAAGGTTGATCGCTATCAACATCTTTCGCATACTCTGACACAATCTGTGGTGTTTCTTGTGGTCCAATGTGAATTGTTGGTACATGATCTGGGTCAGCAGGATACCACAACCACCCCTCTAAACCAGAGGCCGTCGCCCGAACCAAAGATTCACAGCGCGTAATTGAAGCTATATTTATAGGACTTCCTAAAAGATGCTTCTGCCCTCTTTTTACTTCCAAACAACGTGCAGAACTCCAGCCTTTCGGCAAAGAGTATAATCCATCAGCTTTACCGGAGAAAACCTCCTTACCATCACATATAATCTGAATATCTTTTTGTGTATGGATCGCTAAGACCCCGCTATTCGAAAGCGTGCACCATCCATCACGCTTAAACTGTTTAACTAAATCCTCAATAAGTGACGTCATTTCCGGGACAACATGAAAACGCCCTAAAGCACAGCCCAAACGGTTTAATGCTTCCTTTTTTTGGTTTATATTTACTAAACAAACCGCTTCCAAAAAAGCGGCTTCTCGTAAATCATACTGTTGGTGAAGGCTCTCTAGCTTTACTAAGCTTTCATCTAAATGACCTGCGCTCAAATACGCTAAGGCTAAGGCCCATGTTACATTGGGACTTTTACGCGCCATACGATGAGCACGCTCTAACCAAAAAATACCGTCTTCTAAGTTCCCTTTTTTTACAAACTCCTGCCCTCGATGAAATGCCTCTTGAGCACGAGCATTCATTACATCGCGCCACTGCGCTCTGTCGGCATCCGTAACCTTATGGCCATACCCACTAAAATTAACGCGAGAAGTTGTTCCCGTCAGGTCTGGTTGATCAGATCCTTTTTCTCTCATTCACTCTCTTCTTCAACTCAGCCTTCAATTGAGGGTGTCTAAATCTATCTCGCCATCCTCTATACCCTGCTCCTTGGCAAGCAAAAGCCATTTCCGCCCTTCGGCCTTATCTGTAACGCCGGCTAACCCTCGGACCAAATATCGCCCAAGCATCAATTGTGATAAACTATGGCCTTCCTCAGCAGCCTTACGAAACCATTTTTGAGCTTCTATACGATTTTCTGGCACTTCATGGCCTCCACCGTACATCGCCGCCAAAGAGAACATCGCGTTTACATTACCGACTTCCGCTGCACGCCTGTAATAACCAAACGCACGCACATGATCCTTAATTCCATCCACCTGTCCTGTAACCAACAGTTGTGCAAGAGCCACCTGCGCTTCGTCCATACCGGCTTCTGCAGCCTTTTCGATCCACAGAAAGGCCTCTTTCGGGTCAGGTTCTACCCCGCGTCCTTCAAGCAACATGCGGCCATACCAGTATTGAGCATTCACAACCCCTTCAGCAGCTTTTTTCATCCACTCAACGGCTTCACGCTCATCTGACGAGCTACCAACCCCCTCAGAAAGACAAACACCCAAATTAAAAGCGCCAACCAAATCTCCTTTGGCAGCAGCTTCTTCAAAACTTTTCTTTAAAGCATTTTTTTCTTCCTCAGACGCCCCTGCGCCCGTTAACAATAAATTACCAAAATCAGCAGCAGCCTTTACATCTCCTGCTGCAGCCGCCACTTGAAACCAATGTGTCGCTGCGTCAGGGTCACGATGGACACCCTTGCCTGTCAAAAATAAAATACCCAAAGCACGTGCAGCACCACTATGATTTTGTTCTGCGGCTAAGCGATACCATTTCGCGGCCTCTACGATATTAGGTGGCAGCTCTCCTCCATTGGCATAAAGGTCTCCAAGAAGTGCTGCCGATTCTGCATCTGCGTTGAGGGCTGCTCGCCTTAACCATGTTTCCGCACGCCCATAATGCTGCTCAACACCGACACCTTCTAACAGCATCAGTCCATAGCGAGCTTGAGCAAAAACAACATTTCTTTCAGCGGCTTCATGATAATAATGTGCTGCCGCCTTCATATCATGCGGTAAAATAATCCCATTTTCACTCATCCGCCCAAGCAATTCAAACGCCGTTCCCAAACCACCTTCCGTTGCTTTTTTGAGATGGTCCGCTGCTATTTTACCTTGCTCATCCGTCGGGTTGTTTTGCAACAGATCTAAAGCGACCCCCAAATGCCCTTGAGAACAGTCGGCTGCCGCAGATTTTTCATACCAATAACGCGCTTGCTCAATATTTTTTATATCTTCTGGGCCATTTGTTAAAATATACCCTAAAAGAGCCTGTGCATCAGCTGAGCCATGGTCGGCAGCAATCTTAGCCCAATGTAAGCCTTGATGAAAATCGGGTTTGCGGGGCCCGCTCACAGGTTTCGGCGCAAGGTCTAACCCTGCATCCATCGTTTTTATTTCAAAATCTTCCGGAAGCCCGACAACATACAAAGTTGCCAAGACAAACATAGCCTCTCGGTGGTGCTTTTCAGCAGCGGTAAACAACCACCGGGCTCCATCCTCTAGGCTTGGCGGTACTCCTTGGCCATTTAAATATGCACGCCCAACCCGAAACTGAGCTTCCTTATCCCCCTGCGCAGCGAGACGACTCAATATAGCAAAGCCGCGAACAGCTTCACCTGTTTCCATATAGTGAATTGCTTGCTCTAGCTTCCCTTTTGAAGAAACAAGAGACGTAACACGGCGCTTAAATGTCATAATCTCAAAACCTTGAACGGACTCCAAAGAAAAAACGCCCGGACGAACCGAGCGTTTCCTTTCCCTTATGGCTCTCTCATACCCTCTGAAAGGGTGGGGGTAATCCGGCTAAAGAAATACTGCATAATCGTTCTCTGACCCACATCAATATCGGCCTGCGTCGGAACACCAGGAGCTGGGTGGAAGAAGGAAGGCTGCCCATGCAACGTATAACGGTCTATCCGCACACGGACACGGTAATAAAGCCCATCAATATTCCCTGGTGCCGCCGCGCTACCATCTGCATCGGCAGCACCTGCAGCCTTAGAGAACGAGTCAGCACTAATCACACGAACTGTTCCTTCTGCACCACCATATTGTGTGTAGGGGAAAGCCACAAACTTAACTAAAGCATGATCTCCCATTTTCACAAAAGCGGCATCACTCGCACGCATCACAGCTTCCATTTCAACACCATATCCGGTTGGAACCAATGTCATAAACTGTGTTGCGGACGGAATAACGGACCCAATCGAAGCCTTCGCGATTGTTAATACAATACCATCTTCAGGTGCCCTCAGAATAATTAAATCCTGACGCAATTGAGCCTTAGCATATGAACTACGGTACTCATCTAGATGATGTTGTGTCTCTGTTAATTCTGAATAAATTTTACTTTGCCAATTTTCAATATAGCTTTGCCGTTCAGCTTGCATTGCGGCCAACTTATTAACTGCTGAATTAGCGCTTTGCTGAGAAGAAATTTCTGATCTTTCTGTTTCCATTAAATCATTCTGAGCCGCGAGCGTAGACAAACGCGAACCAATCTGGTCAGCCTGCTCACGTTGACGCATTTTCAACACCTCAGACGCAACACGCATTTTCCCAGCATACATTGCCGCATTTGCACGATAGCCTTGAATATCATTCTTCAAAGCCGCTATCTGCTGATCATAATTTTGCAAGCGGGCACGGTACTCACTCCGACGACGCAAAAATGCAGCTGCTTGTTCAACAGACGCCGGATTTTTCGTATTGGCACGATACTCTTGATTAGCCGCTTCCGCCCTCAACCGATCAACCTGTGCTTGGTAACCATTCCGTTGCAATTTCATATTGGTAATATCGGCTTCTGTAATCGTTGGATCCAGATGAGCCAACACCTGACCTTTTTTTACAAAATCACCAACATGCACATCGATCGAGCGGACTATGGACGTTTCTAAAGGCTGAACGATCAAATTCGGTTGAGTAGAAACTAAACGCCCTGTTGTGCTGACAACTCGGTTTAAAGGGAAGAAGGTCATCCCAGCCAAACAAGCGAGAAACAGACAACCAATAACCCATATAACGTAACGCGCCGAAGCTGTTGCGGGCAAATTAACCATCGCCGTAGTCGGAGAATGAAACTCCAACAGCGCAATAGGCATCCCCTGCGGAGCATAGGGGTCCGTCGCAGGACGAATAACATGTCCATTTGCGTTCTCGATATCTTCATTTTCAGAAGATTGATTATGATCGCCCTGAGGAACAATACCGGAAGAGCTCATGATTACTCTCCTTCACTCAATTGACCGGCATCAGACGCGCCGGAAGACTGCATGTGTCGATTCTGCTGCAACCACAATGTGCGATAAATCTCGCATCGCTCTAGCAAAATAGGATGGGGAGCAATATCAATCAGTTTACCTTGATCCATAACAGCAATCTGATGACAATCAACAAGAGATGACAATCGGTGAGAAACGATCACCATCGTCCGCCCCTTACCAATTCTTTGAAGATTCGCATTCACCAAGGCTTCTGATTCAGGATCAAGAGCAGAGGTTGCTTCATCCAAAATCATTAACTTCGGATCACTAATCACCGCACGAGCAATCGCAAGACGCTGCCTTTGCCCACCAGAGATATTCGTTGACCCTTCTTCAATCCACGTATCGTAGCCTGCTGGCATCCGCTCAATAAACTCTTCCGCACCAGCCAAACGAGCCGCGCGCACAACATCATCAATTGTATACCCCGGGCGACCAGCCGTAATGTTATCCTGCACAGTCCCTCGAAATAAGAAGTTATCCTGTAGAACAACACCGAAAGAGCGTCTTAAATGAGTTAAGTTGATCTCACGAAGGTCAACACCATCTAAACGCAAATAACCAGAATAATTACGGCTAACACCTTGCAACAATCGAGTAACGGTAGACTTTCCAGATCCTGAACGACCAACAAGGCCTAACATTGTTCCAGCTGGAACATCAAAATTCACATCATTCAATGCTTTTGTGGTTCCACCTGGATAAACAAAGTTAACGCTATTAAATGACAAAGCCCCTTTAATGACAGGGCGCATACCCGTGGTCATGGCTTTAGTTTCTGTCGGTTGGTTCAGAACCATCCCCGCCTCTGATAATGACACGGTTACTTCATTAAAGCTTTCCATAAGCCGAGCCAACCCAACAAGAGGACTAGCTACACGCCCACCCAACATCATAAATCCAGCGAGAGCTCCCGCCTGCAGGTGGCTCGAACTCGTCAACACAAGATAGGCACCTACCAAAATAATGCCTCGATTAATAAACGCATCAAATGGCATCACTAACGTTTGAGGCCAATTTGCCATACGGCCTGCAGCTAGTTTCCAGCGCACCACCTCGGCTGTTTTTTGGTCCCACTCTTCACGGCGCGTTGGCTCTAAAGCCAATGTTTTAACAGTCCTAATCCCGGCAACGGTCTCATACAAAACAGAACTACGGCGCATTTCCGCTTGAATCTGTTTTCCCATCGTACGGGTCACTGCAGGCAAGAAAATAACAACGATCAAACCGATACACCCAGCACTCGCCAACGTCATCCACGCAAGAGTGGGGCTCATTAAAAACAGGACGGGTAACACAACGACAAGCGTAAATAAATCTAACATTGTCGTCATCAATTGGCCGGTAAGGAAGTCGCGGACCTTAAAAATCGCTAAAAACCGTCCGAGAACCTCACCCGTCTGTTCCCGCTCATAAAACTCAAGAGGGAGCGCCAACAAGCGGTTGAAGGCATGCATCGAAATACGTGCATCTAACCGCGTTGACAAAATCAGAGACAACTCGCGACGCGCGTAAGTCAAAAGAATTTCATAGAAAGAGAAGATGACTACAAAGGACGTCATGGTCACCAGAGTGGCCATGGAGTGATAGTTTACGACCCTATCCAAAACCTGCATCACAATTAAAGCAGGGAAAATCTGTAGAATACTTAATACAAGAGATGCAAAGGCAATATCTCTTAAGATCTTACCTTCTCTTCCCACCATTTTGACAAACCAGAGCATGTCAAAACGCGCGTCTGCTTCCGATTCATCACGACGACGCTTAACCAACAACACATCGCCTGTCCAAACCTGTGAAAGGCGAAGCTCATCAACAGGAACAGGAGGGTCCCCCTCGCCTCCAAGGGGATCACGGAGCCAAACAATCCCTTTATCTGCATTTGCAGCCACCATCAGACCTGCTGAACCGTCCTTAAACATAAGAACGATCGGTGGCGTATTATGCATCCGAATCAGATAACGCCACTTTAAGCGCATTCCCTTTGCAACAGCACCTTGCTCGTTTAGCCAACGTGCAAGCGTTGCTGGGGAAGGTGTTTCTTCATTGGGTTCTGCTGCAAAGTCACGAATATCAAGCTCCACCCCGTGAAAACGGGCGGCAGCCATTGCGGCATAAAGTCGGATGACTGCCGGGCTTACTTTCTCCCCGGGGCCAGACACGCGCTGGGTATTCTCCACGAAATGTCCTTTTTACTGTGTTGTTCTACACTGGCTTACATCGTACGAGCGGAATGCCTTCTTATAAGCCTCTAATAAAGAATAGTTTCCTTAACGTCACCTATCTAATCACGCGAAGATAAAAACTTTGTCTACAAAACGATTAAACTGCCTTTTTGTTCACATCTGTCTATAGAATATTTACGTGAGGTTTATTCAACCATTATATTCTGCCCTTTCATCATAAAATTCTTTCTTCCATTATCATCCCAAAACACCATTTAAATAAACATCTCTAAACCTCCAACGAGCCTCAATTAATGTTCCTTCTGCACGAATACGCCTCACATCATGATACTTTCACACAGCCCCTACAGCCAAAACCGTTCCACGCTCCCCACCTCCTTGCCCTCAACACATCCTTAGTAAAAAATTTCAATCTCGATCCTGAGTGGCTAAAAAGCGAACCCGGCTTACAAATGCTTTCGCACGGACAACGACAAGATGGAGACCCACCTGTCGCAATGGCCTATGCCGGGCATCAATTTGGTCATTTTGTCCCAAGTTTGGGAGATGGCCGCGCCATGTTGGTCGGTGAGTTAAAAGATACGAATGGTGTCTTATATGATCTGCACCTCAAAGGCTCTGGCCCTACGCCTTTTTCTCGACACGGAGACGGCCTAGCCGCTTTAGGTCCTGTACTACGAGAATATATTATAAGTGAAGCAATGCATGCCTTAGGCATTCCAACCACTCGCTCTCTTGCTGCCATCACAACAGGTGAGAAGGTATACCGCGAAGCACCTATGCCAGGTGCGGTATTAGCACGTATCTCGTTAAGCCACATACGGGTAGGGACATTTCAATATTTCGCGGCTCAAAAAGACCTCACAAGTCTAAAGAAACTCATGCAGTATACTCTGCACCGTTTGTACCCAGAGCATAGCGACACCCAAAACCCAGCCCTAACCCTTCTCGATAATGTGATCGCTCGACAAGCCAAACTCATCGCCCAATGGATGCATGTTGGTTTTATTCATGGCGTGATGAACACGGATAATACTTCAATCGCGGGTGAAACGCTCGACTTTGGGCCTTGCGCCTTTCTGGATGAATATAATCCCGACAAAACATTCAGTTTTATCGATAAAAATGGGCGCTATGCTTATGACCAGCAGCCCAATATAGCTTTGTGGAATTTACAACGCTTAGCCGAGGCTCTTCTGCCCCTCATTGATCCTGACACCAACACCGCTATTACACTTGCAACCAAAAGCCTTGAAAATTTCAATACTCTTTTTTCTCAAACCTATCTGAGCGGGTGGAAGAGGAAGTTGGGCCTTTCCTCACATAACCCATCAGATCCCAAGCTTATCTCAGCGCTGCTTACGCTTATGTATCAAAACGAGGCGGACTTTACATTAACCTTTAGAAGACTATCCACACTGGCTCATACAGATCGCACTCAGGGTTTTGTTAGTCTTTTTAAAACTCCAGACCACATCCAATCATGGTTGTCTGACTGGAGACAGCGCTGCGCAGAGGATGAACTATCCGAATCTCACCGTTATGACGTAATGTTGAAGAGCAACCCTCGTATTATTCCACGCAACCACAAGATTGAAGAAATGATATCATCTGCCCTCAAAGGCGACTACCACCCCTTCAACGTTATGCGCGACAAACTGTCTTCTCCTTTCTCCGAGGAGCCAGAGGATGAACTCGAAGCGCCTCCCACATACGAAGAGACAGTACAAAACACTTTTTGTGGCACATAGTCCTTAAACGGGAGCCAAGAATTTTTGGCTCCTTTTGAACAGAAGTTTCACTTGGCAATATAGAGCAAGCAGATCAGGCATATATGTATTGTGAAGAGCCTTCACACTTTCATGCGCTGCGTAGAAACGAATAGCCTGTTCATTCGCCCCTTCGATGGCGGTGCCCAAAAACACACCATCAATATGAATAACCTTAGACTTTAACATCTTTATAACCTCAAACGGTTCCTATCCTTTAGAAGCACACTCTATCTCACATAGTTCCTAAAAAAGTGTGTCCACAAAGGTATAGTGGCACTCTATGACACAATACTTCATAAGAAATCATGACCTTTTTATGATATTAACGTATCATCTTTTTAACATTACCAATCATTCACTCTAAATTCATAAGAACAATACCATGACAGCCCACACAGCAGCAGATTTAGCGCATATCTGGTTACCCTATACTCAAATGAAAACGGCTCCCTACCCTATTAAAGCCATAGAAACTTCAGGAAGCCGCATTACTCTGGAAGATCGCAGAACCTTAATCGATGGTGTTGCGGCATGGTGGACGGCTTGCCATGGGTATAATCACCCTCACATATTGGAAGCTCTCATTCATCAAGCAAAAACCATGCCCCATGTTATGTTTGGCGGCATGGTGCATGACCCGGCTCAAAAATTAGCATCGCGGCTAGCCCAGCTCCTTCCAGATAATTTGAATCGAGTCTTTTTTACTGATTCCGGCTCCGTTGCTATGGAAGTCGCGGTTAAGATCGCCATCCAATATCATCTCAATATCGGCCATCAAGGGCGCACCAAAATTCTCTCTTTCCGTGGGGGGTATCATGGTGACACCTTGGGTATGATGTCTATTTGTGACCCTGAAGAAGGTATGCATCATCTCTTTGCAGATATTCTTCCCCCCCAAATATTAGCTGACCTACCAATTGACGAAAAAAGCACACAACAACTCGAGCAGATTCTGGAACAGCACCATCAATCTATTGCAGCACTCGTAACCGAGCCTCTTGTTCAAGGTGCAGGAGGGATGCTTTTCCATTCAGCAAATATTTTAAAAACACTACGGTCGTTATGCGACAAATATAATATACTCTTTATTATGGATGAGATTTTTACAGGGTTCGGACGAACCGGTACGATGTTTGCCTGCGAGCAGGCTAATATAACACCGGATATTATTGCTCTCTCCAAAGCCCTCACCGGCGGAACCATGCCGTTAGCTGCCACCGTTGCTAGAGAAAGTATCTTTAATGCTTTCCTCTCCAATACAGCAGAAAAAGCCTTAATGCACGGACCAACCTTTATGGCTAATCCCCTCGCTTGTGCGGTCGCCAACGCATCATTGGACCTTTTTGAGCAACTCCCCCGCCTAGAACAAGTTCAAAATATCGAACGACAACTCCAAAAAGAACTTGAACCCTGCCGTTCTTTCTCTGGCGTAAAAGATGTCCGTGTTTTAGGGGCCATTGGAGTTGTTGAATTAGACAAAATAAAAGACCCAGATACTTTACGCCGTCTCTTTATTGATAAAGGTGTCTGGATACGACCTTTCCGCAATATTATTTACTTAACACCCGCTTTTACAATTACTCCATCTGACCTTTCTCTTCTTACCTCCGCGATTGTGGATGTCTGCCGAAACAACATATGACTTTATTTGATTCCTACTTCGCAGAAATACTCCAAAAACGATCTCAAGAGGGAACGCTTAGAACCCTCCACTCCACACACAATCATAGTGCAGACAAACAGGCCACCCCCTTCATTGATGTCTCTTCCAATGATTATCTGAACCTCTCTTGTCACCCTCTTTTAAAACAACGGGCTTCTGAATGGGCGCTTAAATATGGCGCCGGTGCGCGTTCTTCCAGGCTTGTAAGCGGCACACTCATTCAACATCAAAATATTGAAGCCAAAATAGCACTTTTCAAAAAGCATGAAGCTGCTCTTCTTTTCGCTTCTGGGTGGCAGGCCAATGCTTCTGTGATACCCGCCTTATGCAAACTCTCTTTAACTCAAACACACGCGCCTATGCTGGTTTTTTCAGACAAATTGAACCATGCCAGCATTCACCATGGATGTGCCGCCGCTGGCGTGCGGCAAATTCGTTTTCGACATAATGATTTATCCCACCTAGAAAGCCTTCTCAAAAGAGAAGCCTCCAAACCGGGATTACGCATGATCATTACCGAGAGCGTTTTCTCTATGGATGGCGACCGGGCAGACATTCTCGCACTGCGCAAAATTGCACATGACTATCAGGCATTTCTCTATTTAGATGAAGCACATGCGACAGGAGTATTAGGAGAAAATGGCGCGGGCCTCTCTCAAGGTGTTGCCGATCTCACAATGGGAACATTTAGTAAGGCTTTGGGAAGTATGGGAGCTTATATTGCCGGCTCAAAGCTCTTATGTGATTATATTATTAATTATGCATCTGGGTTTATCTACAGCACTGCCGTTCCGCCCGCTCTTTTAGGCGCTATCGATGCAGCACTTGATCTTATCCCCCATATGCATAAAGAACGTCATAACCTTCATAAAAATGCAGACTTATTAAGACGCCTTCTTAACGAAGCTGATATATCAACAGGCCTTTCAACAACGCAAATTGTTCCTGTCATCATTGGGGACTCTGAGCATGCTCTCTCGGTTGCCCGCGGTCTTCACCAAAAAGGCTTCATGAGTATTGCCATTCGTCCCCCTACCGTTCCAACTGGGACAGCACGTTTGCGCCTTGCTCTACACTCCAACCTAACAGAAAATAACATCACTCAATTAGCTCACGCCATTATTCAGCTTATGACGGAAAAAAAATCATGACGCCAAAACTATACTTTGCTCATGGTTGGAGCTTTGAGGCCAGTTTCTGGCACCCTGTAATGAAACACCTTTCTGATTTTTCAGCTTTATATACAGACGAAGGGTATTTTAAATCCTCCAAGGAATATCCAGCTTTTCCAGATGAGGTATTCTTCGCAATTGGTCACTCTGCGGGAAGCTTTTTCCTTTTTGAACATATCCCCCCTCAATGTGCGGGCATTATTCTTTTCAATGGATTCAGCCGTTTTTCATCCGATGGCACCTTCCCACACGGGGTTTCACCTCGTGTTTTAACACGCATGCAAAAGCAGCTTCTACACAACCCACAAGAAGTTTTACACAGCTTTCGTCAACGCTGTGGAGATCATACAGCCATCCCTCCAACGCTAAATGTCCATAATCTCTCCCAAGGTCTGGCAGATCTCGCCGAAAAAGATTACCGCCCTCAAGCAGAACATTGGCTCGACAAAACTCATTGGATGACTGGAAAAGATGATCCTTTTAGCGTCACACAAAACAGTTTCACAAAAGCAGGAAAAATCGTAGAAGGAGGACATCTTCTGCCTCTCGAACGCCCTGAATTATGCGCGTCCTTTATCCGCAACGTTATTGCTAATAATGACCCAAACATCCCGTAAAAAGCTTATTTCTGCACGATTTAATAATGCAGCTCATCACTATGACGCCGCTGCTTCAATTCAGCGTCAAACTGCTGATGTGTTAATGAAACATATCCGAGAACAATACTCATCCTACCATCCAACTTCTATCCTCGAATTTGGGTGTGGCACCGGGTACATGACCCAAAATATCGCCTCTTCTTTTCCCCACACCCCTCTTCTTGCAACAGATATAGCCCCCAATATGGTTGCTCAGTCTCAAGCGAAGCTTTCTTCTTACAAGAATGTTTCTTTTGACCTGATGGATGCCGAAAACCCTTCTCCCACCGGTATGTTTGATCTCATCACATCTAATTTATGCTTCCAGTGGATTGAAAACCGTACCAAAGCATTAGAAGAGCTTTCTCATAAACTTGCCTCAGGCGGTTATCTCATTTTCACAACACTGCTACGCAACACTCTACACGAATGGCAAGAATCATGCGTACACGAAAATGTCCCTTGTGGAGTTCCCCTCTACCCTACCGTAACCACCATCCAGTCTGAGTGGCCTTTAAATGGGCAAGGAGCATGGTTGGAGATACCTCTCTATGACCCTGTTCCTAATTCGCTCTCTTTCCTTCGTAATCTACACAGCATCGGCGCTTCTCTTCCTCACTCAGGAAGCGCTCCCACATCAGCTGCGACCTTAAGGCGTGCTATGCGTTACTTTGATCAGCACTATACGAAAGTCACATATCACATTGGCTTAGGGATTTTTAGGAAGCACTCTCATGACTAATTCACGTGGTGTGTTTATTACTGGAACAGACACAGAAATTGGCAAAACTCTTACATCGGCCATCTTAACCAAAGCATGGAATACATATTACTGGAAACCTCTCCAAACAGGACTTGAAACCGAGCAAGGAGATAGCCCAACCGTGGCCTCCCTTGCTCAACTCCCTCCCAAGAAAATTATTCCTCCAGCTTACTCTTTCAAAGCTCCCTTATCGCCTATGGCGGCAGCCTCCAAAGAACATACAACCATTAACCCCGGCCGGCTGGTTCTGCCTCAACTGTCAAACCCCATTCTTGTCGAAGGCGCGGGGGGCCTCATGGTTCCTATCCGTAAAGACCTTTTAATGATTGACCTCATTAATAAGCTTGATCTTCCCACGATACTCGTTGCACGAAGTGGTCTTGGAACCATCAACCACACATTACTCAGCCTAGAAGCTCTCACCAGACGCAATATTCATATTCTTGGCGTAGTGTTGAGTGGCCCGTTAAATACAGAAAATAAAAAAACCATTGAAGAGTTCGGAAACACGAAAGTTATCTTGCAAATTCCTCATCTGGACGTAGTTAATCCAACAATTGTTACATCTCTTGCACAAGAAGTCCCTGATCTACGGGATATTTAACAAACAACAAACCTTCGTGAGATTTATTTTTTTTACGTGATTGCCAATATTATTAATTATTTTTTCTGCATAAATAATTTCTATGCTATTAATAAAGTTTAATGTGCCATATTCTTTACCTTCTTTGTTGGCATAATCAGTGACGATTTTTTTAGATTATAGGAAACAGTATGAGCGTACGGCGTCGTGATTTAGTGAAGCTTGGAGCAGGATTGTCCTTATTAGGAAGTTCTGCCCGGGTTGCACTCGCTCAATCCACACCTGCACCCTCTATGCCCCAAACGTCTTCACCGACACCTTTTGATAACAATACGGTACGTTTGATTGCGCAAAAACTAGCAAAATCACCCTATAATGCCCCTCCCCAGAGCTTACCCTCTGAAATCGCCAATCTTGATGCGGATCAGTATAAAGGTATTACCTACAATTCTGATTATGCTTTGTGGCATGGGCAAAATCTTTCTTTCGATGTCGAATTTTTCCCACGGGGGTTCCTATATAAACCCCGTATCGAAATGAATGAAGTTGTAGACGGTCACTCTTCGCGCATTAATTATAATGCAGATTTGTTCTCCTATACTAACCCGGTGTTCCGCGTATCCGATGACTTGGGATTTGGAGGCTTACGCCTTCGCTACTCCATCAATACTCCTGGTATCATGGAAGAATGCGCCGTCTTCTTAGGTGCATCTTACTTTAAAGCCGTTGCCAAGGGCCAAACATATGGCCTTTCTGCACGAGGCTTCTCTAACGGCACAGGCGACCCCAAGGGAGAAGAATTCGCAATATTCCGCGAATTCTGGCTTGAAAAACCTGCCTTAGGCGTCGAAACAATCGTTATTCATGCCCTCTTGGACAGCCCTTCCGTCACGGGGGCTTTCCGCTTTACCATCCGTCCGGGCGATACGACTATTTTTGATGTCCAGTCCTCTCTCTTTCCACGTGAGGAAATCCATCAGGCTGGAATTGCCGCATTAGCTGGAATGTTCTTCTTTGATACGAACGAACGTAATCACGTCGATGATTGGCGCCCAGCAGCACACGATAGTGAGGCACTCCAAGTATGGACGGGCTCTGGCCAACAGCTTTATCGTCCGCTTGTAAATCCAACAGACTTGCAATTCTCTGCTTTTGTTGACGATAGTCCTCACGGCTTCGGTCTTATGCAGCGTAAACGCAATTTTCAAAATTATCAGGATTTATCTCTACATTACGAAAAACGCCCTTCCTTATGGATTGAGCCCATAGGGAATTGGGGCAATGGCAGTATTGATCTTGTTGAAATACCCACACCAAACGAGGTTAATGATAACATCATTGCATTCTGGCGACCTCAGGCCTCTCTCCAAGCAGGTAAAGAATATAACTTCGTTTATCGTATGTATTGGGGATGGGATACGCCGTGGCCAACAGAACTTGCGCGTGTGAGTGCAACGCGTATTGGGGCCGTACCTGATCATTCGGATCAACGTTTCTTTGTGATTGATTTCTCAGGGGATTCCGTTCAGAAGCCTCCTCAAAACAACCAGCTTCACCTGATGACACAAGTCTCTCAAGGCACAATTCAAGATGTCGTAATTCAAGACAATCCAAGCATCAAAGGTTGGAGAGCTACTTTCAAATTCTCTCCCGGCGATGCAAAAATAGCTGAACTGCAAGCCCAGCTTACAAATGATCAAGGCGCAATTTCTGAAAAATGGATGTACCGTTGGACGCCATGAAAGACACGTTCTCTTCTCAAGCCCCCTTTCTACCAGCTGATGCTCCCCTTAAAATGGAGCCTCAGCGTTTACACCATATGCCAGATCGGCATGGGCGGCCTTTTCGTATTTTGCCAACGACACCATCAACGTTATGGTTAAGACGGTTATTCGTTTTCGGGTCAGCTCTTTTACTAACTGTTTTTGGTGTCTATCGCATCAATAAGGTTTTTAACTCACTGGGTGTGTCCACGCTGGGTGTTATTATCCTTATCTTATTTGCAATTCTTGCTTTTTGGATTGCTCTCTCTTTTACATCCTCTATCGGTGGCTTTTTTTCACTTCTTTTTCGTGGTGGATTAGGCCTCGGCGTCCATCGCTCGGGTCCTCTACCACAGCTAAAAACTAAAACAGCCGTCTTGATGCCCACATATAATGAGGATCCAGAGCGGGTATTGGCTGGCTTAAAAGCCATTTACGATAGCATTTTACAAACAGGGCAAATTGATGCCTTTGACTTCTTTATTCTATCTGACACCACGAACCCTGATGTATGGATCCAAGAAGAACGTGCTTTTCTTGCTTTTCGTCAAAGCACTCAAGATACAACCCGCATTTTCTACCGTAGACGCCACAAAAATATAGATCGAAAAGCTGGAAATCTAGGTGAATGGGTGAAGCGCTTTGGTGCAGCCTATGAGCAAATGCTCACGCTTGATGCAGACAGCGTTATGGATGGAAACCTGATTATTCGCGTCGTCTCGGCGATGGAAAATCATGCTGGTGTTGGTCTCATACAAACACTCCCCGTCATCATCGATGGGAAAACCTTATTTGCTCGCATGCAACAATTTGCAGGGCGTGTATATGGCCCTCTCATTGCTCATGGGGTTGCTTGGTGGCATGGTTCAGAAGGGAATTATTGGGGCCATAACGCCGTTATACGAACCCGCGCGTTTGCTGAACAAGCCGGCCTGCCTCACCTCAAAGGAAAACCTCCTTTTGGTGGGCATATTCTTAGCCATGACTTTGTCGAAGCAGCGCTTATTCGACGGGGTGGATGGGCTGTCCATATGATCCCTGGCCTCTTCGGTTCTTACGAGGAAAGCCCCCCTTCCCTAACAGATGTAGCTATTCGGGACCGTCGTTGGAGCCAAGGTAACCTCCAACATGCCAAGATTTTAAATACTAAAGGAATGCACTGGGTTAGCCGCGTTCACATGCTCATGGGCATTGGCTCCTATGTCATGTCACCTCTATGGCTGCTTTTCCTTCTTTTTGGGATATTGATTTCTCTACAAGCACGCTTTTATCACCCTGAATATTTTGGATCGACACCAACACTTTTCCCTCATTGGCCGAAAGTGGATCCCATTGGAGCGAAACACGTCTTCATAGGAACAATGGCTATTCTTTTAGCCCCCAAACTGCTTTCTTTTATTGCAGCCCTCTTCAATCGGGAAACATTAAAGGGAACAGGCGGTGTCATCCGCTTATTCCTTTCCATTATCATTGAAACCATTATCGGCGGCCTGATTGCGCCGATCGCCATGCTCATCCAAACCTCTGGCGTTCTGTCCATCTTGCTTGGCAGAGACTCTGGCTGGAACGCTCAGAACCGTGAGGATGGACGTGTTTCTTTAAAAGAAGTTGTCCATGGATACTGGCTATATACCGTTTTTGGTATTCTACTTGCCATTGCAGCTTGGTCTGTTTCTAAAGCTCTTTTCCTATGGATGACACCTGTTCTTATCGGTTTAGCGCTCGCTATTCCTCTTGCGGCTCTTACCGCGAGCCGAGATGTTGGTTTAGCCTTACGGAAAGCTGGGCTTCTTTTGATTCCAGAAGAAACCTCTCCTCCGCCGATTTTACAACTTGCCGCAACGAATGATCGTCTTCGTCGAAAAGCACAACACGCAGCTCCACACAAACCCAGCGAAGCGTTTAAAATATTGCTCGAAAGTGATGAACTGGTCGAAGCGCACACTGCAGCTCTCCCACCGGCTCGCAAAGCAGGTGAAGAAATTAATTCTCATCAACTTGTAGGGTTATTAAAACTAAAGGAAGCCTCCTCGCTTCAACAAGCGATCAGCTCTTTAACACGCCAAGAAAAATCAGCTGTTCTAGAAACAGCCGAAGGCATATCTCTTCTTAAACAGTTCCATAAATAAAAAAAGCCCCGCTCCTTAAAGGGCGGGGCTCTTGTCTTCATTCTCTAAGAGAATTAAAGACCTTGTGCTTTCTGAACTAAGCTTACGCAAAGAAGAACTTTTTTGTCTTTTGGCAAGCTTGAGATATCAAAAGGTGTGTTCGTTGCTGTCTGAAGAAGACCACGACCACCAAGAGAGTAGTACTGATCAGCAATAACATCTGGGCGATGGGCAAGCTTACGAGATGCAACGCGTGGAGCTGTACCATGTACCAATTTCTTGTGGACACAGTATGCTGTCAGACCTGCAACGTTACCAACTTGTGCATTTGCAATTGATGGAAGACCATCATTCCCTAAAGCACCTGGTGTTGCTGCTGTTGCTACACCATTAATAGAAACAGCTTGTACTTTTTGTTGGCCATTAACAACAGCCTGAGAACCAGCCGCAACAACATGTCCTGTTTCAGGAACAAGAATTGCTGGTCCATTCCCATTTACAGTTTTCTGTACAACTCCAGCTGGCACAGAAGCTGTCTGAGCATATGCTGCACCAGAAACAGCAAATCCAAGAGCGGCTACAAGAGCATAATACTTATTCATAAGAATAATTCTCCAATTACATGGGTGCCTAAAGAGTTTTAGCAATAAGCAAAGCATAAACCTGCTAAACGCAAGACACCCCTCTGCATTAAAAGTATAATTCAACAATAAGTTTTCTTACAATTCAAAAATATTTGATCAATTTCCTGTTACCTCTTCAAATTACTGAACAGGATTGAAATAATTCCTTTTCTGAACCATGCTCTTAATATGTCTTATACAAAAATTTTACCCCCTAATCCTCGTCAAGAACCCATCACGATCACCCAGCTTGGGCGCACTCGTTCAGATTCTTATGCTTGGATGAAGGATGAGAACTGGCAACAGGTCCTACGTAACCCTGCCACCTTACGGTCTGATATTGCAACGCATCTCAAAGAAGAAAACTCATACGCTGAAGCCGTCCTTGCTGAGGTGGCTCCCCTTCAGGCAGAACTCCTCAAGGAAATGATCGGGCGGATCCCTCCCGCTGAGGAGTCTGTTCCTGTTCCAGACGGCCCATGGGATTACTACACACGTTTTAAAGAAAAAGCCCAACACCCACTATACGCACGGCGGCTACGCACCGAAGGGCAAGAAGAAATTCTTCTGGACGTAGATGCTCTCGCGAAGAATTTTGAATATTATGCCCTTGGCCATACCGCTCACTCAGCCAATCATAACTACTTTATATATTCAGAAGACGTTCAAGGCTCAGAGATCTATCGTATCCAAGTCAAAGATCTCAAAACAGGTGCCCTGTGCCCCTCTCCTGTCGAGAGTACAACCGGTAGCTTTACAATCTCTCCTGACAGCGAATGGCTGTTCTGGATTTACCGTGATGATAATGGCCGCCCATCTCGTATTTACCGCAGACCATTAACCGGAGGGGAAGACGTTCTTGTTTTTGACGAGACTGATCCAGGATTTTTTCTAAGCATTACAACGTCCGCCTCACGTAAATGGATCATGATTGAACGAGGTGATCATGATACAAATGAAACACTTCTCATTCCCGCATCCAACCCCACAGCGATACCTTTTGTCGCAGCACCTCTTGTCCGTGGTGAACGTTACTCCCTTACGCACTGGAACGATCGTTTCATTATTCTGACCAATATCAATGGTGCTATCGACTTCCAGTTCATGCAAACTCCAGATCACCAAACGGGACGGGAGCATTGGAAAGCGTTTCTTCCTTACAAAGAAGGCCACTTCCTATTAGATGCCACAGCCTCCCGTGATTATTTTGCATGGGCTGAACGTAAAGACGGGAACATTCATATTCGGGTTACAAAGTTTGGAGTCACAGGGGACATTCGCTCTCAAGCTACCACCATTGCAATGGACGAACCTGCCTATGATCTAACGCTGCTTGGAATGCTTGAGTATAACTCGCCCATCCTGCGTTACGTCTATCAGTCTCCTACAACACCCGCTCACTGGTATGATTACGACCTGTCCAACAACACGCGCCAATTAATGAAAGTTCGTGAGGTTCCATCTGGTCATAATCCTGATCAATATGAAACACGCCGTCTTTTTGCGACAGCTACGAATGGAGAAACAATCCCCATCACAGTTCTGATGAAAAAAGGACAGCCCCTTAACTCAACCGCTCCCTTACTTCTTTATGGATATGGCTCTTATGGTATTCCCATGGATGCCAGTTTCTCAACCACAGCTTTCAGTTTGGTTGACCGAGGGTGGATTTATGCCATCGCCCACATCCGAGGGGGAACCGAGAAAGGCTGGAACTGGTTTTTACAAGGCCGCGGCAAAACAAAACCCAATACTTTTACGGACTTTATCGCATCTGCACATTATCTGATTTCTCAGGGCTATACACGAGCCGGCCATATCGTTGCTCATGGCGGGTCAGCCGGCGGCCTCCTTATGGGAGCGATTGCCAATATGGCACCAGACCTCTTCGCAGGTATTGCTGCTCAGGTCCCGTTTGTTGATATGTTAAACACCATGTCTGACGTATCCCTCCCTTTAACCCCACCAGAATGGCCCGAATGGGGAAACCCACTGGAAGATCCTGAAGCGTACGATTTAATTGAAAGTTATTCCCCATACGATAATATTCAGGCTTGCCCATATCCCCCTATTCTGGCCATGGGTGGCCTTTCAGACCCCCGTGTAACCTATTGGGAACCAGCCAAGTGGATTGCCAAACTTAGAGAAATTGCTTCTGGAGGCCCTTTCCTTTGCCGCATTAATATGGATGCAGGACACGGCGGGTCATCAGGGCGTTTCAAACGCCTAGAAGAAGTCGCGCTTGTTCAGGCTTTTGCTCTTTGGTCTATTCAAAAAGCAAAAACGAACTAAACTCCATGCCGTGCTCTTTTAAATCCATCCCCTAGAGCACGGCACCAAATGTGAGAATTGGGGAGTTTTCAACGCATATTTTTAGAAAAACCACTTAACAAATCAAACTATTTATATCCAAAAAGATGCCGCATATCATCTCCAAAATGCTGTAACGCATCATACGGAGAACGATGTTGACGATTACCTCTTTCCGAGACAATCGTAACGGTAACAGTCATCCCCGCAGCTAATGTCAAATCATCTGGTATTTTATCAATACTCACCCGAACAGGAATACGTTGCGCCAAACGCACCCATGTATAAACCGGGTCAACAACAGGAAGCCCTTGCTCATTAACGAGGGCATTATTACTGGCAATTCCTCGTGTAATACTTTGAACATGTCCAAATAAAGGTTGATGATATCCCATCAAATCCATCCGAACATAATCTCCAAGATCAAGATCATGTATTTTTGTTTCTTCAAAATACCCATCTACCCAAAAAGAATGGGTATCAATAACATGCATATTCACCACACCAGCGGATGCATAATCCCCCGGTCTCATAATCAGATTTGTAACCGTCCCATCAATAGAACTTCTAATTTGGGTCCGCTGTAAATTAATCTCAGCTTGATGAAGTTGTGCCTGTGCCGAGTCATACGCGGCTTGAGCCTGCTGAGCCAAAGCAACATATTGCCGCTTTTCCTCTTTCGACACGGCAACACCCGGAATCACGCGCCTCCATTCTGCTTGGTTATTTTTAAAATCAAGGTCCGCTTTGCGCTGTGATACATTCGCCTTTGCCATATCAACCGCAACCTGAAAATCAAACGGATCGATGACGTACAAAATATCGCCTTTATGAACCTTTTGGTTATCCGTCACTTTTACATCAATAATCTGCCCGGAAACACGAGGGGCTATATTCGCCACCTGAACACGGACCTGCCCATTCCGTGTCCATGGTGAAGCCGTGTAATAATCCCACAAAATAATCATCACAATAGCCGCGACAATCAGGATCGAAGCGGTAATCAAAATTCGTATTAAACGATGAGCGTTATCCAGCACTGCCAAAAACCTTATGTCACAGAAATAATGTGTAAATTCCAAGGAAACAGACCAAAAGCCCAAATTGTGCCAAAGGCGGGTTCCAGACATATCGCCATAAATTCAGAACACCGAACAGCCATCTCACCAGCCCTAGCGTCATCAACGACAAGGCCACATCAATAACAAAAGCCGAGACGAGCAACCCGTCTATATCTATAACCTGCCGTATCACCATCTTCTGCGCCCAATTCCATAATGGTGAATCGCCGTCTTATTCCGAAGAAGCATCACACGCACAGCTTCCAGGCCGGCAACACAATTGAGAATGAAAACATCCTCACCAGCTATATCTTTTTGAAAACGCTCTAGAAAACGTTGATTTAACTGATCTAAATCCTGCTCAACGACTGTTAAATTATCTTGAGACAAAGCCTTCTGAGCAGGGCTTGTATATTCCCTCAACGCAGCAACCTTTGAAGCTTGTCTCAGATACAACCTCACCCGGGCAATTGTACTCGCCAGATCCTCTAAACCAACAAACCGTTCAAAAACATTCAATGTTACCTTACCGGCAGAGTCCAACTTTCGGGTTAAAAGCAGGAACTGGCTAAGCCGATCATATTTTCGACTTAGCAATGCTGGCCCCATAGCTTCACCATGTCCATCAAGCTGTCTTTCCAAGTCACGAGCAATACCGACCGCTAAGCGAAACCGATATCTCCGGACAGTGGGGGGCCATACTAAAACAAGAAGTACGAAAGAAAGCGCGGCTGCAGCCAGATAGAATACATTTCTCGTTATAAAAGACCCTACATCATACACATGAGGGTTCCCTAAATTCATAAATACGAGAAAAAAAGTGCCGTAATGAAACCCGATAGCACTTGTCTTCGGGTTCATGATAAGAAGACATGCGATAATTGTTTGTGGCAACATCACAAGTGCTAATGTCTGAGGTGTGTAAACCCATGGCAACACTCCAAAAGACATTATAGCAGCGGCAAGAATCCCTAATGGCGTTCCGATTATCACCCCTTTACCAAACTGAGCTAAATCCAGAGTGACAGTCGCCAACGTTAAAACAAGTGCTGACTGAGACAAAATAATAGACGAAGCAGGAATCCCCGTTCCGATGCAAACAGCCGCAACAATGCTGAACCCCAGAATGACACGCATAGCATTAATAAATGCTGTAATATAATCTGGGTTATCGGCCAGCTTTGCTAACTTTAAAGCTTCTCCTGCTGGAGCCGCCTTCAGGAGCGTGTTTAATCCGGTTCGAATATGCAGCCGATTACTAATTAATGTAGAAGCGCGTTCTAAAAACCACGCATCCCGAGGCGAAACAATATAGTCTGGATCTTCTTCATTAATCCCCGACAGAATTTCCCTCATAGTTTCATGCCGGTTAGAACCATCCACCACACGTTCATGCCATGACCGCACATGACGAATGACGATATCAGAAATATCTCCTTCTTTTAAAAGAACTGCGATAGAACGACTGCACGTTAAAACCGTAAGCATTCCCACAAGACTGAGACGTGCCCCTGCCATCCGCCGACGCCCATATGACAACTCAGTTCGCGCATAGCTAATATGCGTAACCAACGATAAAATTTCAGTGCTAATGGCTGTCAGTTCTTCGTTAGAGGGAATGATGTCTCCCATCAAAGCCGCCTGACTAATTTGGCGTATTCTTTGCCCAGAATACTGCAACCCCCGCGCAAGACTACGCCACGCCTGTGGCGATCCAGACATGAGGTTCACGATCGCAACTGCAGCGATGCCTATTGTAACTGTTGTAGCGCGGGCAATACCAACCTGAAATACATTTTGTGGGGCATCAATAGTGGCAACCGCAACCAAGGCTACTACATACCCGGCAAGCAAGGCTGCATACGCTCTAAAGTTGCGCTCTAACGTCCCGACAAAAGCACACGCCCCCAACCAGAGCGCAGTTGTTCCCAAAAATAGACGTCTGTTTTGATTAAACAAAGCCACGAGAACAATTGAAACACCCACCCCAATGAGAGTGCCCAACATTCTATAGAAAGCCTTAGATAAGGCCTGACCGCGCAAGGGCTGCGCCAAAATCATCACCGTTACCCCTGCGCCAGCAGGAGAATCAACTTGGGCCCAAAAAGCAATAAGAAGCGCTAATACAAAGGCCACCCACGTCCGAAGGGTAAAAGACACCCAACCCGGCCGCAGTATAGCTTGCCATGAAAGGGACACCTATATTTCCCTTTCGATCAACAAGCCTATCATTGCTTCGTATCCTATTTTCGTCGGGTCATAATTTACCCCAATAGGATTACTCTAAATTAAATTTAAAGATTAGATCTCTCTCTGGATTTCACCAATATGTGACTAATCATTCAATGGAAGTGCTTTACAAGCGGCCTGAAGCTTTGGATTAGAAGCAGCGCTCTGCCGACACAATGAATGAGCATCCGCACCACAGATGGTTGTTACATCTTCCATCGATGATGAAACAACATCTCTAGCCACCCCAAGATCCTGCGTCTCGTCGCTTTCTTCTTCTTTAGTCAGCTGGTCTTGTGCTTTGTGCATTTCTTTTAAAGCATTCACACACGAATCGCCCGCTGCATCAGGGTGAATTTGCAGCACCTTAAGCACATTATTAACGACCAACCCTTGGGCATTGATCATTGGGTCTTCATCGTTTGTCTTTGCCCCTCCATCATTGGCATAAAGAGGCGTCACAAACCCAGCACAAAAAGCCAGCGTCAAACTAGCACGTATGAACAGTTTCATCATACTCAGCATGATTGAAAAAAATTCATGATAAAACAAGTCTTTTTAGTATCGCATACTGGTCTAATGAACGATTTTCCTCCTCTTTATTCGCATAAAAGCGCTGTTTGACCTTGACTCAAAACCTGCATCCCGTTAAGCGAAATCATCTTTCGCGGGCATTCGGGCCCGTTCTACCGTTCCTTAACGGGAACACACCATATAGAGAGCCTGGAACTATCATGAAGATCCGCAATAGCTTAAAGTCTGCAAAGGTTCGCGATAAAGACTGCCGCGTTGTACGCCGTCGTGGTCGCGTTTACGTCATTAACAAAAAGAATCCTCGCATGAAAGCACGTCAGGGCTAATCCCTTTGACGAGCAGAAAAGCAGTTCTATGGCGCCATCTTCTCACGATTGGCGCCTTTTTTCTTTCTATACCTGCATTTTCTGCCCCTGCACCAGATCAGTCTGCTCACTTACCAAGCACGGCAAAACACCCTCCTCACAAGACAGTACAAGAGCGCTTATTACAGCTTGAAAAGGCTCTTGCCCTTGCTGGGAATGAGCAAAAAGCTCAAGAGCTTACAAATGCCGCTGAAAATTTACGTATCCGTGGTTTAACAGGCGCAACCAAACTACTCCTCCGTGATTCGCAGGATGCTCTCTCTAAACATGATTTCCAAACTGCCGTAGACGATATTACCTCAGCACTCACCCTTCAGCCAGACAAAGCGATTTTAAGACGAGACCGTGCAGAAATACGCCTTGCCGCAGGCGACATGGATGGCGCTATCGCTGATTTAGGGGTTGAACTTCAATCTGACCCGCAGGACCCTATTGCGTGGGGAGTATTGGCTCAAGCAGAGCAACTCCGCCATGAACCAGACGCTGCTTTGCGGGCGTATCAAAAAGTCATCTCCTTAAACCCCTATACGCCTCAAGCAAAAGAAAATCTGAAAAAGTTTGAGAAAGCAAAAGCCGGGCAAGAAGATTAAAGTCCTTTAATCTAATCTCTATCTTTTATATTGCCTCAACTTAATTACATTGAATACGTTGAGTACTTATCAAGATATCGGAGACGGAACATGAAAAACAAAGTTGAAGCGGTAGAAAAAACTGAAAAAAAAATTGGATGTTGTGGCAAAATTAAATCTGGCGTTCAAAAAGCGCAACGCTCTCGCGAAGTTGGGCTTGCCATTTTGACAGGTCTAGCAACGTTTGGGCCAAAGCGCTTTCGTCCACACTTTCAACAAATTCTTTCTGTGATTACGGTTGCAACAGCAAGCATTGAGTTCTTCCGTAGCCGTAGAAAAAAATAATACGCATAATAAACCTCATATTCACATTATGGGGTTTATTTGATCCAATGATCTATAAGAAAGAAATTGGATCAATATCTATTTCGATTTTAGTTGTCCCTTTTACTTTTATATCTTTCAACCAATCCCTCAAAATAGGTTGAACGGCAATTCCGCGCATTGTTCGTAATAACAAACGCCTGCGATGACGGCCTCGTAATACCGCCAAAGGCGCTGGAGCAGGGCCGAGGATCTGAACCCCTTCACGCTCAGGCGCATAGAGCGCTATTTCTTTTGCCAATGCATCTGCGGCCTCTGCCGTAGCAGCACTAATGATAAGCGCTGCCAGCCGTCCATATGGAGGCCAAAATGAAGGTCGTCTCTGTGCTGCTTCCTGCTCCATAAAAGATTGGAAATCATTCGCGATCAAGGCTTTCATAACAGGGTGCTCACCCACATAACTCTGCAAATATACTTGCCCGGCGTGGGCGGCTCTTCCCGCACGGCCAGCCACTTGATGAAGAAGCTGCACAGTCCTCTCCGCCGCTCTTAAATCTCCCCCTCCCAGTCCCAAATCAGCATCTACAACACCAACCAATGTGAGTTTGGGGAAATGCCATCCTTTTGCAACAATCTGCGTTCCAATAATCAGGTTTACCTCCTCATCTGCTATCTGCCTTATGGCCTCGGCTGTCGCAGAAGGAGAAGCCAACGTATCAGAAGACATCACTAAAATTTTTGCATCCAGAAAACGCTGTTTTGCCTCTTCTGTAATGCGCTCAATCCCAGGTCCAATTGGCACCAATGAATTTTCCGCATGGCACTGAGGGCATTCTTTGGGAATACGTTCAATATGCCCACAATGGTGGCATGTTAAAACACCTCTAGCCCTATGTTCCACAAGCCAAGCAGAACAATTCGGACACTGGGCTCTATAACCACACGCACGACAAAGAGTGAGCGGAGCATAACCTCTCCTATTCAGGAAAAGCATCGCCTGCTCACCATTCGCCAAGGTTTCATCAATCGCTGTACATAACTTTGGAGAAAGGAAAAAACCTCTCTCCGGCGAATTCTCTTTCATATCCACCAAGGAAACGGACGGCATTGTTGCGCCCCCGTGCCGGCTTGTTAACAGCTCATGCTGGTATCGACCACTCTCAACATTGGCCAGCGTCTCAAGAGAGGGGGTTGCTGAAACAAGAATAACCGGAGCGTTAACCAATCTCCCCCGTACAATAGCCATATCACGGCCATGATACATCACGCCTTCTTCCTGCTTAAAGGCGCTCTCATGCTCTTCATCAACAATAATTAAACCAAGCGTTTCAAAAGGTAAAAAGAGAGCTGAACGCGCCCCTACCACCACCTGAGCCTCTCCTTTAGCCACGGCATGCCATGTTTCGCGGCGGCGCTTTGCTCCCAAATCAGAATGCCATATTGCGGGCTCCACTCCAAAACGACGCGCAAATCGATCCGTCCATTGAGTGGAAAGTGCTATTTCTGGCAACAAAACCAACACTTGCTTCTGTTGACGCAAACAGGCTGCTATCGCTTCAAAATAGACCTCTGTTTTTCCAGAGCCCGTTACCCCTTCCAAAAGCAATACATCAAAATGATGCGCTTCCACTAAATTGGTTAGTTTTTTAGAAACTTCTTCTTGTTCTTCTGAAAGACGTGGCGTCCCATAATCAGGGTTTGGAGGATGAAACGGCGATGAGGCTGATATTACAACCTGTTCTAACAAACCAGCCGTCGCTAAGCCCCGAACAACAGCAGAGCTTGTACTACTCGCTTCAGCTAAGTCCGATGTGGTCATTGGAATATGAGAAGCAGCATCCAATACCGCACGCCTAGAAGGTGTAATCCGTATTTTTTCTTCCGGTTTTTGCGTCCTCACCCAGCCCAAAGCAGGTTTGGGTGTATCCCCAAGATGCACACGCATCGCCATGGCCAAAACCAAGCCCGGCGGGGTTAACGTATAAGCGGCTACCCAATCAATAAAATGCCGTAAACTTGGCGGTAAAGGCTGCACCTCTAACTTGTGCCCTATCGTTCGCAAACGAGATAAAGGGACAGTTTTTCCGACAGGGCGCTGAAAGTCTGGTGGAAGGTGTGTCGTCGCCTCCCACACACATCCCACCACTTCTCTTTTACCCAAAGGGACAGCAACAAGTTCTCCGGGCGATAATGCTTCATGTGATAAATAATCAAGTGGTCCCGGAAATGGCAGAGGAACAAGGACAGAAACCCGATGCCCTGAAGAAGATTTCCCATTATCTTTCGGATTGGTTAGAGTATGAGTCGTCATGACAGGTTCTAACTTTCCTCGGCCCGAAATACTATGATTGCTTATGACGCTTTACGCGAATGGATCAACTGGTTGGAACATGAAAAACGCTCCAGTCCCAGAACAATCGAAGCTTATCGTCATGACCTTGTCCTCGCAATTTCGTTTTTTGAAAAACATTTTGGAAATGAAGTCACCCTCAATACTCTTAAAGAACTCTCTTTAGCCGATTTACGCGCATGGGTTGCCCATGAAACAGCCCGAGGGGAAAAACCAACACGCCGTCAAAGCAATAATGATGCGCGCGCACGTTCACGGGCACGCCGCGTTTCGGCATTACGCTCTTTTTATCACTTTCTGGGCTTAAAGTTTAATCTATCAAACCCAGCTCCCAAACTTCTTTCCACTCCTCGTTTAAAGAAAAGACTCCCTCGCCCCCTTGCTCGAGAAGATGCCATTCTAGCGCCCGAAGGCATTGCAGATGATGCCATAACGCATAAAGCTGCCATTCGGGATAAAGCCTTATTCACACTCCTCTACGGCACTGGCTTGCGAATTGGTGAAGCGCTCTCGCTTAATATTCGAGACTTAAGCCAAGCAGGCGATCACATGCTCCGCGTAACAGGAAAAGGGGGGAAAGAACGCTTAGTCCCTTTACTCCCCGCGGTTCTAACAGCTCTCGAAGCATGGCAAAAATCTCACCCCGCTCCCACACCTGATGCACCTCTTTTTTGTGGAGCCCGCGGAGGGCGGCTTAACCCCGCGGTTGCTCAAAAAGCCATGCGTGAATGGCGCAAAGGAGAAGGTCTACCTGCCTCTGCCACCCCTCATGCCTTACGGCACTCTTTTGCTACCCATATGATGGAATCTGGTGCTGACTTACGCGCCATCCAAGAGCTTATGGGACATGCCAGCCTGTCCTCCACACAGATTTATACACTTGCCGATGAAAAGTATTTGCTGGATGTATGGCGCAAAGCACATCCAAGGGCTGATAAAAAATGACATTCGCAAAAATATATAATGGCTTCTTTGTATGTGCATGCCTCTTGCTCACCTATACCCTACTACTCGGCACACACGCCCTAGCAGCGCCATGTACCCTCAAACGTGCCATCACATTATCCATTAAGGATACGGGGGGATATTTAAGCATCCCTGTCAAAATTAATGGGTCTGAAGTATCCATGATTATTGATACTGGATCCCAAGGCAGCTTAATGACCCCTGAGGGTGTTCATTTATTACATCTTCCAACCGACCCTAATCATCACACCATCATGCAAGGCCCTAATGGAACTCCTCGCCTTGTCCCGAATATCAGCATTCATAATCTAAGCTTTGGCCATTTGAATTTAGGACCCGGATCTATGCCAACCGGTAACCTGCCTGGAGCCCCTATCCTTCACCCCCCGATCCTTGGGCTGTTAGGAGCTGATGCCATTGATGGATATGATCTGGAATTTAATATTCCACATCATCAACTCACCTTTTGGAAAGCCACACCCTCTTCTCCAGCTTGTACTATTCGCCCTTTGTGGAAAGGCAAGTGGAACACTATTCTTGCGCGCGAAACAGATGGCCGATTAATGGTGCCTTTCATTCTTGACGGCACTCGTGGCATTGCACTGCTTGATAGTGGAGCACGTTCTCATATTATCAATACGGCATTCACCTACCGCCTTGGATTAAATGATGAGCTGTTAGCGCTTGATCCGGGAGGGGTCTCTGCAGGGGTAGACTTACATCAACGTCGCTACCATTGGCATCGTTTCCACCGTTTTACGATGGGAGGCACGGTATGGCTCAACCCAGTTCTCACAGTTGCGCCAGTTCATGATCAAGCGGATATGCTTCTCGGTTCAGATTGGTTTTCCAAACACGATATCTGGTTGTCTTACAGTTCAGGACAGGTTTTTGTTCAATGAAGCATTAAAAAAGGCCTTCAATTCACATTGAAGGCCCCAAACTCAAATCATTAGTTTGCTTTTAAACGGCTATTGCACTGAGACCAATACCCGCCACCTTTCTGAATCCACTTCAAATTACCATTCCCACCATTCTCTTTATTCGCATTATATTGCGCAACACACGTCTTCATACGTGCTTTTCCTGCTGATAATTTTGCAAATTCTGGAGCAACAGCTTTAGGAAAAACTACATTTCCGCTTGTTACAGGAGAAGATGCTGTTTTTGAAACAGGTGTTAATGCTTGAGTAGCCGTATTTGGCGTTTCAGGATTAGTCTTATTATTTTCTACCTTTGAATCAATTGTTTTGGCAGCTGATGGAGAAGACGCTGTCGATGCCGTGGTCACGTCTGTAGCCTTAGCTGTCTTTGCATCTTTTGCGCAGTTTGCAGCTTTAAAAGCTGTATAATTCTGCCCATTCAGCGTTCCGCCTTTTTTAGCAGAAAGAAATGCAGCGTGGCATTCTTTACCGGTCATAGCCTGTGCTGGAGCAATAGAAACACCAGCAGCCATAACAGCCGCTAAAGATAACGTGAAAAACGAACGATGAAATAACATCAAAACCATCCTTTAATCTGGCTCAGCGTACGACAGCCGGCACTTCATTATGAAAATATACCCGCTATTCGTAAACTAATTGATACGTTCACCATGTAAAACCATATCAAGCCCTTCAAGTTCCTCTTCTGCTGAAACACGTAGTCCCATAACCAAATCAAGAACCTTCAAAATAACAAAGGTTACAACAACACACCACACAATGGTGACGCCAACAGCCTCAGTTTGAGAGAGTAATTGGGGCAAACTCCCTACCACTCCAACTGGGTTCGCATCCGTTGCGGATAAAGGGCCAAAAGCCAAAACACCTGTCAGTAAGGCACCAATAATACCCCCTGTTCCATGGACACCAAACGCGTCCAAGCTGTCATCATAACCCAGCTTATGTTTTAGCCATGTGGAGCTCCAGAAGCAGCCCACTCCAGCCGCCAAGCCAATAAGCACTGCCCCTCCAGGCAAAACAAAACCCGCTGCTGGTGTAATGGCAACGAGACCTGCTACAGCACCCGAAATAATTCCTAATGCCGTTGGCTTTCCTGTCCGCCACCATTCCATAACCATCCAAGCTAACCCGCCCATGGCGGCTGCAAGTTGTGTCGTCAACATGGCCATTCCTGCCCGGCCATTTGCACCAAGAGCAGAGCCCGCATTAAACCCAAACCAGCCGACCCAAAGCAAAGACGCCCCAACGATAGCATACGTCAAATTGAAAGGAGCTAAATCATCTGTTCCAACACCGCGGCGTTTTCCCAAAACAAGAGCACAGACCAAACCTGCAACGCCTGAATTAATATGAACAACCGTACCGCCTGCAAAATCAACCGCGCCTAAAGCTGCAACCCATCCTGTTGGGCTCCATACCCAATGTGCGATAGGCGCATAAACAAACAGCACCCATAAAACCGTAAACACGCACATTGAAGAAAACTTCATTCGTTCAGCAAATGCACCCGCAATCAAAGCTGGGGTAATGATTGCAAACGTCATCTGATACATAATGTAGACGCTCTCAGGAATGGTCATCGGTACTGCGGCCGATGTTCCCGCCCCTAAGGTGAACGCCGAATCTACACCCTTATGAAAATTCGCAGCAACGCCATTTAGAAAAGCCCGCGATAAATCTCCTATCCATTGATTCCCATTTGAGAATGCAAGGCTATATCCAACCCCCATCCACAGAAGGCTCACGATACAACAAATCGCAAAGGATTGGATTAAAGTCGCAAGAACGTTTTTCTTACGAACCATCCCACCATAGAAAAGAGCTAACCCCGGAATGGTCATCATCAAAACCAGAGCTGTACTGACAAGCATCCAAGCCGTATCGCCCGTATCAATAGGAGCTGGCTTATCCGCAGCAATGGCACTTAAAGGTGCACCAACACCAAATAAAAGCCCCAAAAGAGAATAACGCTTCATCATAACGCCCCTTCTCCTGTCTCTCCTGTGCGGATACGAATAAGTTGGTCCAGATTAGAAACCATGATCTTGCCGTCTCCGATTTTACCGGTCCGTGCTGAATTCATAATTGTTTCAATCACTTCATCAGCAATTGCATCCCCAACCACGACTTCAATTTTTATTTTAGGAATAAAGCTGACACGATATTCAGCCCCTCGATAAATCTCTGTTTGACCTTTCTGACGACCAAAGCCTTTCACTTCGGTTACAGTCAAACCTTGCACACCTAAAGGGGTCAGAGCTTCTCGGACATCATCCAGCTTAAAAGGTTTTATAATAGCAGTAATGAGTTTCACGGACGGCGCATCCTCATCAGAAATCAATTAATTTCAATATGCTTAAATCGTGCCAGTTTAGCAACAATCTATACGCCGCAACCAAGATTTTTTTTAAACCCCAAATCATACAGGGAAAATCAGACCTAAAAAAAATAAAGCCATCGATTGTTACGATGGCTTTATTTCAAAACAACTTAGGACTGAGTCTCCGTCGGTTTGGACGGAATATCCGGCCCATTATAACTCACCCCCGGAGCCGGACGATTAATAGGAGGAGACATCAAAGCTTCAGGCCAAGCGGGTTCTTGTGGTGCATCTGGTACAATCGCAGTACGGCCACGTGGAAGACATTCAGGAAGCTCTGCCTGTATCCGCTGCAACATCCTCTCTCTCACATTACAACACAAATCCCACATTTCATCCGCATTAATCGCACCTGCAATCATACGAAGTTTGATGACATTCATGTCGCTATCAACGACCTGAAACCCCGTTGCCTTCTTGTCACCATCCCATTGCGAACACTTAGCCAGTTCCTCAAAATACATCTCTCTAACCTTGGCTACAGGCGTTCTGTAATCAAGCCACAAAAAAACTGATCCGGTTAGAGCGGGAGAACTGTGCGTCCAATTTTGAAACGGGTTTTCAAGGAAGTACGTAATCGGCACAATATAACGGCGTCTATCCCATGTTCTCAACACAACATATGTTGCATTAATTTCTTCAACATATACCCAATCCCCATTCAAGATGAGCATATCTTCCATACGGATAGGTTGTGTAATCGCGATTTGAATCCCCGCAATCAAATTCGAAATAGCAGGCTTTGCAGACAAACCAACCACCAGCGAAGCAGCACCCGCTGAGGCAAAAAGCGAAATCCCGAACTGCTGAACCGCATTAAAGGTCATCAGCCCGGCGGCAACCGTGAAAACACCAAACGAAATTTCTGCCAGACGGCGCAGAACCCGGATCTGTGTTTGGTGAGAACGAACCGTAATATTATCAATATTATCTTGGAAAGTCAGCTTCGTTAAATATTTATCCGTCATGAAATGAAAAATGCGGATTATACTGAACCCAACATTTAATATGAAAAAGCATGCAAGAAGATGTTCTAAGAATTGCTCCGTACTATGTTCGAAGCCATTCGTTGCAGGCAGAACAATCATTGCTGCCAATAACATTAAAAAATAACGGATATTCCATTCAAGCCGTTCGACTATCCCATGAATCCACTGGATTTTGCGCATCCATGGGAGTCTCAGTAAGCTTGCCGTAATAACACGGCTAAATAACTGCGCGATTAAAGCCGCAATTAGGATAATTATAATTGACCCCAACGGAGCAGGAAGCCAACTAAAATAATTTGACATCCCAGAAACGGTCTTTCTGACATAATATTTATCTGGCATATCCTTCAAATCCTAACAAAGAATAACAACAGTTACTATCAAACTGACATTGAAGAATATTTTTATCAATATTTGTTTCCGCATTTTGTATTTCTCACGGTTTAAAGGGGTTTTTTTTCTTGCCCCCTTCCACTCACACCTCGACAGGAGTAGGGACTATTTAAGGAGATGAGCGCGATGAAAACGACACACTATGATCTATGCATCAATGGAGCCGGGCCTGTTGGTGCTACTCTTGCATGCCGACTTGCGGCAGCTGGAATACGCGTTCTCCTCGTCGATAAAGCTGCACTCCCTGTTATGGAAGACCCTTCCCTCGATGGGCGCGCTTATGCTATTTCAGAAGGGTCTAAAAGACTTCTTGTCGCTGCGGGTATATGGGATAACTTACCAGCCTCACCCCAAGGGATCCGTGAAATCAGAGTTTCGGATGGGCGCCCTCATGAAGCAGCGTCCCCCCTCTTTCTTCATTTTGAATCTGAAGATGCTCCACAAGGACAGAACTTTGGTTGGATGGTAGAAGCACGTGATCTACGGCTTGCTATCAACACCACCCTTCACCACTATAAAACACTCGATATTCACGCGCCTGATATGGGAGAATTTACTTTCCACCCGGATCATGTCGCCATTCATCTTAAATCAGGAAAAACCGCAACGGCCCAGCTCGTCGTGGCGGCTGAAGGCCGTCGCTCGCCCTTACGCGACCAAGCCAGAATTGGTATTACCAAAATCCCTTATAATCAATTTGGAATCGTCGCTACTATCGCGCATGAGCGCCCCCATGACGGCGTAGCACTTGAACATTTCCTTCCAGAAGGTCCTTTCGCTCGCCTCCCTATGCCGGGAACACCAGAACACCCACATCGCTCTGCTATTGTTTGGGCCGAAGGAACCGGCAGGGCGCATCGCTTTTATGACCTTCCTGACCATATTTTTGCCCGTGAAATCCGCGCACGCATGGGCGATGAAGATTTAGGCGAAATCACCCCTATTGGAAGACGGTGGGTTTATCCTCTCTCAGCCCAATATGCTCAAACCTACATCTCCCACCGTCTTGCTCTAGCAGGAGATTCTGCGCACGGCATACACCCTATTGCCGGACAAGGACTGAATATTGGCTTTAGAGATATCGCCGTTTTGTCCAACATTCTGATCCAAGCACACACTCAGCACAAAGATTTTGGAGATAAAACGCTCCTTACTCAGTATCAACGTCAAACACGGCCATCCAATATGGCTATGTTAGCCGCAACAGATACTCTTGAACGCCTGTTTGGAAACGATAACCCTATCCTACGTCGTATTCGCGATCTCGGAATAGCCGGTGTACATCGCCTTCCACCTCTCCGCCGTGCCTTTGTAAAACGAGCTATGGGTCTATGAGTCTTTCCCTACACTCCGATACTTTCTGGAACACCTTAAAATCTCAAGCATGCAGCTGCCACGACCCACTGATACAGGATGTTTTTGCTACCAATATTGGAGATCATCCTACTTTTTCGTCTGCCCTTGCCTCTCTCATGGGGACAAAACTCACGGATAGAGCCATATCTGCAACATCTATCACACGGTTGGTTACAGATATATTAACAAAAAATCCGCATGTCGCAGAAGCAGCAGCTGAAGATATTCTAGCCATCTATGACCGAGACCCAGCATGCCCTGATCTCGTCACACCATTTCTTTTTTTTAAAGGTTGGCAGGCTTTACAGGCCTATCGTGTGGCCCATTCACTATGGCATCATAACAGGCGGCAGCTCGCATACCACATTCAAAGCCGCATGAATGAGCTTTTTTCAATTGATATCCACCCGGCAGCTCAAATCGGCAAGCGTATTAGTCTTGATCACGGAACAGGTATTGTTATTGGTGAAACATGCATCATTGAAGATGATGTTTCTCTCTTCCAAGGCGTAACGCTTGGAGGAACGGGTAAACTATCCGGGGAGAGGCACCCGATTTTACGTCAAGGCGCTATGGTTGGCGCAGGGGCAAAAGTGTTGGGCCGACTGACAGTCGGTAAAAAAGCACGAATTGGTGCAGGTTCTGTTATTTTATCAGATGTGCCCGATGGGGCTACGGCAGTTGGAAATCCAGCCAGAATTATCCTGCCGAATGAAAATAACAAAGAAAGAATTGACATATAAAATATGCGGTCACAAAAAAGGGCGGCACATAAGCCGCCCTTTTTATTATAAACCCATCAACTTATTTATTTGTGAAACGATAGGTCGTCGTATAGTCAAATGTCTGACCAGGTTTAAGCTCTGTTGTTGGGAATGATGGGTGGTTAGGGCTGTCAGGATAATGCTCTGCCTCGAATGCAACAGCATCCGTCTGGCGGTATGTATGTCCTGAGACACCTGCATATGTACCATCTAAAGAGTTTGATGTGTAAACTTGCAAGCCAGGTTGGTTTGTTAAGATCTCCATTCCACGGCCTGAACGTGGGTCGTAGACCTTACCTGCCAAGCGTGGTTCTTTACCATACTCACCATTGACTACCCAGTTCATGTCATACCCACGGGCATAAAGCATCTGCTGGTTATTACTACGCAAACGATCGCCAATAGCTGTTGGCTTCGTAAAGTCGAGCGGGGTTCCAGCCACCGGTGCAATTTCACCAGTCGGAATAGATGTGCTGTCTGTGGGCGTAAATCTATCGGCATTAACCTGAAGAATTTCTGGCTCAATCGTACCAGAACCTTCACCGTTTAAGTTCCAATAACTATGATTGGTCAAATTAAGAACGGTCGGAGCATCAGTTGTCGCAACATAATGAAGCGAAAATGCATTATCATTATTAAGACTATATGTGACATGCGTTGTCAGTGTACCAGGGAAGCCCTGATCGCCATTTGGGCTAACAAGCTTTAATGTTACGAAAGCGCCATCTTCCGTAACACCCGTTTTTTCAATAGTCCAAACGTTTTTATCAAACCCTTTTTTACCACCGTGCATCGCATTCGGGCCGGCCGTAATAGCTGCGTGATAAACCTTTCCGTCTATAGAATAGGTTCCTTTAGCAATACGGTTTGCATAACGACCAATGATTGCACCAAAATAAAGCCCACCCTTGGCGCTATCCTGAGTATATCCGTTTAAATTATTAAAGCCCAAAACAACGTCTTGTAATTTACCTTCTCGGTTCGGGGTCTCTACAGACTGAATAATTCCACCATATGTAATCACACGTGCTGTAACGTTATGGTCATTCTTTAACGTGACAATACGTACCGCTTGGCCATCAGGAGTAGCGCCCCAAGGCTGAGACAAAACGGTTGGTCGGGCTTGAGCAACACCCAATGACAAACTAATTAATCCCACAGTCGCCAAAAGTGATGCTTTGCGAGTAAATAACTTCATCGCTGGATAATTCCCTTAGTGTTGAATTTTCATCACAGTGCTACAGAAATATTGATCAAGTCAAAGTATATTTTGAAACTAAACATCACTTATTCCCTCATATTCTCATCTTTTCTGCTATAAAATCTACTTTTCAAAGAAATGATTCAGAGGGGTGCAGGAAAGGAAAGAATAGGCTATGATTAATTTAATTTCGCAGTTTTTGGCGTAAGATTGACTTACGGCCTTATTCGCCTAAACCGTAGCGAGGTTGTTGCTGTCGAGTTCATCTCATCAGCGCTGTAACGTTTTCGTGAAAGATATATGCGAAAAGGGGTTTTTGAGGATTGGTTATGAACTCTCAGCAGGATAAGAACAATTCCGGCGTAGTATACTCACGCCGCTACAGAGCCACGGCCGGCGTTTTGGCTTTGTTGATGCTTGGCGCTTGTAGCTCTTTACGTAATCCACCGCCAAAAGATCCAGATGATCTTGCTGACTACAAAGCTGCTAACGATCCTTACGAACCACTCAACAGGAAAATGTATAACGTTCAGATGTGGGCATACAAACATGCCCTACGTCCGATTGGAAAAGCTTGGATATGGGCGGTTCCACAACCTGTCAGACATTCTATCTCAAACCTGAACGAAACATGGCGTGAGCCTATTGTCTTCTTCTCAGACGTAGGGGCCGGCAAACCACGCCGAGCAGGCGATACCTTCATGCGCTTCGTCATCAATATGAGCGCAGGTGTCGGTGGTCTTTTTGATGTAGCAAGCTTAGTCGGCTACAAACAGCATGAAACCGACCCAGGAATGACCATGGGCTCATGGGGCGTTAAAAGTGGTCCTTACCTCTTCCTCCCCTTCCTTGGCCCAAGCAACTTCCGTGATACGGCTGGATATGCTATAGGTCAGGCAATGCTACCGCTTAACTATGTTCCACGCGGGTATGGTTTGCTCACCTTCAACTGGGCTTACAATATTCTCGGCACTTTAAATGGTTTTGCAGATAGCGTTGACCAAATAGATCAGCTGGAGCATTCTAGCTTAGATCCATATTCTTATATTCGTAGTGCTTGGCAGCAAAGCCGCCAGAGCCAGATAGACGCCCTAAAAGCAGATCACCGAGCAACGACCCCTGATTGGTACAACTAAGGATACACGAAATGATTAAAGTTTTTTCGCGCCGCGCTCTTCTCGGTGCATTCACCCTTTCACTTGCTTTTGGCTCTGGTGTTGCTCAAGCATCCCCAGCTACTGACTTTGTAAATTCTTTCGGAAGCAAACTTCTCAATATCGTTAACTCCTCACAATCACTTGAGGCAAAACAGCAGGCTGTTCTTCCACTTTTACAGTCTAACGTTGATATTCAAGGAATTGCTCGTTACTGCCTCGGCCGTTACTGGCGTACCGCTACTCCTGAACAACGCCAAAAATATGTTGGCCTTTTCAGTCAAGTTCTTATGAACACAGTAACAGGGCAAATTGGCAATTACCAAGGCGTCAAATTCCACGTCACTGGTTCTGTACAGACACCTGATGGTGAGCGCGTTGACACCGTTATTGACCGCCCTAATCAGCCAACGGTTACTCTACAACTTATCGTAAACGGTCAGCCACCAAAAATCATCGATATGTATGGTGAAGGTGCTAGCCTACGCATGAACCAACGCGGTGACTACAGCTCTTACCTTGCTCATCATGGTGGAAATGTAGATTCACTTATTTCTGCACTAGAACGCCAAGTTAACGGCCACCACTAATACCTTAATAAAAAAACGAGAGTACATTTACTCTCGTTTTTTTACGCAATAATTTCATAAAGATACATTACATATCCATCGCGCTCGAATGTATCAATCTGATGGAAACCAATTCCACCTAAAACAATCCGCGATGCAAGATTATCCTCTCTTGCAACAGCAATAATTCGCTTTTCCCCCGTATTAAATACATATTGAACGGCTGCATTAGCCGCTTCGCGTGCAATTCCACGCCCAGATGCCCATGGAAAAATTGAAAAACGAAGCCCAAGGCCACGACCATCAGGTCGCTCGTGAACGCCTGTCATACCAACAAACTGGTCATTCTCTCTAATTGTAAAGATACCAATTTTTCGTTCTGCCCAGAAAGAAATATCTTCTGCCATTTCTTTCTCAACAGTGTGACGGCTCCGCACTCCGCCCAACATGCGACCAAATGCACCAGCATTTGTTTTTAAGGCAATCATATCCTCTAAATCCTGCCATTCAACAGGCTTTAGAGAAAGACGAGTTGTTCGTATTCCCCGCCCTAACAATTAATTACACGCCTCTTCTCTTTTATACTTCCCGAAAACCATACTGCTCTCAGGAAGTAAACCAGAAATTACAAATTAACGTGCTAAAGGACGATATTTAATCCGGCTTGGTTCGGTAGCATCTGGGCCAAGACGACGTCTTTTATCTTCTTCATAGGCTTGGAAGTTACCTTCAAACCACTCAACGTGGCTATCCCCTTCAAAAGCAAGAATATGTGTGGCCAGACGATCAAGGAACCAACGATCATGGGAGATGACCACAGCACAGCCTGCGAATTCAGCCAAAGCATCTTCCAACGCACGTAGAGTATCAACATCCAAGTCGTTTGTTGGTTCGTCGAGAAGAATAACGTTACTATCTTGCTTTAACATCTTCGCAAGATGCACACGATTACGCTCACCACCTGAAAGAACACCGACACGTTTTTGTTGATCTGAGCCTTTGAAGTTAAACGCTCCAACATATGCACGAGAAGGAACCGTACGCTTTCCTAATTGGATCACATCTGTTCCGCCAGAAATCTCTTCCCAGACAGTTTTATTATCATCCAAGGTGTTACGAGACTGATCGACATAGCCAAGCTTTACCGTATCACCAATCTTCAAAGAACCACCGTCAGGTTTTTCCATACCGGTAATCATTTTAAAGAGTGTTGATTTACCAGCACCATTTGGCCCAATAACGCCCACAATACCACCAGGCGGCAGCTTGAAGTTCAAATTCTCAATCAGGAGTTGATCGCCAAAGCCTTTGCTTAGATTTTCGGCTTCAATAACCGTGCTTCCCAAGCGAGGGCCCGGTGTAATCACGATATCAGCAGTGCCGCCGGCTCTTTCAGAATTTGCTGCCAGCATTTCTTCGTATTTTGTAATACGTGCTTTACTCTTCGCCTGACGTGCTTTTGGTGAACTGTTAATCCACTCCTGCTCAGCGGCCAATGCACGCTGACGAGCACTTTCTTCTTTCTCTTCCTGAGCCAAACGTTTACGTTTTTGTGTTAGCCATGAGGAATAATTTCCTTCAAACGGATAACCACGGCCTCTTTCAAGCTCAAGAATCCAGTTTGTGACATTATCAAGGAAGTAACGATCATGGGTGATAACCATAACCGTTCCCGTATAATCACGCAGTGTCTTTTCTAACCACGCAACACTTTCTGCATCCAAATGGTTTGTCGGCTCATCGAGCAGCAAAATATCTGGTTTTTCAAGCAATAGACGGCACAAAGCAACACGGCGCTTTTCACCCCCAGAAAGCTGCGTAACAGCACTATCCGCTGGCGGGCAACGCAACGCATCCAGAGCGATCTCTAGCTTACGATCAAGCTCCCAACCATCTCCAGCATCTATTTTTTCTTGTAATTCGGCCTGTTCTGCAAGAAGCGCTGTCATTTCATCATCTGACATTGGCTCTGCAAATTTCATGGAAATTTCGTTAAAGCGATCTACTGCCGTCTTTAACTCACCAAAGCCTTGGGCAACATTCTCGCCAACGGTCAAGCTTTCATCAAGCTTTGGTTCTTGTTCCAAATAACCAATTTTTACGCCATCAGCCGCCCAAGCTTCACCGCCGAACTCTTTTTCAATCCCCGCCATTACCTTAAGCAAGGTTGATTTACCGGCACCGTTAACACCTAAGACACCAATCTTGACGCCTGGAAGAAAAGAAAGGGTGATCCCTTTAAAGACTTCCCGCCCACCGGGATAAGCTTTCGTCAAATCTTTCATGACGTAGACATACTGATAGGCGGCCATAACAGGTCTCCTGGAACGGAAAAGGCGTGAAATAAAAGCGGCACATGCGCGCAAAAAACGAACCGTGCGCCCGGAGGGACTTGAACCCCCAACCAATCCGTTATGAGCGGATGGCTCTAACCAATTGAGCTACAGGCGCGCGGTTGGCCCCACGAATTACGTAATTCCTATATTTTTGCAAGAGCAAACATGAAAAAATATGACTTATCATGATAATTTTATTTTCTTTTTGATTTTAAACTCATTCCTGCTTATCCAGACTGTGCAGAAAGCCCCTTAAAAGATAGTATCTCACCACCATCCACTATCTGAAGGGTAAAATCATGGACGTTTCAAAAATTGCCGCAGGAAAAAAGGTTCCGAGCGATATCAATGTCGTTATCGAAATCCCTCAAGGCTCACAGGTAAAGTACGAAGTCGATAAAGAAAGTGGTGCTATTTTTGTTGACCGCTTCCTTTTTACGCCAATGGCCTACCCTGCTGCATACGGCTTCATCCCCGGCACCCTAGCCGCTGATGGTGATCCAGCGGACGCTCTGGTTCTTGCTCCTGCGGCTGTTGTCCCTGGTGCCGTTATTCGCTCCCGTCCCATTGGCATGTTGAAAATGGAAGATGAAAGCGGACAGGACGAAAAAATTATCTGTGTTCCTAACGATAAAATTCATCCGCAATTCACAAACGTACACTCCATTGATGATTTGCCAGAAATTACTCGCAAAGCGATCGAACATTTCTTTGAGCGCTATAAAGACCTTGAGCCTAATAAATGGGTTAAAGTCACAGGATGGGCTTCAAAAGAAGAAGCTGAAAAAGTAATTGAAGCATCTCTTGAGGCTGCAAAAAAATAATTTGAATTTCTGGTATCTCTACATAAGAGATACCAGAAACCTTGAGCTTCAATTCGCAATTATTTTATTATTTTTATTTTAAAATAAAGTTTATTAATATCGAGCTACGCAAAATGGTTGCGTCTGCTTTCCTTTTAGTAAAGGAACGGCTCCGTTGTCTCGATTTTTTGCTTACGCAACATTTTGTGTTGCCTCGATAACTCCTTTTTGCGCCATAGCAAAAACAGCAATCCCCCCCTATACCCCACCAAAAATCTCTACACTGGGAGATATTTGGAGGAGCAGTAATTCAGAGGATTCTGTTCCTTGGTTGGATCAAAACGCCATAAATCCGGCTGTCCGCGTAGATACGCCTTTAGGTGAAGTAAACTTCCACAAAGAACAAACGCCTCCTTTGCCTCAACCTGAAGCCTTGCTGACAGATCCTTTCGGGTGGAAATCATGGCTACGACACCGCGGAATAGCGGTCTTGATGGACACAACCAACGAGTTTACTGGCGCTATTACCAAACCAACGCCTGGATATGGTCTCCGCCAAGGCAGCAGCAACGCAGGCCAATACAGCCTTGAAAATGATATCGATTGGGAAAAACTAGCCGGGATTACAGGCTTCTCTACTCATGGTGTCGTTGTTGGCCGTTATGGAATCCCAGCTAGTCGTATGTTTGGCGACAACCTTAACCCCAGCACCGAAATTTATGGTGGGGGCGGTAATGTTGTCGTGCACTTTGTGTATTTATACGGGGAAGAAACCCTCGCTCATGGACGGGTTGATATGGCGGCTGGGCGTATCCCTCTCTTAAGTGACTTCTCCCAAAGCCCACTTTACTGTAACTTTATGAACAATGCTTTTTGCGGAAACCCAAAAGCCTCCTCAGATAATACAACACACTCATCTTACCCAGATGCCAGTTGGGCAGCCCGTATCCGTGTTCGTCCTACAAAATCAACGTATATTCAAACTGGTGTTTATTTCGCTCAAGCTGGAATTTACAATAACGTTCAGTACCGAACGGGCTTCAAATGGAACGGATCCGACATTCACGGGGAAGCTATTCCAATGGAAGCTGGGTGGGAGCCAGTCTTTGGGCCTGATCACTTACCCGGTCATTACAAAGTGGGCTATGCCGTCGATACAGCCCCTCACACAGACAATTACTATGATGTAAACAGCCAACCATACGTTTTGTCAGGGCTACAGCCACGCAAACTTCATAACTCATGGTCAACGTGGGTACTCGCTGATCAAATGCTTTTTCGCCATCATGGGAACCATCAAAACCCGGCTGCCGGCTTTACGATGATTGCCGGATTTTACGCTAATAGCCCCAGAACTCAAACACGCGCACAGCAATATTCCATCGGCATTCTAGATAGTGGGTTTTGGAAAGCACGGCCTCTGGATGGCTTTGGCATCAATTTCAGTGTTGTTCGCGTCGCAAAAAACGTCACAGATACCCAACGGCTACAGCTTCAAAACAAAATGCCTTTGCTGAATGGCTCCTACGGTATTCAAACAACAGGAGAAGTTTTGGAAGCTGCTTATATGATCCACGTTATGCGCGGGGTCACATTTTATCCTGATTTCCAATATTATTTTAGACCAGGCGCACAAAAAACACTACGTGACGCGGCAATGCTAGGCTTTAGAAGCCATATTCAGTTCTTTTAAGGCTAAAATAGAAAAAGACGCCTAAAGCGTCTTTTTTAACTGGAGCGGGTGATGGGATTCGAACCCACGACCCCAACCTTGGCAAGGTTGTGCTCTACCCCTGAGCTACACCCGCATTCCGTATGCCGCTTATGAACGAAAATATTTTAACCGACAAGCTAAAATAATCATTCACATGCAATTATCTTCAAATACAAAAAAAGACGCCTAAAGCGTCCTTTTTAACTGGAGCGGGTGATGGGATTCGAACCCACGACCCCAACCTTGGCAAGGTTGTGCTCTACCCCTGAGCTACACCCGCATTCCATGTGGCGCTTATAAAACGAAATCGAACGTAAAGACAAGAGGATTTTAAAATTTTTGTTTCTTTTTATAATATATCCTCAAAAAACTGCCCACTTGCACTCAAACACAACAAAGACAATCTTCATTCATAACAGACTCCATAATAAGAGCGATAAAGTAATCCGATGGACAACAGCTTAAACGAACCCTTAATCGGTCAATCCACGTCTTCGAATAATACGTCGATGATCATTGATGTTGATCAAGCCTCTTTTATGAAAGAGGTCATTGAAACCAGTAAAACCACACCCGTTTTAGTTGATTTCTGGGCACCTTGGTGTGGGCCTTGCCGCCAACTCACCCCTATCCTTGAACAGGCTGTTAAATCCGCAGAGGGGCGTGTTCGACTGGCAAAACTGGATGTTGAAGCCAACGAAGCTCTTGCAGCACAACTCAGCCAAATGGGTTTGCCGTTACAATCCATCCCTCTCGTTGTTGCTTTCTGGAAAGGCCAAGTGGTTGACCTCTTCCAAGGCGCACAACCGGCTAGCGAAATTAAACGCTTTATCGAAGCTCTTTTAAAAACTGCCGGAAGCTCTCTACCGACAGAAGATCTTTTAAAATCAGCAAAAGAATCCTTAACCAACAACCCTGCGGAAGCGGCTGATGCATATGCGCAAGTTCTAGATATAGAACCAGAATCCGCCGAAGCATGGGGAGGCATGGTTCGTGCTCTTTTAAATTTAAATGAAATCGAATCTGCAGAAGAAGCTTCTGAGCAAATTCCAGAGAAGCTCAAAAATCATCCTGACGTCACAGGAGCACGTGCAGCATTAAGCCTTCGGAAAGAAGGAGAACAAGCAGCGTCTGAATTAACAACCCTCCAACAGGAGGTTGCACAAAACCCCAACAATTTTGACCTTCGCCTCAAGCTTGCTCTATCCCTCAATGGTGCGGGGAATCGTTCAGAAGCTGCTGATGTTTTACTTGATATGATCAAACAAGATCGGGAGTGGAATGAAGGCGCAGCTAAAACGGAGCTTTTACGTTTCTTTGAAGCTTGGGGTGTCACAGATCCAACCACACTTTCTGCAAGACGAAAATTATCGTCTCTATTATTCTCATAAATACTCAAGCCTCGGTTCCATACGAGGCTTCTTCTCTTCATCCCTTTTTTATCTACGCTAAAACAGGTAACATCGAAAAAAATACAACTAATCCTTGAGCATACGTCTGAACGATCCAATCAAGGTATGGAGTGACATATGAACACAGAACTTGACCCTCGCCTTCTTTCTCTCTTGGTATGCCCCCTGACAAAAGGCCCCCTCACCTATGATCGAGAAAAACAAGAACTAATCAGCCCTCGTGCAAAGCTTGCTTTCCCTATTCGAGATGGCATCCCCATTATGCTCCCAGAAGAAGCACGCGCACTACACTAGATAAATACTTCCTTTTATATGGGAGCCCGCATGGGAACTACTTCTTCCCGTAAGATACTTCTGTATCAGGGATAGCCGGATGAGGCGTGACATCTACGGAGTCTCCATCTGCACCTGTCGTGCTCATCCCCAATGTCCCTGAGCCACGCGAAGTTCCTTCGCCATTGCTAGCTCCTCCGTCTGCATAAGATGGAGTAGACGGTAGATACTCTGAGTTCGCCATAACAGATGAATGATGCCTCTTCGGAACATCATCCCCTGACCCTCCTACCGTCATATCTGCTTTAGAACTTCCGCATCCCGTCAAAACAGCACACGAAAATAAGAAAATACAAGAAATACTACGCATAGATTAATCGACACTTCTTTCTAGAGTTGACGCATCCCACATCAAGATGGGACACAGCTTGTGCATTACACTGCTAACATTAAATCTTAAGGACCGTTGATATGTTTGAAGGCTCAATCAAGTCTAATTCGGACTTAAGACGTGCATGGTGGGATAGCCTCTTTGTAGACCACTCTATTTTTAGATTGATCTGGACCAACCTTTCAGAGGTTGTTCCGGGAAAAGTGTGGCGCTGCAACCATCCAACCCCATCGCGTTTACGCAGCCTCAAACGTCGTTTAAACCTCCACACTCTTGTAAATTTACGAGGAAAACGTCAATGCGGTTCGGATGCTTTGTCCCGCAAAGCAAGCCACCGCCTTAATCTAACCCATTTGGATATGGCATTCGAAAGCCGTGGGGCCCCTCATAAAGACCGTATCCTACGCTTCTATGACATGTATAGAACTTTACAGTTCCCTATGCTTATGCATTGCAAATCTGGCGCAGATAGAGCTGGTTTAGCATCTGGACTGGTTTTGTTATTCGAAGGAGGCACGTCAACAGAAGCTCTTAACCAACTGCATTGGCGTTTTGGGCATTTCAACCGATCACGCACCGGGATCCTTGATGCATTCTTTTTGCGTTATCAAACCGAAGCAGAAGGTCGTCTTTCCTTCATCGACTGGGTTCGCACAGAATATGATGAAGACCGTCTCCGCGCTGATTTTAAAGCAGGAAAATTAGCTTCATTTTTAAATGACCAGATCCTACACCGCGAGTAAACTACCCCTTAGCCTCATCAGAGGCTAAGCTTTTCATCAAATCAACAAACTTATTTCGAACAGTTTTATCTGAAATACGATAATATGCTCTTACCAAATCAACGGTTTCACGCCGACTAAATAAAGCCGCCTCATCCACTGGCGTTTCAAATAAACGCGGTACTGAAGAAGATGATGAAGAGCTATGTGGCTTAGGACCACTAAACGTAGCCTGCTCCTCTGCGAAACCACCACTCCAAGCCATGGGCTCTATCGACGTCTCTTTTTTCTCAATACTTGTAGGTTTCTTATCTTGCATATCATCAAAAAAGAAACCCACTGGAACATCTAAAATATGAGAAAGATCATGCAATCGGCTGGCGCTAACCCTATTCGCGCCGCGCTCATATTTTTGGACCTGCTGAAACGTCAGCCCCAGCGCCTCGGCAAGTTTCTCTTGAGATAGCCCCATAAGCGTGCGTCGTAAACGAATTCGATTACCAACATGTACATCGACCGGGCTTGCCGACGCAGTATTCTTGACGTCTTCAGGTCCTTTCCTGCGATTCATAATCGTTTCTTCCATCAGATTTGTGAAAGAAACGTAAATTCACAACCATAGGTTGTCAATTTTTTTGATAAAATATTTTTAATATCTTGAACTTATCTTCCTACGAGGAAGAAAGGCCACCATAACGCACAAAATAGACAAACTTATTGGAATAATTCGTCCATACTGCGCGAATATCGTTGGTTGTAATGGAGCAGATACATCACTCACTAAAATATCTGTTTTATTCCAACCCAGACGCACCACTTCATGCCCAAAAGCATCATAAACCCCCGAAATCCCAGTGTTATTCGCAAAAACAACTGGTAGCCCTTCTTCAACGGCCCTCATTCTTCCTGTAGCAAGATGTTGCCGTGGCCCTGCACTATTCCCAAACCAAGCATCATTAGAAATTGTTAAAAGCCAATTTGGCCTTTGATGACGATTAACAACCGACCCCGAGAAAATAATTTCATAGCACACCATCGGTCCCACACGACCGACACTCGGAAAGTCCCATGTTTTTAGCCCCGGCCCAGGGGTCAAGACACCGGGAAGAATATTAAATGGAATAATACTAGGTTGATATTCACCAAACGGCACTAAGCGACTTTTGTCATAAATAGCGGCAATATCACCTACAGAATTCACCATCTCCAAACTATTAAACCAATGCCCATTCTCTTCACGATCGGATCCGATTAAAGCCGATGCCCCGCCTGTAGTCTGAGCAATCATCTTACGCGCATCACCATCTTGATCCAGCAGCCCCGGAAAGCCAGATTCAGGCCATACCGCAACAATCGGGCGATCATCTCCCATTAAATGCGCTCGTTGCATTCCTTTTGCCGTTAACGCCAAATAACGCCGAAAATGTTCTACTCTTTGTGCATAACTAATAATTTCATCTTCAGGTACATTCCCTTGAACGATTACAACCCGTGGATTTATAATCGGCAGAGCGTGCTCATGAGAAAGGCGCCACATCCCGGCTCCCATCCACATGCATATCCCAAGCAAAACAAAAACCACGGCACGCCGACCAGAAAACAAAAACAGGCCTGCCAAGACGAGACAAAGAGTTAATCCATCAACCCCCAATACTGACGCCGGCTGAACCAATATATCGCCGATACGTCCGGGCAACTCTAAGTCACTTCCCAGTGGATTCCACGGAAAGCCCGAAAAAATGAGGACGCGACACATATCAATTAACGTCCAGCTACCAGCAAACATACACACACGGCGCCAACCTGCGGGCACCCATCGACACATTACCGCGGGAAGTGCAACCAAAGGAGCAATAATCAACGCAACGCCAGGAGCTGCAAAAGGCACCACCCACCAAAACTCATGAACACGTGTTAGAATGGCATTCGTCAGCCAATAAAGACCTGCTGTGTGAAACCCCATCCCAAAAAAGAAGCCACACCATGCTGCTTGCTTCCAAGATACGGCATCTTCAGCGGCCCTATAGAGAACGAATAACCCAACAGGAAGAGCAAATAAAAAATACAACGGCGGCAACGATAGAGCTGTTAAAGCCCCAGCCACCACCATAAGAAGCGCCAGCCGCCAACCATGCACAGGCAATTTTGAAGTCATGGTAGGGCTACCTTAGTTTGTTATATTGAAAATTAAGAATCAAGTGCGTCTCTTAGACGACGCTCATAATGACGATAATACTTATCAGCCAATAACTCGCTCTTTACGAGAACAGCAACATCCGTCGTGTTAAACTGCTCATCCACGACAGCACCATCACCGACATATCCCCCGAGCCTTAAATACCCCTTAATGAGAGGAGGTAATTTGTTCAGGCATGCTCGATAATCAAGCGTGTGAGGATCTGCCCTCAACATCTCCACATAACGCTCTGGCAGAGCTTTAACCCGCAATGCTGGCGGCGCCAGATGATTATGATGCAAATAGGTTAACTGATCCGCCAAAACATCAGGATTCGTTCCTGGTAGGCTTCCACACCCAAAAAGCACATCAATCCGATGTAAAAAGATATAAGATGCTATGCCGCGCCATAGAAGCTGCATCGCTGTACGGCCACGATATTCACGAGCAACACATGAACGGCCAACTTCCAGCAAGCGCCCAGGAAACTCTGTTAACGGCGAAATATCATATTCTGAAGACGTATAAAAACGCCCTATTTTTTGAGCCGCATCTGAACGCAACAAGCGATACGTTCCAACAACCCCTTCAGCACCGGAGGATATGCTATGGTCAATGACAAGCAAATGATCTGCTGCCTCATCAAATTCGTCTGCATCTTTCTTGGTACGGAACGTACGCTCATCAGGCTTTGCTCCGAGTTCTTCAAAGAAGACACGATATCGTAAGGCTTGCGCTGCTTCCCGCTCAGCATCCGTTTCAGCAATACGAACGCCTAATGCCCCACCACGCAACTCTTGAAACCCACCCTCTCGATTTAAGGAGAGAGATGAAAGTGTTTCCATCTGTTTACGTGTTTCTTCGCTACTCATAAGCGTCGTTTGCGGCAACGAATCCATGTCCATATCAGGCTCTTTCTTCATGCTTCGCTCTTACTTTTAGCTGAAGCCTGCTTGGAATTACTTTTCTCAATACGATTCCCAAACAATTCTATACGATGTGAGACAAGATCAAAACCCAATCGTTTAGCTATACTCGTTAATAAACGAACAGTCTCTTCATCTTCAAATTCAATCACGCGCCCCGTATTTACATCAATCAAATGATAATGATGCCCATGATCACTGGCTTCATAACGAGCGCGCCCGCCACCAAAATCACGACGCTCTAAAATCCCTTTTTCTTCCAGCAAACGTACCGTTCGATATACAGTCGCAACCGAAATACGATTATCTATAGCTGAAGCACGCCGATACAACTCTTCAACATCGGGATGATCATTTGCTTCCGAGAGAACATGAGCAATCACTCGACGCTGTCCCGTCATTTTCAAGCCCTGCTCTATACAGAGACGCGCTATTGGAGAATCTTCTATAACAGCCGAATTCGCTGGCTTCCGACTTTGCATATGGGAATGTCTGTCCGTGGCTTTCGTATCTACGACCATATATTGCGGCGTAGCCGAAAACTGTGCCACTTGTCCAATAAGACTTTCAAATAAAATACCTGCTCGTTGGTGAAATATCACAATTAGAGCAGGTACTACTTAAAAACTACCCCTCTTCTTTCCGACGGCCTAGACCAATTTTACGAGCCAATGAAGAGCGGTGATTCGCATAATTAGGAGCAACCATCGGGTATTCAGCTGGCAAGTTCCAACGTTCCCGATACTCTTCAGGGGTCATGTTATAAGACGTTTTCAAGTGACGACGTAATAACTTCAATTTTTTTCCGTCTTCCAAGCAAATAATATAATCCGGGAAAACGGATTTACGTGGAGGAACAGCCGGCACGAGTTTTTCTGATGGAGCATCTTCTTGAACATTTACTTTGCTTAAAGTGTCATGAACAGAACGAATCAGCCCTGGCAGAGCATCAGCAGCGACATCATGACTCGATACATATGCTGTCAAAATCTGAGCCGTAAGATGGCGCAAATCTGGTTCGATTGTTGTCTCTTGCGACATTTCAAAATCCTTTCGTTAAGAATATAATTTACCTCTACCGACGAAATGATAGTAATATCAAGAAAAAGCAAGGAAATATTATCAAATGAAAGAAAAAAAAATATTGTTACTAGATATTTCTAACAAAGTATGTCCCATGACGACAGTATATGTGAGAAACAATCTGGATTTCATGGAAAATGGAGAGAAGTTAATAGTTACTTTGAGAGGAAAAGAAACCCTAAACAATGTAAAAAAAAGTGTTGAATATCTCGGTTTCAAAATATTTGAAGAAAAAACAATAGACTTAGAAGACTACCTCTACCAGGTATCAATAATTAAGATCCATAATACATAACATGCGCATCACTACCATCCTTATAATAATTACTTCTTTTGCCAATTATAGAGAAACCAAGGGATTTATACATATAGATAGCTGAGAAATTACTAAATGAAACTTCCAAAATAACCTTTCCTTTGTTGAATAGAGCCCTAATAAGAGCACGCCCTATTCCACAACGCCTATAATGAGGAAGCACACCGATCGTTAAGATTTCAGTCTCGTCTCCAAAGGTTCGAAATAACACAAAGCCAACCGGGTCAGAGTTTACACAAGCAACTTTAGATTCTGTCCCTTTAATCGACAGCAAGGACTGGAAAGACTGTTCATCCCATACCTCTTCCACTGGGAAAGACTGCCTATGAAGCATTGCCAATACTCCAGCACTCTCAATCCCCATGGTGTGAAAGGCCAAATCCTTTAATTCTTTTTTCATAAAGGAGAAGGACGCAAGCCAGCAGCAGGAAGCTTTGCTTCTGGCGGGTCAACATATAACGGAGCTAAAACAGATGGCTCCTGCAAAATTGCCGCTTTGATAATTCCTAAAGCCGAAGGAGAAGTGCAGTTCACCCACCGCTCGCTATGAGCCGCCATCTCTTCGGAAGAAAAAGCATCCCCTGCAATCAACTCATACTGTTCTAAGTCTAAATTCTCTTTCTGAACGGCAAAGACTTCACCGTGAGGCGCATCTACAAAGTAACGGCCTCTACGAGCAATACTAATACATGTTACATTCTCTTGCTCCAATGTCGCCCGTATTGCAGCCCCCAGTGTGACACCAAACGTTGGGCACTCCCACCCTACCGACAGGCCGGCAGCCAAGGATAAAGAAGCACGCAATCCTGTAAAAGACCCAGGACCAATAACAGCCACAATGCGATCTAAAGGCTGTGCCCATTGCGCTTCTTCCAGTAGTTTCAGAACAACTGGAGCAAACTGTTCGGATGCCCCTCGCCCTGATAACATCTTCTGGACAACGACTTGGTCACTTTCAACTAAAGCAACCAAATTCGTATCAGAACCACTCGCACCAGCACCATTCAAAACAAGCGTTTTCACAGAGAGAAGCACGCCTCTTCAAAGTTCAATCGTGGCGCTCTCGCCACTTGCGTTTTTTCTTCGCTCGCATCTGGATAACCTAATGCAACCAGAAAATTCACTCGCCAACCGACATTTTGAAGAAGAGCTTCTTCGACCATGAAGGAATCAAACCCTGACATTGGCAAAACAGCCATCCCCAGCATCCGAGCGGCTAAAAGAAAATATCCTCCTTGAAGTGTCCCGTTGCGAAAAGCTGTTTCTTCTGACAAGCCTACATCCGCCGCAAACCAATCCCGTAAACCTTCCTCTCCCCCGAGTTTTGAAAAATTCTCAAAAAATAACGGATCATGGCAGACAAGCGCCAATACTGGCGCTGCCATAGCACGCTCTACATTTCCCGGTGACAACGCAGGGCGGATACGTTCTTTTGCATCCTGCGTGGTTAAAAATACAAACCGTCCAGGCGAGGAGTTCCCAGATGTTGGGCCGAGTTTCACAAGATCATACAAACGCTTTAAAGTACTTTCCTCTACCTTCTTGGAAGAGAAAATCTTTGGCGTTCGGCCTTGTATAAACACTGCTTCTATAGCTGAAGTAAAATCTTTTACTTCGTTATCTAAAGAAGAATCTCCTTGCTCCATAGAAGGCCTCAATCCTCAACTTGTTCAACAGATTGTACTTCAGGCACATAGTGACGCAGCATATTTTCAACACCATGCTTTAATGTTGCTTTTGATGATGGACACCCCGAACATGCTCCTTGCATCATCAAATAAACAACACCGTCTTTATAGCCCTTAAACGCAATATCTCCACCATCTCCTGCAACAGCAGGGCGTACTCGTGTATCAAGTAACTCACGAATACGCTCAACAACTTCCGTATCCTCAGGCGATACTTCATCTTTTTGAACAGGCACTTCAACACTTAGTGCTGGCCGGCCACTTTCGAAAAACGTTGTTAACGCACCAAGAACAACAGGTTTAAGCGCATGCCACGTTACGTCAGACGACTTCGTAATAGAGACAAAATCTTCTCCCAAAAACACACGTTTTACATCTGGAAGCCCAAATAAAGCCTCAGCTAACTCTGAACGCCCTGCAGCTGCGCTCATTTCGCCAAAATCCGCAGTCCGCGCATCACCTGTAACAGGCCGTCCCGGAATAAACTTTAGTGTCTCAGGGTTCGGTGTATCTTCTGTCTCAATAAACATGGCATCACTCCGTCTCTAATATTCTCATGAAATGAGCCACTTCTTCCTTCTATGCAAGAGTGTTTGGACTAATTCAGTCCAGTTTTAATTTTTTACACTTATAAAGGCGTGTTATCACAAACCTTACATGAAGCAGGTAACGTAATCGTGACCTTTAACCCGGTATAATTTGTCCCTGCCTCACCTCGCTCCAGACGAATAGTTCCACCTTCGCGTTGTATCTCACGATGCACGATTGCAAGCCCTAACCCAATACCACCCGTACTTCTGGAGCGTGACCCTTCCAAACGATAAAAAGGTGTTAAAACTTTCTCATATGCACTTTCCGGAATTCCAGGACCATTATCCTCAATAATGATTTCCGTCGTTTCATCGGGCAAAACAGTCAAACCCGCACGAACATTGCCGCCATAATTTAAAGCATTTTCGATCAAATTTGATAAAACGCGCTTCATTGCCACAGGGCGCACTAAAATTAAAGAACGAGACGGACCTTGATATAAAGCATCCCTTCCCCGATCGGCCTGTTCATCAATTAATGTGTTTAATGTAGCCACAATATTAATCGCATGCGGCTTTTCCGGATCATCAACACCAGAAAAATATGCCAGCAGCGTGGTGATCATCGCTTCCATTTCATCGAGGTCTGTTGCTATAGCCGCTTGCGTTTCTGCATCTTCTAAAAAATCACTCCGCAAGCGCAGGCGTGTTAACGGTGTTTTTAGATCATGAGAAACCGCTGCCAGCGCTTGCGTCCGATCATCCAGCAAATTCTGAATACGAGATTGTACCGCATTAATAGCACGCGCCACTCCACGGACTTCTCGGGGGCCGTATTCATCCAATGGGACCCAAGCCTCATTCGAGCCAATACGATCTGCACCCGCTGCCAACGCTCTTAAAGGTGCCCCTAAGCCCCTGACAAGCATAATTGCAGCAACAACAATCGCGGCCGCTGCAATACCTGCGGATGCTAAACCACGCGTGAAGTGACGCTGGCCTAACAAATCCGGAACACGAAAATGGATATAACTCCCATCAGGCAAACACTCTGATCCAAAGACATCTACCGCACGAGGCGTCAGTGTATATAAATCAAGTTTTGCCTGCAGAAGTATCGGATAATTTTTGGTCAGCTTGTCTTTTAATCGCCTTAATAAGGCCGAGCGTTGACTTGGCAAATCAGGCATTGATCCCGCAAGGGGCTGCCAAGCAACACTAATTCCACCTCCAGAAAGCATAACAGCCAAGAATGAACGCTGTGATACTGGAGCCGCTGAGAGAACCCTCACATTCGTTGTAAGATCTTCACCAAGTTGAGCGATCCGCACGTCATCTACGATATATTTCTCGGCTGCACCGTAGAAAATTGCATTTGCAAAAAAGACAAGCGTAATCGCAGCAATCAAAACGACACAGATACGCCCAACCAGTCCCAATGGCCAAAGCGAAAAATGGTGTTTAATATTCAGAGCCGTTCTACCTCTGCTACAAAGATGTAACCAGACCCACGAACTGTCCGAATAAGTTGATCTGCATCGGATCCGAGCTTACGCCTTAATCGGCTCACAAGGACATCAATACTCCGATCGGATACATCCCCCAAACGCGTTCGTGATAATTCTAAAAGACGATCACGCGCAATCACACGCTGAGGATTATCTAGAAAACTATTTAATAAATCATGTTCTGCGCCTGAAATCTCAACAGAAGCTCCACTAGGATCTGTTAATTCTCGCCGACGCAAATCTAATGTCCAACCTGCAAAGCGTATCTTTTCACGGCGTATTTTTTCAGCTGAAGCCGCCCCTCCACGACGCAATACAGCCCGCACACGCGCCAATAATTCACGCTGACCAAAGGGCTTTGGCACATAATCATCAGCACCAGTCTCCAACCCAGTGACACGATCACGTTCTTCCCCACGGGCGGAAACCATAATAATAGGAAGCTCAGCCGGAGAGGGTTCACCTGAGTGCACAGCCCCCCGTCCACTTCTTATCGCACGGCACAGCTCAACCCCACTCACACCGGGGAGCATAATATCCAAAATAATAAGATCAACAGGAGCTGCCTCCAGTGCAGTCCACATTTCTTCGCCACTGGCTACACCGCGAGCACGGAACCCACCGCCTTGTAGAGCGCGCAAAATAAGAGTCCGCATTCCAGCATCATCTTCTACAACTAAAATACGTGCGGGTAGATCAGGGTCTGAAAGATTTGGCATAGCTTTCCCATAATCATAATGAGCCAATGACGACAAGTAACAAATCTATCTGCACATTCATCTAATGGCGTGTTTATAATCAAAAGGTAAAACTCTTATTATCAAGAAACGTTTTTTTCTTTATTTTAAAAATAACATCACAGTAAAAAATCTTACCATTTAAACACCGAATTCTTTCGAATTAATCTCAAAACACAATCTCTTATAAAAGATAAATACTTATCAATCCAAATTTTTTGATTTGACTTTAATTTACATAGATAATTTTTTAATTATTAGATCATTATCTAAAAATAGTGCTTTGTAAGGAACAATACCCCTCCATTTAATAGAGGAATATTGTTTTTATTAATTATGTCGTTTTGTTTCTGGTTTATAACAAATCAATGCTGCTTCTTACCATATTGTTTATGGCCCGGGAGTTGCAGAAGAAAGACTCTTTTTTGACACATCCCCTTCTGGGAGAATCTCCTCCCATCCGCCGCCTAATGCATTATATAGACGCGCCAAATTAGTCGCGACGACCGCGTTACTATCCACAAAAGTCAATTCATCATTTTGTAGTCGTGATTGTGCATCCAGCACATTCAAATAATTTGTTAAACCGCTACGATACTGGCTCTGTACTAAGACCAAAGTCCGCCGATCGTCATTAACACCCTTCTCTAACCCTTGGCGGCGTAACTGCTCATCCCGATAAGCAATCAAAGCATTATCTACATCATGCCATGCTTTAATAACTGTTTGTTGATAAGAAATAGCGGCTGCTTTTTGAGCATATTTCTTCAGTTCAAGCTGTCCACGCAAACGCCCACCTTGGAAAATCGGCAAAGAAATAGAAGGGCCCACATTCCAAGCACGCGCATTCCAAAACCCTAAATCACGAAAAGACAAGGTTTGAAATCCGAAGTCAGCGTTAATTGTAACCTTAGGATAAAAATCTGCCGTTGCTTCACCAACCTCAGCAACAGCAGCCCTTAATTTAGCCTCAGCTTCTCGAATATCTGGACGACGATGCGCCAATTCAGACGGCAATCCTACAGGGACAACAGGTGGAACGGTTGGATTATTCTGCGTCTTCTCAAGCTCATCATTCAAGCTACTAGGAGGAGCGCCTAACAACAAAGCTAGGGCATTTTCTTCTTGGGCTACTTTCTGTTCAAGCTGAGCTTCTTCTGCCTCAGTATCATGTACACGCCCTTGAGCTGCGTCTACATCGACTTCTGTTACGAGGCCGCTGCGATAACGGTCTTGGGAAAGGCCTGCAATATTCCGCAAAATATTAAGGCTATCGTTCAAAACATGTAATCGACGCTGATCTCCCCGTAACGTCAAATAACCTTTTGCCATATCGGCTTGCTGCGCAATTAAAACAGATCGCCGCTCTTCATCTGTCGCCTGCAAATCTGCTTTTGCTGCATCATATTGATGAGCCACCCGTCCCCATAAATCCACCTCATAAGACGCATCAATGGAATTCCTCCACTGATTAAGAAGAGGAACAGATACGTCTCCTCCTCCCAAGCTCTCGGCATTATCTAATAGACCGGGGTTATTACGCCCTACCTGTCCACCAACACGTCCCAAAATTTCCTGTAATTGTTTGGTACTATGCTGACTGCGTTGATACGAACCAGAAGCACTCAAAGCCGGAAAACGTTCTGCGCCTGCCATCATCAATTGCGCACGACTTTGCGCTAAATTAGCTGTAGCCAAGCGAAAAGATAAGTTCTGCTGTATGATACGGTCTTCCAGAGAGGCTAGCTCTGGGTCCTTAAACATTTTCCACCATTGGCTTGCCAAATGCTCTTCACTAATGACACTGTTCGGCGCACCTGAATGGTCTGCATAATGCTGCGGGGCCCATGGATGAGGCTCATGATATTTAGGGCCAACCTTTAGGCACCCAGAAAGAACAACAAGAGCGCAACCACTAAGTAATGCGCGAGAAAAAAATGTTGCGCTCACAAAGAAACTCCTGAATTAGAAACAAACTTGTTGTTAGAGATCAGTTCGTTCAAAATATAAAAAAACAAAGAATAAAAATTTATGAAGGATTTTGCGTTGCCATGATTAAACCGATCGATGCCCGATCCCATCTTTCGCCACAAAAAATCCAAGCCATTACCTGCCAAATGAATAACAAAAAAGAACAGATTTTGCGCGGGGCTGAAAAAGTTTTTCTGGCCGTTGGGTATGAGCGCGCCTCCATGTCGCAAATTGCACGAGAGGCGGGCGTATCCAAAGGAACGCTTTATAATCATTTCGATGGGAAAGCCTCCCTTTTTTCTGCTTTCTTTGAAGAGCAAACCACAACGAAACTCGCGACGATTGATGCTTTGGCCAAAGAAAACAACAAAAGCATACAGGAAAATATCTCTCAATTTGTAGCGGCTATTATACATCTTATGATATCGCCTATTTCCCAAGCATTGTATCGCATCCTGATTAGTGAGGTTACACAGTTTCCTAATCTGGCGGACACATTCTGGCGCTATGGATATACACGCACTCTGAACACTCTCTCGGAATGGTTGAGTAAAAAACATCACAATGGGGATCTTTTTGTTCCAGACCCCTCTTTTGCTGCTGAGCAACTGCTTATGCTGTGCCAAGCGCGGATCGTACATCGCAAACGTTTCATGCTGCCAGTCGATGATAGTCAAAAAGCGATTAATCAATTGATTAGTCTGACAACGGATGCCTTCATGAAAATATATGCTCCCCACCCTTAATGCCCTCCAGCAGCAGGTGTGGTATTTTTCGTGTCGTTGGGCGATAACAAAAAGCAGATTGGCACCGTGAAAAGAGTAATTACACCCAACCAACAGAAGACTTCATTATAAGCAAGCATCGATATCTGCACGGTAAATTCCCGCACAAGGCGATATATAGCAAAATCATGAGCTGCACTTGTTGTCAGGCCATGAGCCTGTGCCGTTTTTTGTACAGAACTAATGTAGTTTGAGAACTCCTGACGCGCAGGTGTCATATGATCTGTAACGTAGTTCTGGTGACGTTGCCGTGTTTCAATAATAGCAGCTGTCGCCAAAGAAATTGCCATAGAGCCAAAATAATTCCGTGCCATGCTAAATAAAGCAGAAGCATCTGAATTTAACTTTCGAGGCAATGTTGAATAGGCAATCGTTGAAATTGGCACAAACAAAAACGCCAAAGACGCAGTTTGACATACCCGATAAAAGGTCAAATGCCTGAAATCTGTTGCTTCATACAAATTGGCAGCCTGAAACATAGACATGCCCATAATAAAAAAGCCAAAAGCTATAAGGTAACGAAGTTGAATGAACTTCATTAAACGTCCCACAAAAGGAATGAGACACATAACAGCGACCCCACCTGGAGCAAGTACCATACCAGACGTTGTCGCCGTATATCCCAACACTTGTTGGGCAAATTGAGGAACAATGATCGCGGACGCATACAAAACCGCACCAACCATAGCCATCAAAAACATGCCAGTCGCAAAGTTACGGTCTTTCAATACACTTAATCTGACAAGCGGCTCTTTTGCGTAAAGCAACCAGACAATAGCTCCTACGATACCTAAAGCACCGAGAACCCCCATTGTTACGATGAAGTTTGATCCAAACCAATCATCATCTTCGCCACGGTCAGCCATAATTTCCAAGCAACCCAACCCTAACGTAATAAGGCTGATGCCAATAATATCTATCTTCTCTTTCTTTTGTTTTTCCCATGGTGGATCTTCCAGCAGAGCCAGCACAGCAAATACCGTTATAATCCCAAAGGGGACATTAACGTAAAAAATCCAGCGCCAAGAATAATTATCCGTTAGATACCCTCCCAGCATTGGTCCCAAAACAGGGCCAACCACTGTGGCAATCGCCGTCATTCCAAAAGCAGCCCCGCGTTTTTCTGGAGGGAAGATATCTAAAATAATGGACTGCTGGCTTGGCTGTAGGCCTCCTCCAAAAAAGCCCTGCAAGCACCGGAAGATAACCAACATGGGCAAAGATGTAGATAACCCACACAGAAAAGACATGACTGTAAACATGCCAATACAAATAAGAAAATATCGTTTCCGGCCGAAAAAGCGCGATAACCATCCTGAAATCGTTAAAACAATACCATTTGCGACAAGATAAGACGTCAAAGCCCAAGTCGCATCATCATAAGAACTTCCCAACGAACCGGAAATGTGGGGAAGCGCCACATTCACAATCGTTGTATCCAGAATCTCCATAAAAGCCGCAAGAGTCACCACCATGGCAATAAGCCATGGGTTATGTTTGGGCTTCCAATCCTTCTCTTGATCTGTTGTTTCGCTCATCGCGTATAAACCGTTGGAACGACGGAGAGACCTAATGCAAGAGGCACGTGTGGGTCTAAACCGCTATCAATCAATATTTTCACAGGAATACGTTGAACAGTTTTTACAAAGTTCCCTGTCGCATTTTCTGGAGGGAATGTACTGAATGACTCTCCTGAACCTAATTGAAGTGAATCTATATGACCTTTCAGTTTCAACTGAGGGTATGCATCAATTTCTAAATCAACTTTCTGTCCTGGCCGCATATGTGCCAGCTGCGTCTCTTTATAGTTCGCAACCACCCATACTTCAGGCTCAACAATCGAAAACATCTGTTGACCGGCTTGAACAAAATTCCCACGCTCAACATTACGTTGTGAAATCCAACCATCATTAGGAGCACGCACTTGCGTCCATTCCATATTAAGTTCGGCCTGCTTCAATTCAGCTTGAGCTGATTTAAGGGTGGCGTCCCCTTGGCTTACACGCGTATCTGCATTTCCAATATTTGCCTGAACAGGTTCTGCCTGATCAAGCTGACCTTGAGCCTGCAGAACATGTGCACGCGCACTATCCAAAGCAGCACGGGCATAATCAATATCTTGCTGTGACGTTGCAGCACGCGCAACAAGATGCTGGCGTTTATAATCCGTTTCAGACCTAAAAAGCTCTGCTTTTGCAGCTGATAAATTTCCCTGAGCGGTTAAAAGCTGCCCCGGATAATTTTTCCGGGCAACTTCAGCCATCAATTTATAGGCCTGAATATTGGCCATTGCCTGACTGACATCCGCACGCGCTTTATCTAAAGAAGCCTGATAATCACGATCATCAATCGTTACAAGCAAATCACCTTTGTGAACAAACTGATTATCGTTCACGAGCAATTGGGTAACATAACCATTTACATGCGGCGCAATGGCCACTTTCCGTCCGGTTGTATACGCATCATCCGTTTCAACCTCATTACGGGTTAGAAATATATAAGAAGCGACACCCAGCACAACTAAAATCACGAGCAACCACAAAGCAACCTTAACAACAGGGCTGCGTCTTTTTTTGGGTTTATCTATCATTTGTTCCTGTTCATTTTCATGGTCGCCTTGCGACATATGTTTCTCTTTCACTTTAAATTAATAGCTCTTTTTATAATCATCTGGATAAGATGATCTATATATTTATTAATGACCGATCGGTTCGGTCATTAATTTGCATACCCTTCAGCTGACTGCAAGAAAGAAAAATACAAAAAATCATTCCAACGAGTCGGCTATTTAAATTCCTTTAACCTCTTTTTCCTATTGTAGCAGCGCAATAATGCACCAAGGGAAAATTATTATGACAATGTCTATCAATACAAACACAGCATCACTCGCTGCATTACAAACCCTAAGCCAAACCACAGATGCCCTTAACAAAACAGAAAATGCAATCTCTACAGGTAAAAAGGTTAATAATGCAGCGGACAACCCTGCTATCTACTCTATTTCTCAATCCATGAATGCCAATATTTCTTCTTTATCCGGTGTTTCCACAGGGCTACAATTGGCAGGACAAGTTGTTAACACAGCGACAAAACAAACCCAGCAAATCTCCAGCATTCTTGCAAATATTGCATCAACAGTTACAAACTCAGCAAACAAAGCTGAAGATGAAGGCACTCTTAATCACCAGATTTCCAGCTATCTGACACAAATCAATACATCTGCACAAAATGCTACCTTCCAAGGTGTAAACCTTCTTGCAGGATCAACAGACAGCAATATCCAATACACCAACATCTCTGCTGCCCAAGATGCAAACGGCAATCTTTTCACACAAGCAGGAAGTAATGCCACAGCTATTGGCTTAGGTTTACAAAACCTAAGCACCAAGACGAAGGGAGCTACGCTCGATTTCTCCAAAGTAACAGCGTTTACAACGACTGGTGCAAAAGCAACGACCCTTACCCTTCAAAACTACTCAGCAACATCAGGTAACGGCACAGGTGGAAATCCATCTGTCACAAGCAGCTTCGTCCTGGATGATCAAACTGGCGGAAATTTAGCATCTACAGACGCTCTTGCAGCAGCTCTGGGAACAGCTGTCAGTGCAGCGACAGGCACTAAAGGTACTGTTACTGTTAACCCTGATGGATCTTTAGCATCTACAGCCATTAAGTCCCAAAGCACAGCTTCTGACGGTACGGTCACATATGATATTGGTGGTGGCAAAAATATCATTGCCTCAACGGATGCTAGTGGCAACATGACCTATAGCGTATCCACCGCAATTGATAGCAATGGGAATGCTACAAACATCACAAAAATTGTTGATGTTAATACAAGTAGTTCAGCTACCGAAACAGGCTCTCAAAAACTAAACGATGAAACCTCCTCTCTCATGAATGCTATGGACAATGCGGGTTTCGGCGTTTCACGCTCCAACAGTAACGTTTTAACAATTGCTGGTGGAAACCTAGATGCTGCTTCTGTTTCAGCAAGTAGCCTATCCAACATTACTGGCACGGTAGCAGCCAGCACAACATCAGGAACAGCAGTTGTTCAGCTCGCAGTTAAAGCAGCGATTAACACGATGAATTCTGTTTCCGATAATCTTGGTGTGGCTACCAATACGATCAGTCAGCTTCAAACATCCAATAGCGCTTTGTCAGATGCTCTAACAACGGGTGTCGGCGCTTTAACAGATGCTGATTTAGCGGCTGAAAGTGCGAAACTAACGTCTCTTCAAACGAAGCAACAACTTGCGATTCAGTCTTTATCAATCGCAAACTCACAATCTTCAAACATCATGAGCTTGTTCCGTAGCTAGTTTTTCTAAAGTGCCTGTGAAAAGCAGGCACTTTTTTACAATCATCTTTTCAATATGAAAGCAATTAAATGTGAGTTACGCAGCTCAACAATACCAAAAGCAGTCAGGAAATTATTTATCCTCACGCGAGGTCGAAGCGATGGCCTTTCGCTATGTCAACAACTTACTGAATAATGCAAACAGCCCTTCAGACAGAATCCTAGCAATATCAAACAACAAAAAGCTATGGACGAGTCTTCTGCGAGATGTCGAGCAAAGTCCGTTATCAGAAATACTCAAAAAAGATATTATCTCTCTGGGAATCTGGTCTTTAAAACACTCAAACCTTTCTCTGAGTAACTCTTTAAGCCTACAACCTCTCATTGATATCAACAATGATATGATTGCAGGCCTTTCAGCCCCATCTGCTTCAAGCCTCTCTCCACTCTCGTAATCAATACACTATAAAACTCTGAAGCTCAGTCAAATAAGCACCTAAATCAACACGTAAAGGCATCAGGTATGCATTATCATTCTGCTGCTTTACAAGCTGCAACATACGTTGGGCAAAGTGAATATTCCCCTCAAGAGAGAAATCATATTCTTTCGGAAACACAATATTATTCACACGTTCCCAATATCGGCGTGATTTTTCACCCAATACAGGAGAAATGCCCCAAAACACGGTTTCATCACGTAACCAATCCATCGACAACTGCAATAAGTTTGTATCAAAAATCGGTTGTGTGAAAAAACCTGAAGCTCCCGCCTCTTTTTTTCGTTCTAATTCCTCCAACTCTTCTTTTGGCGATCTACGATACGGATCAAACACCGCATATACCCTAAGGTGCGGTGCTTCTTTCTGGTATCTCTTTATAATATCAACTGACGTATTAGGATAAACCTCATGCTGTTCTGTTGGCGGAGGATCGCCCGCGACGACCAAAACCTCTTTAATCTCTGGTCGGTCCACACAAGGCAATGGAGCATCCGGAGCAATATCTATGGCCCGTATATGAGGAATAACGTTAAAATCTTTTTTTTCGGAATATGCAAAAGAAGCCGCTTCATAGCTTCTCAAATCAAACCGCAAAAGGTCCGGCACATTCAAAACATTAATCTGTGGAAGAATATTCTCAACAATCGTAATGTCTCGTAAAAGGTCTTCTTTTGAGCGGGGCACAAGCTCGATAGAAACTAACATTAGTGATGGTTACTCTCTTATAAAGATTGTGTAAGACGCGCTGCTTGTAAGGTATTATGCAACAAACAAGCTATCGTCATAGGACCAACACCTCCAGGGACAGGGGTAATGTGGCCCGCAATTGGCAATGCTTCATCAAAAGCGACATCACCCACTAGACGGGTTTTTCCCTCATCTGTTGGAACACGTGTAATCCCCACATCAATAACGGTAGCACCGGGCTTAATCCAATCTCCTTTTACAAGGCCATGTTTTCCTGTTGCGACAACAAGAATATCTCCCTCCCGAGCCAGAGCTCGCGTATCACGCGTATGAATATGCCCCATAGAAACTGTACAGTTTTGCTTCAATAAAAGCTGTGCCATTGGTTTTCCAACAAGGTTAGAGGCCCCAATAACAACCGCATGCTTTCCCGTCATATCTTTGTGAACGGATTGCAACAGCATTAAACACCCTAAGGGTGTGCACGGTATAATTCCATCAATACCCAAAGCAAGGCGCCCGGCGTTCACTTCTCCCAAACCATCTACGTCTTTATGGGGAGCAATGGCATTGGTAACCACAACAGGATCAATCTGTTCTGGTAATGGTAACTGTACCAAAATTCCGTGGATTTGTGAATTTTCGTTTAATTGCGCTATCAATTCCAATAATTCAGTTTGAGATGTGCTCTGAGGCAGCATATGCATAAAAGAACGCATCCCAGCGCGGTGCGTCTGTATCGCTTTGTTCTTTACATATACTTCTGAAGCAGGATCATTCCCAACAAGCACAACAGCCAAACCAGGTAAAATATTACCCTGTTCAATAAAGTGACTGACTTCCTGACCTATATGATCAGTTAATTTACGGGCGATACCTTTCCCGTCAATGAGTTTACCAGCCAATTCTGGGGACAAAATGCTCATGGGCTCTCCGGATGGCAACAAACTGAACCTTCAGTTAGGCTTTAATACAGTACGCGATCATCGCATGTATAAGGATAATTTCGTGTTAGAGGAAATACGCAAGAACTTCGCCAGTGACAATGTTACCCCTGCATGTCCTGAAGTGATGTCTGCTATTATAGCGGCAAACGATCAGAATGTCGCTTCTTATGGTGCGGATGAATTAAGTTTATCTCTCGATCACCATTTTGGAAAAACTTTTGAAACAGAAGTTGCCGTTTTCCCTATTGCTACAGGGACAGCAGCAAACAGCATTGCGTTATCAGCCCTTGTAAAACCTTATGCTGCCATCGTGTGTGATCAAAGTGCACATATCCATACAGATGAAGGTGGTGCCCCAGAATTTTTTACACATGGCGCTAAACTCATCTGCATTCCTTCAGCAGATGGACGAGTACCCGCCGACGCTCTTCCTGCTCTTTTTGAATCAAATGCCCAAAAAGACGTTTTAGCACCTCCGATTCAAGCTTTATCCATCACTCAAGCAAATGAATGGGGGCTCGTTTATGATCTAAACACCCTGACTGAACTTTCCAAAATCAGCCATGATCATAACGCTTATGTTCATATGGATGGAGCCAGAATAGGAAATGCCTTAGCCCACCTCCATTGCTCTCCCGCTGATATTACATGGAAAGCTGGAATAGATGTTCTTTCTTTTGGTGGAACAAAAAACGGCGCTATGGCCGCTGATGCTGTCGTCTTTTTTCTTAATGAGCGAACACGCCCCCTTATAGAAGACTTCCGCCGCCGCCTAAAACGCAGTGGGCACTTATGGTCTAAGCATCGCTATCTTAGCACGCAATTACTTGCGCTGCTTCACGATAATGTCTGGATTAAAAATGCAACACATGCAAACGCTATGGCCCAGCGCATAGCCGAAGGGCTCCGCAAACATGCTGCCGCGCAAATGCCATATGAGCGCCAAAGCAATGAAGTCTTCGTTATTTTGCCAGAACTTATGGTGCAAAACCTGCAAGAAGCCGGTTTCCATTTCTACCACTGGCCTACCCCAGAAGGTGTTTCAGGCCAACTCGTGCGTTTTGTTACCAGCTTTTACACACGCCCTGAAGATGTAGACGCATTGCTTGCTGAAATCTCTTCATAAATCCGTTTCCCCTGCCGAGGCTCTCTCAGCAGGGGGAAATCACATCCTACAAAATTAAGATGCAAAAACTTTAGAAATAGCTTCTTGAGCCTCTTTTTGTATCGCTTTCAAATGCTCTGGGCCTTTGAAGCTTTCTGCATAAATTTTATACACATCTTCAGTTCCGGATGGGCGTGCTGCAAACCATCCATTCTCTGTCACAACCTTCAAACCACCGATGGCTGCTCCATTCCCCGGTGCTTTTGTTAATTTGGCAAGAATAGGCTCACCCGCCAAAACATCCAGCGGGAACTGTTCTGGCGCAAGCTTAGAAAGCTTTGCTTTTTGTTCTGCATTCGCCGCAGCATCAATACGTTCATAATATGGCGTACCTAAACGCCCGATCAATTCATGATAATGCGCACTTGGGTTCTTTCCTGTCTTGGCCGTAATTTCAGCAGCTAATAAGCCAAGAACAATGCCATCTTTATCCGTCGTCCAGACCGAGCCATCACGTCTTAAGAACGTCGCTCCAGCGCTTTCTTCTCCGCCAAAGCCCAAAGAACCATCCATCAGCCCTGGAACAAACCATTTCAAACCGACAGGAACTTCAACGAGTTTACGACCCATTTCTTTAGCAACGCGGTCAATCAAACTACTACTCACCAACGTTTTGCCAATGCCAAGGCCATCTTTCCATTGGGGACGGTTTTGAAATAAATAAGATACGGCAACCGCAAGAAAATGATTAGGGTTCATCAAGCCATCTGGCATGGCTACAATTCCATGCCGATCAGCATCTGTATCATTGGCAAAGGCAACATCGAACCGCCCGCCCATCTCAATCAATCTTGCCATGGCATAGGGGGATGAACAGTCCATCCGGATTTGCCCGTCCCAATCAGCCGTCATGAACGAGAAAGTCAGATCAACAGCATCACTCACTACCGTTGCATTCAAGCCATAACGATCGATAATTGGCTGCCAATACCGAACCGCAGCTCCACCTAAAGGATCAATTCCGATCTTAATTCCTGAATCCCGAATAGCTTGCATATCAAGCACATTTTCAAGATCATTTACGTAGGGTGTTACAAAATCATATTTATGGATGTTCGGCGCTTTCTTTGCTTCTTCGTACGGTAAGCGCTTCACATCCTTCAGGCCATTTTCCAAAAATGAATTGGCCATATCCTGAATGTTTTTTGTAACAGATGTATCCGCTGGGCCACCATTCGGTGGGTTATATTTAAAACCACCATCTGTTGGCGGATTATGCGAAGGCGTAATCACCACACCATCTGCCAAACCTGTTTTACGACCTTTATTATACGTTAAAATAGCATGTGAAATAACAGGTGTTGGCGTATAACCATCATGTTCATCAATCCGCACATCAACGCCATGTGCAGCAAAAACTTCTATAGCCGATTTCTGAGCAGGCTCGGATAAAGCATGGGTGTCCATCCCCATAAATAACGGCCCATCAATACCTTCTGCCTTGCGATGGCGACAAATCGCTTCACAAATCGCAAGAATATGCCCTTCATTAAAACTTGTATGTAAAGAAGAACCTCTATGCCCAGATGTGCCAAATGAAACACGCTGCGTCCCTATGGAAACATCTGGTTTACGATCATAATAGGCAGCAACCAGAGCTGGAATATCGGTCAATTGAGACTGATCTAATGTTTTTCCAGCAAGTGGACTGATATGAGCCATTGATCCAAAATCCTTCATACAATTGTACTATAAGCCACCGTAAAACGATTGCCTTTCACCAGAACACAAGAGCGGATCTGCACTTTCCTGTCTAGTTGTACTTTTTCTCTACCCATATAAATAAAAAGCGAGGGAAACGTTCCCTCGCTTACAATATGTCATACTAAACACTTAGTTCTTAAGGCATATCATCTTCATCACCAGAATTGTCATCATCCGTCCCATTAGGGGACACCGCAACAAAAAGCTGTTGACCATCCCTCAATATTCTCAGCAAAGGCGGCTGTTTACGTGACAGAGCATCCTTCACTTGCGCAACAACCGCTTTCGGTGTTGTGGTCATGTGGTTACTCACTGCAACAATAATATCGCCTGGACGAATACCAGCCTGATCAGCTGGAGACCCTTGAGCAACATCCGCCACCACGGCACCTTGTACCGTATCATCCAATCCTAGTTCTTGACGTGCTCGCGGGGTTAAAGAAGCAAGAGAGACACCTAATTTCCCAGGACCAGAGGACTGAGGCGTTTCACCACCATCTTTATTATGCCCATGATCTTGACTGGATAAGTTCCCAACAACAAACGGAACATCCAAAGGCTGGCTATCCCGCAAAATACCAAGTTTTGCTTGAGCGCCCGGAGCAATCATCACAACCTTAACGGCCAAATCATGAGCGTTCTTAATCGGTTGCCCATTTAACTTTAGGATAACATCCCCGCTCTTAATACCAGCCTTTTCTGCTGGACTACTCTTAGCCACTGACGCAACAAGCGTTCCGTGAGGAGGGCTTCCAGGCTCAGCAGATTTTAAGTTCAGCGCTTGGGCCATCGTTGATGAAATATCTTGCCCCTCAATCCCCAGATAGCCACGCGTTACATGACCTGTTTTTTCCAACTGGGTTACGACAGAGCGTACTGTATTCGAAGGAATGGCAAAACCAATTCCAATTGACCCCCCTCCATTAGGAGAGAAAATCATAGAATTAATGCCGACAACTTTTCCATCTTGCGTAAAGAGCGGTCCACCAGAATTACCATGATTAATTGGCGCATCAATTTGGATAAAGTCGTTATACGCACCAGAATGCAGATCACGTCCAAGAGCAGACACAATCCCGGCCGTTACCGTTCCTCCAAGGCCATACGGATTCCCAACAGCGATCACCCATTCACCCGGCTGAACCTCATCCGAATCACCTAACTCAATAAAAGGCAGCTTTCCCGTCGGTTTAACCTTCAGTAAAGCCACATCTGTCTTGGAGTCTTTTCCTATAACTTTGGCAGGCAAGCGTGTGCCATCATCCAACGTAACGGTAACTTTTGTCGCACCATTTACAACATGGTTGTTGGTTACAACGTAACCATCCGACGAAATTATAAACCCTGACCCACGGGCTTCCACCGTCCGGTTAGCGGGTTGTTGTGGCATCATTTGAAACGGGAATGGGAAAGGAAACGGCATCCCTTGCGCCCCTTCACCTCCCTCTGGGCCACCTTCCTCTTGTTCAGCAACATCAGCTTTTATATGCGCTGTAATAGAAACGACAGCTGGCTTCACCTGCTTCACAAGATTTACAAAATTTGGAAGAGCCTGAACATTAGTCTGTGGTTTAATGGCTCCATTATCTGCCCAAGCAATAGGAGCGGTAGCAAGAGCTGTCGCAGCCGTAAAAGCAACGAGCACAGAACGAAAGCGTGAAGTCATATAAGTCCCACATAATAAGGAAACAGATTCTACGTAATTTTTGCAGTATGAACTATGCTTTCATTCTACAATCTGACGAGAAGGTGAAACATTCGTAAGATGAGATATTCTTATCGTGTTTTTATCTCAATTGTTGGAAAAAACCCTTGAGTAACTGCGATATTTCTCTTCCTCTCACTCCACCAATTATTTCTGGTTTATGAAAGCAGCTCCTCTTCTCAAACACCCGTGCCCCATGCTCAACCCCTCCCCCTTTTGGGTCATAAGCTCCAAAAACCAATCGCTCACACCGAAAATGAGAAATAGCAGCAGCGCACATAGCACAGGGCTCTAACGTCACGACCACTGTACATCCCACTAATCGCGGAGAACCTACCTTCTGCGCCGCTAAACGCATCGCAAGCAACTCCGCATGCGCTGATGCATCATACGTCTCTTCCACGCGGTTATGTGCAATCGAAAGCGTCTCTCCGTCAGGAGACAACACGACAGCGCCAACAGGCACCTCACCTTTTAACGCGGCTTCTTGAGCGGCTTTAAAAGCTTTTTCCATAGCGTGGCTTGTATCAAACTTGATCATAATGCGATGATAAGATGCATGTCTGCTATACGTCCGCCCCTGATTGGCCTTACCCTTGATCTGGATTCTGGAGGAGAAGGAAAATTCTCTCGTTATCCTTATCATGCTTTACGTGAAAATTACCTCACAGCCGTTTCTGAAGCAGGCGGCATTCCCGTTTGCCTTGGATATGACACGAAAAACATAAATCATATTATACAACATTTAGATGGGCTTATTATTACTGGCGGCGATTTTGATGTGGACCCTCAGCTTTATAATGAAGCACCCCATCCACGAACAAAACCTTTTCCCAAACGAACAACCGCTGAACGCGCTCTGTTGCAACATGCCTTGCACAAAGACATTCCCATTTTAGGAATCTGCGGGGGAATGCAACTTCTTGCCGTTGAAGCTGGAGGCTCCCTCATCCAACATCTTGACCCTGCCCTTGGGCATGAACAACCTAACCCCCGCCATGAAGTGGGGCACCCCATTTCTGTTCTTCCCAACACATATTTATCTAAAATTGTGCAATCCTCACAAATGAGTGTAAACTCATCTCATCATCAGGCTGTAAAAAATTCTGGTTCAGCCCGTATTTCAGCCCTTGCACCTGATGGGACTATTGAAGCAATTGAGCTTATCGAAAAACGTTTTGCCATTGGTGTTCAGTGGCACCCTGAATTTACCCTTGATCCCGGGGACCGTCGTTTATACACGGCCCTGATAGAAGCAGCTGCCCCATGACCACACACTCCACATCCAACTCTGATGAACCCAAAGGCGAGCGCATCGCCAAATTTCTTGCACGTGCAGGCGTTGCTAGCCGCCGTGACATTGAACGCATGATCGAAGAGGGGCGAATCAAACTCGGCGGCCATCCCGTGACCCACCCTGCAACATTTGTTCAATCTGGCGATATGATCCAAGTCGATGGAAAACTTATCGAAAACCCAGATCGAACACGCGTGTGGCGCTATCATAAACCCGATGGCCTACTCACCACCCACAAAGACCCACAAGGCAGGCAAACTGTTTTCGAATCTCTTCCTGAAGGAATGCCCCGCGTCATCAGCGTTGGACGATTGGATATTAATTCCGAAGGGCTTCTCCTCCTTACAAATGATGGAGAGTTGGCTCGGCGCCTCGAGCTCCCTAGCAATGCATGGATCCGGCGTTATCGAGTACGAGTTTTTGGTGTTGTTGACGAAAAACGTCTTGCCTCTCTCATTGATGGCTTTGAGTATGAAGGCGTTCGCTATGGTTCAATCGAAGCAGCGCTCGACTCTACAAAAGGCGATAATTCGTGGCTAACGGTCAGCCTCAAAGAAGGCAAAAACCGTGAAATCCGTAAAGTCATGCGGGGGCTTAACCTTCATGTAAGCCGCCTTATCCGCTTATCATACGGCCCTTTTCAGCTTGGGTCCTTAAAAGCAAGAGAAATTGAGGAAGTGAATGGAAAAATCCTCCGTGAACAAATCCCCGATTTTCCAACGCAATCCAAAAACAAGGCTCGTTAAAAATGCGTATTGTCGGGGGAGAATATAAAGGCCGCACTCTCATAGCTCCTCAAGGAGGCCGGACACGCCCAACCTCTGACCGAACACGACAAGCCATTTTTGATATGCTTGCACATGCACCGTGGTATGGACGAGAGTTCTTAGAAAATGCGGTTGTTTTGGATGCTTTTGCTGGGACAGGCGCAATGGGCTTAGAAGCTTTATCGCGTGGCGCTCAACGTGTTTCATTTATTGAACGGGACCGAAGTGCTCTTCAGGCGCTGCGACAGAACCTCGACACATGCCACGCACGTGAGCATTCTCGTGTTTTAAGTTGTAGCGTTACCCACCCACCCAAAGCGTCAGAAGCGCACAACCTCATTTTCCTTGACCCCCCTTATGGTAAAGGATTGGTCGAATCTGGTTTGACGGCATTATCCCGTTCAGGGTGGATCGCAGAAAATGCACTCATTGTCGCCGAAACGGGTGCAACGGAAGATTTTAAACCTTTTTTTCCGCACACGCGCAACGTTCCACCCGGCACAGAGTTGGAACCTTTATCAATCCGTAAATTTGGGGCCGCAAAAGTGACTATTTGGAAATACCTCTCCACCCTTCCATAATTTTTCTGCTATATTTAACCAGATATTCAGTTTATTTCACTGATATTCATAATCTGTAATCCGAAACTAACAAGGTGGTAAATTTTGGCCGTGTTTAGCCGATCGACCAGTACAGTGCGCAACATTGTCCGTGAGGCACACGCCCAGCATATAAGCCCTAAACTCAAAAGTGCCTTCCATGCACGTCTGATGGAATTGCTGGGTCTCGCTTTTCTTCTTGCAGCCGTTGCAATCGGAATCGCCTTATGGAGCTTTAACCCACACGATCCTTCGTTCAACACGGCCACCGGAACACAACCCACTAATCTACTGGGGCGGACTGGCGCCACAATTTCTGATGCTCTGGTTCAGTGGCTTGGCTTGGGAAGTGGTCTTCCGATTGCTGTTTTGCTCGCATGGGCTTGGAGAATGGTTCGTTACCATGGAATGACTTCTCCCATTATCCGCATTCTAGCGGCACTGGCTGTTCTTCCCGCTGGCGCTACATTTATTGGCACTTTGGAACTTCTTATTCCCGGGCTTCAAGTCTCATGGCCTACGGCCAGTGGCCTAGGGGGGCAACTGGGGCGTAATTGTGCACAACGCCTTTTAGATGCAGCAAATGCCGAGGCAGGAGCTGCTGGAAGCACTTTAGCCGTCTTACTTGTCCTTTTGTTAATGGGTATTTTAATGCCTTTAGCCATGGGACTTCAATGGCGTGAATGGCGCGCTATTGGCCAAGGTTTCCTGATCCTTGGTCGTCAGCCCATTCTTTTAATCAGACGTTTAAATGGCCCTCAAACGTCCGATCGGCCTGCTCCTGACCATCGTGATTATGAATTTCATCCCGGATCGCTCAACACGGCTCCTGCACCGTATGCAACTCCTCTTAGTTTTCTACGGCGCAACTTCGGAAAAAGTGATCCGCGCACTCAACCAGCACCTTTTATTCCTCAAAATACAGGATGGATGCAACCGCCTGTTGAAACATCTGAAGACCTTTACGAGCACCCAGCGCCTCAGCCGATTAAAGAGACTCTCCCTGCACATGATGATAGTAATTATCCTGAGCAAGAGGCCCCTTCCAATCGTTACGCTGAAAAACTCGCTCAGATTTCTCGCCAACGTGAAGAGGCAGCACAACATCAAACACCGATTGAAGATGATATTGATGACGTCATTCCAACCAATAGCCTAGCCGCTCCTCCTTCAGAGCCACAAAAACGTGGTCTCTTTGGTATGCTAAAAACGCCTTCAACTCCTCAACAAGAGGTAAGGCCGGCTCCCAAACCACAGCCCCCTGCACCTGCTGGCTGGAATTTGCCCTCTCTTTCTCTCCTTAACCCTCCGCCACCACATGCCTCGACAGGGCCTTCACAAGAAACTCTCCAATCAAAAGCCAGACTTTTGGAGACGGTCTTGTCTGACTACGGAGTGCAAGGAACTATTGGGGATATTCATGCAGGCCCAGTTGTTACACTCTATGAGCTTGAACCCGCTCCAGGAATTCGCTCTTCGCGGATTATTGGTCTTTCCGATGATATTGCACGCTCCCTATCCGTTTTAAGCGTTCGAATTGCTACCGTTCCAGGCCGCAATGTCATTGGTATTGAAGTCCCCAATGCAAAACGAGAAACCGTTTACTTCTCAGAACTTCTACGTTCTCCAGAATGGGTCTCCGGTACGGGCCGTCTACAAATTGCTTTAGGGAAAGATATTTCTGGCACCCCTGTCTATACAGACCTTGCCAAGATGCCTCATCTTCTCGTTGCGGGAACCACTGGCTCGGGTAAATCTGTGGGCGTTAATGCCATGATTTTATCCCTCCTCTACCGCTTAAGCCCGGAAGAGTGTCGTTTAATCATGATTGATCCTAAAATTCTGGAACTTTCAATTTATGATGGCATCCCGCACCTGCTAACACCCGTTGTTACGGAACCGAGCAAGGCAGTCAGTGCACTTAAATGGACGGTTCAGGAAATGGATCGTCGATATCGGCTCATGGCACAACTGCAAGTCCGTAATATCAACGGCTATAACGAGCGTGTAAAACAACTTCGAGCATCTGGTGAGATGGTCACCAAACGCGTGCAGACAGGTTTTGACCCTGAAACAGGCAAACCTACCTTCGATGAGCAGCAAGTTCCTCTAGAAACGTTACCTTACATTGTCGTTGTCATTGACGAAATGGCTGATCTTATGATGGTCGCAGGTAAGGAAATTGAAACAGCTGTTCAGAGATTAGCACAAAAAGCCCGTGCAGCAGGAATCCACGTTATTATGGCGACCCAGCGTCCATCCGTTGATGTGATCACGGGTACCATTAAGGCAAATTTCCCTACCCGTATTTCTTTCCAAGTCATTAGTAAGTTTGACAGCCGTACGATCTTACAAGAACAGGGAGCAGAGCAACTTCTTGGACAGGGCGATATGTTGTTCATGCAAGGTGGCGGACGTATTACCCGTGTTCACGGTCCTTTTGTTGCTGATGAAGAGGTCGAAGCTGTCGTGGCAGATCTGCGCTCTAAAGGTGACCCTATTTATAATGATGACGTTACCGCTGACGACGACGAAGAAAAAGCATCCTCCAGTAGCAGCTACGGTGGGAACAGCAGTGGAGATAATGAAAATAACCTCTATGACAAGGCCGTTGAGATTGTCATGACAGAAGGACGTGCCTCAACCAGCTTTATTCAACGCCATCTTTCAATTGGCTATAATCGTGCTGCCAAGCTGATCGACCAAATGGAGAAAGAGCGCATTATTGGACCAGCAAATCATGTTGGTAAACGTGAAATACTCATGCGTCGCCCCTCTTCTTATGACGACGAATAGGAATGGTTCTCCTGCCCCTCAACGTATCTTTAAATCGGGGCAGGAACTTCCACTTCTTGTTACAACACCACGATTTCTAATCATTAACAAACCTCCTGGTCTTGCGGTTCACCCGGGCCCATCCACTCAGGATTCTGTTGAAAGTCGTCTCATTACTCATACACGAGGGGGGCCTTGGCTCGCCCATAGGCTTGATACCGACACAGCTGGATGCCTCCTGATAGCGCGTCGAAAGACAGCACTGATAGATGCGCAAACAGCCTTTCAAAAACGAAAAGTAACGAAGCGTTATTGGGCTATTCTTTCTGGAATGCTGCCACAAACGTCTGGTGAAATAACACTTCCGCTCCTCAGGCAATCCACCCCTAAAGGTTGGAAAATGATCCCTCATCCCAAGGGTGATCCAGCCCATAGCAAGTGGCGCGTTATTCACACTCAAAACAACCTTAGTTGGGTAGAGCTTACGCTCTTAACAGGCAGAACTCATCAAGCCCGTGCCCATTGCGCAGCACTTGGTACGCCTATTTTAGGGGACCCAGTTTATGGGGACAGACATTCCACTGGGTTACACCTTCTCGCACGGCAGCTAGAAATATCGCTTGATACCGAAACACTTACCGCGCTTGCGCCTCCAGCGCCCAATATGCTTCCAGCCTTCGTTAAACTAGGCTTTCAATCCTAAAATACTTTTAAATAAAAAAGCGCCTGATCATAAGATCAGACGCCATCTTGTTTAACCTATTTAAAAAGAAAAATTAACGACCAAGATTACGCAACTTCACGCCTTTCATGAGCCGCTCTTCAATCACAGTCAAAGACATTCCCTTTGTCTCTGGAATAAACAAGAACGTCAACACAATGAAAAGAGCATTAACGCCGGCGATAAGCCAAAACGTTTTTGCTGACCCGAGCGTCTGCAAAACTGACAAAAAGCCAACACCAATTACCAAATTCGTCATCCAGTTTGTAAAGGTTGAAATCGCAATCCCAAAATCCCGGCCTTCAACCGGCTGAATCTCAGAACACAGAACCCACATCAGTGGACCTGCTGACATTGCAAAGCCTGCACAAAAGATCAAAAGCATCCCAACAGCCAATAATTGAGATGTGTGAGACGTCATCCCTGTATTTAAAAGCGCACCTAATACACCCATCGCAATGGCCATAACCGTAAAGCCACCATATAAAATAGGCTTACGCCCCAAACGATCGACAAGACCCAAGGCAGCAAACGTTGCCACCATATTCACCATACCAATAATCGCAGTGCACCACATTTGGGCATGCGCATCAAAATGTGCTGTTTCTAAAATTTTGGGGGCATAATACATAACAATATTAATACCCGCGAGCTGCTGCATCACCATCAGCATAATACCCAAAGCAACGGATCGACGGAAATTATTATTGGTCTTAAATAACTTCCACCCTTCTTGCTTGGTTTCAAGCTGTTTACGGATTTCACGAATTTCTTTCGTTGCTTCCATGGTGTCGTTTCTTAAGTCAACCAATATTTCACGTGCTTCTTTGTGTCGTCCTTGCATAATCAGCCAACGCGGGCTGTAAGGCACGAAAACAACGCCAATCAAGAAAAAAACAGCTGGAATTGCAGCGACGCCAAACATCCACCTCCAATTGCCACTATATGAAAAATAGGTATCCGATAAAAAGGCGATAAAAATGCCTATCGTCACCATCAACTGATAAATGGAGACCATGGCGCCACGCGTATTTTCTGTCGCAATTTCAGCCAAATAAATTGGAGCTGTAAAAGCCGACAAACCAATCGCAAACCCCATAAAAAGTCTAAAAAACATGAGAGATGGGATAGACCAAGCAAAAGCACATCCTGTCGTCCCAATCGCAAATACCGCAGCCCCTAAAAACAGGGAGCGCTTACGCCCAATGGTATGAGACAACCACCCAGCACTTAGGGCACCAACAGATGCACCTGCCATCATGGCACTTACAATCCAGCCCAGCTGTAAAGTTGATGCATGATATTCTTTGCCAATAAATTTTAACGCCCCCGCCACAACACCAACGTCTAGGCCAGACAACAAGCCTGCAAGGCCTGCAATCAAACCTATAGCCATGATTTTAAAACGAGTAACATCAAACCCTGATGTTTCGTCTTCATTCTGTTGTGACAAAGCCTTTTCAGCGTTGACTTGCTCAGTCATTGTATGGCGATATCCTTCTTAAAATGGTTCCTATTTTTATGATAAAAACCATAATTTCCATCTATGGTATAAAAGGGATCAAACCCATTGAGCTGGTCGAATTTCTCCCACTGTTACACCACGCCAGTTTTTTAAGATTTGGGCAGACGTCTTCTGAAGAACCGCATCATCTTCTGCTGTCTTCCGTAGAGACTCTGCGCCAAAATGGCTCAGAAGGCTCGACATAGCTACTTCCGCAGCCCTATTTGCACCATCATCAATCTTAATTGCGATTCCCAGCCCCAACTCTGGAAGAGATGCAACCATCACACCTTCGGCGCCCATTTTAACAAACGCGCGAGTTTTGAAATTGTTCATAATAATTGTGTCATAACGTGACGAACCTGCCACTAGAAACGGGTTTTGTGCCACAGCTTCCCGCAAAACCTCAGATGCTTTTGCATACTGCTCTGGCATACTTTGCCCTGTTCCAAAACGAGCAAAGGCATGTGCCAATGCTGTCAGTGGAACGGCATAGGTCGGCATTGAACAGCCATCTGTTCCTCGATTTTCAGAACCATGAGGGGTCTTTGTCATCATTTCGAGAACATTGGTTACACGACGCTGTATTTCATGCGACGGATCTATATAATTTTTGATATCCACCCCTTGATCGCACGCCAAGCAAATCAAACCAGCATGTTTCCCGGAGCAATTATTGTGAAATGCACAGGCTTCTTGTGAATGTGCAGCTAAGGCACGCGCAGCCGGCTCGTAAGTTGGCCAATGCGCTCCACACTCTAAAGCATTGACACCCAAACCAACCTTACTGAGCATATTCTGTGCAACTTCAACGTGCTGAGGTTCTCCCCCATGTGACGCACATGCCAAAGCTAACGCTTGATTGGAAAGATTTAACCGCTCGGCTGCTCCGCTTGCAACAAGCTCTAGAGCCAAAAGGGCTTTGACAGTTGAACGAGGATAAACAGACTCATCCACAGCCCCACATGACCAGACAACTTTTCCATGCGCATCGACAACGACGGCTCTTCCATAATGCCGTGATTCGACACGATTACCGCGCGTTACTTCTGCCAACAATCCAACGTGAGGACCAGTCGTCATTATAGCTGCCCTTATTTATTTCATGATCGTAGCTCTGCCTTACACTACGAAAGGGCTCTGTATAAAATATTTATTTTATTCAATCGTTTTGAACGTAAGCCTCAAACATCTTGAAGTCTCTTTTTCTGACAGTCTGCACATATACCTTCCACCTCAACCGTAGCGGCTTCTGCTTTAAACCCCACACGCTTAGCGGCATACATAACCGCTGGAACAATAGCCTCTTGCTCCAGTTCCCATGCACGGCCACAAGACCGACAAATTAAAAACTGTGCACGATGTACGCCCCACTCTTCATGTTCACATCCATGATGGCATTCAACCGCGTGCGAGCAAGCAACGAAAGCACTCAACCGTTCCAAACGGTGCACCAAACCTTGCTCTAATAAAAAATCAAGCGCACGATAGATTGTAGGGGGAGCAGCATTCGGATGAAATGGCCTTATCTGAGACAACAGATCATAAGCCCCTATGGGTTTTTCAGAATTTAAAATTAATCCCAAAACCTGTTTTCGTGTTTCTGTTAAACGCTGCCCTCGCTCTTTGCACCATTGTTCCACCTTTTTTAAACGGCTGTGAATGTCTGGTATAAAGGTCAGCTCTTTAGCAATTATATTATGAGAAGATGATTGAGGCATATTCGTTAGGCTTTATAACCTTCTTTCTTACAAAAACAGTAACACCAAAAGCCTGCGTTTCATCACGCTATATATCCTCTTGGTGTGATCCTTCCATGTGAGGAGGGACAGCCCAGCGCCAAGAAGAGAACCCCTTCCTTGCAAGCTCCCTATGAAGAACCATCATTGGACCAACAGGTGCTGTTTCAGGAAGTAGCCGCGCCAATTCTTCAATAATCGTAACGGAGCGGTGTTTTCCACCACTGCACCCGACTGCAACGGTTGCGTATTTCTTACCTTCTTCAACAAACCTCGGCAAAACCAAATTAAGAATGTCTGTTAAATATCCAAAAAAGATATCATAAGCAGGATCTGACTTCACATAATTGACCACAGCAGGATCAAGCCCCGTCATGGGTTGCAAATCAGGATCGTAATGCGGATTTCTCAAAAAACGTGCATCAAAGACCATATCCGCTTCACGAGGAAGCCCGGCAGGATAGGCGAAAGACATTAACGCAACGGTTAACCCTTCTTCTGCACCACTCCCAAAACGCGTTTCAATCAATTGCCGTAATTCTGGAGCAGGAAGATCAGACGTATCAATAACAAAATCTGCACATGCGCGTAAAGGAACAAGAAGTGCCATTTCTTGTTCAATTCCAGGAAGAATGGTCCCACTTGTTACCAACGGGTGCCGTCTGCGGGTCGCCGTAAAGCGTCTCAATAAAATCTCAGGCTCTGCTGTTGCATATAAAACCTGTAGATTAATATTCGACAACCTTTTCAATTTTTCTGTTTCTTCAACGACTTGATGTGCTTCAAAGCCACGGCTTCTTACATCAATTCCAATCGCAAGGCGTTCACCTGCTTTAAACGCTAAAGCTTCCAGTAAATGAAGAGGGGGATTGTCAACCACCTCATATCCCAAATCTTCCAACACTCGAAGAATCGATGATTTTCCAGCGCCAGATAGGCCTGTAACAATGAGGACTTGCCGAACTTTCAAAGAGGATCTTCCTTCTTGTATTAAAACCAGCCTCGGTAGATTCCTATTTTACCATATCTTTATTCTAAGCATTTTTAAATAATATGGGGAATGTTTCATTTTTATTCCTACTCATATTTTCTCGTCCTAGGACATAACTCCAGGCAAACGAATTACAAAACACGCCCCTACTATTTTGCCGCTTTCGTCCACAATATTCCGTGCAAAAAGACTCCCTCTTAGAGCAAGAATAATTTGTCGACTAATTGCAAGCCCCAACCCGGAATGTTGACCAAAATGCTCGGTTTGAGGACGTTCTGAATAAAACCGATCAAAAATACTTTCCAGTTTCCCCGGAGGAATACCGGGGCCTTGATCACTAATGGTTATTTCAATGAAATGTCCCATCATTCTGCCATTTACAAAATTTTCAGCTAATTGAGCTTGAAGCACAATCTCCCCACGCGTAGGAGAGAAAGACACCGCATTTCCAATTAAATTCCGTAAAACCTGCACCAAACGATCTTCCACTGCGAGAGCATATAGCGCAACGGCGGGGTCTTTTACATCTAACCTTAAAATGGGGTCTTCTGCTTTTCGTGTCGTTTGATGCATTTCAACCAGAATCGATAAAAGCGCGACAACAGAAACCGGTTCTGGGCGCACACGCGATAATTCTGCATCAATTCGGCTCGCATCTGAAATATCCGTGATTAACCGATCCAAACGCTTCACATCATTGGTCATAATCCCAAGAAGACGTTCTCGCCTTTCTGGATCAACAATCCTTGGCAAGGTTTCAATCGCCGACCGAATCGAGGAAAGCGGATTTTTAATCTCATGGCTAACATCCGCAGCAAACCGCTCAATATCATCCATGCGCGCCCATAATGCGAGCGCACTGCCTCGCAAAGATCGCGCCAATACGCCAATCTCATCACGACGGGCCAATAATGGTTCAGGAACCAAATCCTCCCGCCCATCCGTCTCTCTCATCTCATGGGAGGCTCTCGCTAACGTAAGTAAGGGGCGCGCTATGATCAGCGACAAATACCAAGACAAAAAGATGGTTACGATCAAGGCCACAAGCACAAGAGATAAAATAGAAGACCGGACAGAAAATAAAGATCGGTCAACTTCTGGCGCATGCCGTGTCAGCTGTATTTCTCCAACCGTCAAACCATCGTGAATCACGGGTTCAACAACGGTAATCACCAACTGATGATCTTTAGTTCTCCGAATAAAGGGAGGTAACTCTGCTCTTGGATTAAGAACTTGAGCATCATGAGGGCCGTCAAAGGCATCATCCGTTGTTAATGTAACAATTCCATCGGAAGACGTTGACGGAAATAACGATAACAACCAATCATATACCTCTTCCACCGTATTATTTCTAGGCGGTACCCACGAATAATCATGCCCCTGATGCTGACTATGCCACGCCGCACGATGCGCCTCAGAACGACTATCCGCGACCAACTTTCCATCAGGGTCAAACAACAATGCGTGCACATTAGGGCTTGGTTCTGTTAACCGTCCCAACAATGGACGAGCCCGCAAGGCATCCAAAACATACTGCCCTCCCGGCACAACACGCTCAACGGAATGTGGTGCAGGATTAACAGCCGACTGGCCTAAAGCCGCAGCATAAATATGAGCTTGCTCACGTAAAGCATTTACATCGGCTTCTAATAAACCATTCTGAAATTGATCCAGAAACAATAACGTCACCGCGAGCAAAGCCAGCGGAAGAATATTCAGCAATAATATCCGAATAAGTAAGGGAGACGCTAATCGTTTGCGAAAAAATTTATTAAATTGAGAAGGGACAGCCGCTCTTCCCTTCTTTTCTCTCCCCTGCTCCAGTCGAGCAGCGTTCGAATTATAAGATGTAGCAGGGGTAAGGCTCTCTCTCTTCATAAAATATACTTACCCCAATGCACAAAAAGACTTAACGGATGCCTTTTCGTTTATTCATCACGATAGCGATATCCAATCCCATATAATGTTTCGATCTGATTAAACGTATCATCTACTTGTCTAAATTTTTTTCTTACACGCTTGATATGACTATCAATCGTCCGGTCATCAACATAAATATTATCCCCATACGCAGCATCGATCAGTTGATCACGTGATTTAACCATTCCCGAACGCATGGCTAGGGCTTTTACAAGCAAAAACTCCGTTACCGTCAAAGGAATATCTTTACCATCCCACAAACACTGATGCCGTGTTTCATCCAATGACAGTTTACCCCGCACAATTGCGGCACCGACTGATGTACTACCCGAAGCCTCTGCACGACTAGCATCCTGCCGACGCAACAAAGCCCGAATCCGTTCGATTAAAAGACGTTGTGAAAAAGGTTTTGTAATATAATCGTCAGCCCCTAGGCGTAGACCCATCAACTGATCAAGCTCTTCATCTTTGGATGTTAAAAAGATAACAGGTAAATTAGAACGCGCACGTAAACGTTGAAGAAGCTCCATGCCGTCCATCCGTGGCATTTTGATATCCAAAACAGCCAAACTAACGGGGCGGGTAATAATTCCCTGCAAAGCACTTTCACCGTCTGTGTAGGTATGAACAGTGAATCCTTCTGCTTCCAAAGTCATTTGAACGGATGCCAGAATATTGCGATCATCATCCACCAGCGCAATAATTGGCGCAACAGCAGACCCTGTCTGCGTTCCTGAGGATTGCCCCTGGTAGGGTGAGCGTGAGATCTCCATAAACAGTCCGTCGGCTAAAATTAAGGGCCAAAACCCGATAGGTTAAGCAAGTTTATGTTATGAAATAGACTTTTCAATGACATTCTATCATAACACACCTCTTGTCTTTAAGATAATCAGCGTTATCTCTGTGTAAGAGAACGGGGCTACATAAGAGCCCGTCACTTGCTAACAATAAGGTCGTGATATGCCAGACCAGAATACACATCCGGAGCATTCCCATGACGCGCCTGAACAGGGCGTCGAGAATCCGGCTATGAACGAACAGACATCCAATACTGAAACACCTGAAAACGTTTCTGCGGAAGATCGTATAAAAGCACTCGAAGCTGAAGTAGCGGATCTTAAAGACCGCTGGGTACGTTCTGAAGCCGAAAATCAGAATGTTCGCAACCGTGCCAAGCGCGATCTTGAAGATGCGCGGCAATACACAATTCAGAAATTTGCCAAAGACGTTGTTGAGGCTGCTGAAAACCTGAAACGCGGTCTCGCTTCATTGCCTGCAAAAACAGACGGCGAAGATGAGCTCATTTCAAAGTTGAGAGAAGGAATTGAAGGAACTGAACGTTCTTTCCTCAACATTTTAGAGCGCCACGGTATCACGAGCGAAGACCCTACTGGCAAACCTTTTGACGCCAACCTTCACCAAGCAATGGCAGAACAACCTTCTGACCAACATGAAAGTGGCCATGTTATTCAAGCGTGGACACCCGCATGGCTTCTAAAGGGACGCCTTCTAAAGCCAGCTATGGTTGTTGTCTCCAAAGGACCGAGCGCAACCTAAGTTTACCGTGAAAAATGTTCTACGGAACATTTTTCACACTTCTATGTGTTTGGACTTCCGTCAGAGCCTGCTAAACACAATATATGAGCCGTATTCTTGTTATTAAACTTGGAGCATTGGGTGATTTCATCCAATCTTTTGGTGCCTTCTCCTCCATTCGAGAAGCATATCCTCACGCTCATATCACCCTCCTAACGACTCCTGCTTTTTACGACCTCGCTCTTGCGTCGCCATGGTTTGATGCGATTATCGCCCAACCAAGGCCTACCTTAAAACGCCCAGTTTCATTATTTAAAACATGCCAGAAAATTAAAGATTTTGATCGCGTTTTTGATCTTCAAACCTCCAACCGCTCAAAAAAAATCTTCCATATCGCAGGGCGCCCTAAACATTGGTCTGGCATTTCAAAAGGATGCTGCCACCCTCATGCTAACCCGTCACGGAATGATATGCATACCCTCGCCCGTATGGATGATCAGCTTATCCACGCGGGAATAATACCTCAAAACAGAACCGTTCCAACATGGCTCAAAGATCACGGCCCTACGCTACAAGAGCGTTATGCTGTGCTTATCCCCGGGGCAGCTCCCCACCGCCCCCAAAAACGTTGGCCAATTTCAAGATTCGCTGAAGTTGGAAACCTTCTTTCTGAAAAGAAAATAAGACCTGTTATCGTAGGAACAAAAGAAGAAACCCCTCTTGCCACATATATTCAACACACATGCCCAGACGCCCTAGACTTAACTGGTCAAACCTCTCTCCTAGAATTGGCTGGCGTACTGGGACGCGCTTGTGTCGTTATAGGAAATGATACAGGCCCGATTCATCTAGCAGCTATTATGGACACCCCCATTATTGCTCTCTTTTCCCAAGATAGTGACCCTCGCCTTACATCTCCTCTGACGATCACTCCTGGACGAACCACCATTATTGATGTGCCGGACCTAGCATTACTTCCGACATCTCGAATCGCCGCACTGCTTCCAACATGACGGTTATTCGCTGTCTCACCATGCAAAAGAATGAATCTAAGCTTCTTGAGCCTTGGATCCTATGGCACGGTGCTATTTGTGGTTTTTCCAACCTCACCATCGTTGATAATGGCTCTACAGACCCAAGGGTGGAAAATATTCAAGCCTATTATGAATCCCAAGGCGTTGAAATTATTAGAAAATATAATTCCCATGATGACTTTTTAAACAAAGGCCAAATTTTTAAAAAAATTATTCAACAATGGGATAAAGAAAAAAATTATGACTTTGTCATTCCCATGGATTGCGATGAATTTATTGCTTATTTTTTAGAACGTCTTTCTGTGGACCCTGTTGAAATCCGCAGCCATTTTGAAAACATGAAAGATGTCAAAGCCACCTTTCTTACGGATCGGCTTTTACTCAATATTCCCAACGCGCCCAATTATTATCGCCCTCAGTCTGTTCCTCGCGCCTTGTTTCAATCACAGACGATTGTTGATCTTGATCGGGGATTACATGCCCCGCAAACCATTCATACCGAAAAATATATTCGTACTCCCTTTATTCATATTCACCTTCACAATCGACCAAATTACGAAGAAATCCGACGGTTCGCGCGTGAAAAAATATCCCATATTGCAGGCGCTATTCCCGGAGAAGCGGTAAAACCGGGCCAGATAACGCCTCAAAATCCCGATGAAAGCTATCACCTCAAATATTACTTTCTTCATAGTGAAGAAGAGTTTCTCCAAGGTTATCGTTTCACCCCTGATCTTTATGCACCTATTATCGCTGAGCATTTCAAAAAACTCGGCGTTGACCCTACTCCTATTTTAGGAACCCAAGCTTTCCCACAACCTCCTATTCAAACCCAACATAATTTTTTAGCGCACCGCCGTCTTCAAGATGATGCACTCCATGAATATTCCGTATTCGACCCGCTTTTTTATGCCTATGAAAACCCAGATGTGACAAAAGACACATTTTATGGGAAATGGCCCATTCTGCACTACATGGATGCTGGGTGGCACGAAAACCGTCTTTCTAACCCCTTCAACATTCCATCTTTTATTCTAAAAAATGATCTTTAACGCTAAAAAACTCTATTACTTTGCTTACAAGGGCTTGCGACCTTGGTATGATTAAGGTCATTACAAGGATCATCATATCCCTCTCATTGTGAGAGCAATTTTTTATAGGAGCACGTGTCTATGCCCGCCATCTCCCTCCCCGACGGAAGCGTTCGTACCTTCGACGGGGCCGTGACGGGTACGACAATTGCAGCAAGCATTGGACCGGGCCTCGCCAAAGCAGCCCTTGCTATGGAAATTGATGGTAAGCTGGTTGACCTTGCCACAGAAATTTCTGCGGATGCTTCCATTAAATTCATCACCAAAAAAGATGATGCTATACTCCCCATGATCCGCCATGATGCGGCACATGTACTTGCAGAAGCCGTGCAAACTCTCTGGCCAGAAACGCAAGTCACCATTGGGCCAAGCATCAAAGACGGCTTTTACTACGACTTCTCTCGGGAAAAGCCCTTCACACCAGAAGACTTCGAAGCGATCGAAACTAAAATGCGTGACATTATTGCAGGCAATGCAGCCTTCACGCGTGAAGTTTGGGATCGCAACGAAGCTATTCGCTTTTTTGAAGAAAAAGGCGAACACTTCAAAGCTGAACTGATTCGTGATCTCCCCGAAAGCGAGGATATTTCAATTTATCGCCAAGGAGAGTGGCTGGATTTATGCCGCGGCCCTCACCTTCGTGGAACAGCTGACGTCGGTACCGCTTTTAAACTGATGCGTGTTGCTGGGGCTTACTGGCGTGGAGACCATCGTAACCCGATGCTCACACGTATTTACGGCACCGCATGGCGTGATAAAAAAGAATTGGATGCCTACCTTCTCCGTCTGGAAGAAGCCGAAAAGCGCGACCATCGGCGTATTGGCCGGGAGATGGACCTGTTCCATTTGCAGGAAGAAGCAGTCGGGCAGATTTTCTGGCATCGCAAAGGGTGGCGCATCTATTCCGTGTTGCAGGATTATATGCGCCGGATCCAAAACAAACATAATTATGAAGAAGTTCGAACCCCTCAGCTTGTTGACCGGGCGTTGTGGGAAGCGTCTGGACATTGGGACAAATATCGTGAGCACATGTTTATCGCCCGTGTTGAAGACGAAGATAAAACCCTCGCCTTAAAGCCTATGAACTGCCCGTGCCATGTGCAGATTTTCCGTCATGGCTTACGTTCGTACCGTGAACTTCCATTGCGTATGGCCGAGTTTGGTGCTTGCCATCGGTATGAGCCTTCTGGCGCGTTGCATGGCATTATGCGTGTTCGTGGGTTTACTCAGGACGATGCGCATATCTTCTGCACGGAAGAACAAATTGCGGATGAAACGGCAAAGTTTGTCCGTATGTTGGATGAAGTTTACAAAGATCTGGGCTTTGAAAACTTCAAAATTAAATTCTCAGATCGCCCTGAAACACGCGCTGGCGATGATGCAACATGGGATCGTGCTGAAACAGCCTTAAAAACTGCATGTGAGCTTGTCGGTGTAGAGTATGAACTCAACCCCGGTGATGGCGCGTTCTATGGTCCCAAGCTTGAATTTGTCCTTACAGATGCCATCGGCCGTGATTGGCAATGCGGTACCCTGCAAGTCGATTATGTTCTACCAGAACGTTTAGATGCCTCATATATTGGGGAAGATAGCCAACGTCACCGCCCAGTTATGCTACATCGTGCCATCTTGGGAAGTTTTGAACGCTTTATTGGTATTTTGATCGAGCAATATGCTGGCAAATTCCCTTTATGGTTAGCGCCAACGCAGGTTGTGGTGGCCAGCATTGTTTCTGACGCAGCCGATTATGCTCATGAGGTAGCGAAGCAGCTTAAAGATGCAGGTCTACAAGTTGAGACGGACGTTCGAAATGATAAAATCAATGCAAAGATACGTGAGCATAGTTTAGCCCGCGTTCCAGTTATACTTGTTGTTGGACGACGTGAAGCAGAAGAGCGCAAAGTGGCTATGCGCCGTTTAGGAGGAGCTCAGCAAACAATCCTCAGCCTTGATGAAGCTGTGAAGGAACTTGCTGCAGAAGCAACACCTCCAGATTTAGCGCGCGTGATAGCAAAGGATTGATCCAAATCCTCTTGCGTATCGCCCGCTCTAGGACTATGTGCATAATAGAGAGAACGTCATATTCGTATTTCATTATATGAGTATGACAATGTTATCTAATTGAGAGACTGTAACAGGAGCTGACCATATCTAGACCGCCGATGCCGTCCGCGCCCACTCGTGAAGGGCCGCGTGTCAACGAGGAAATCCGTGTGCCACAAGTTCGTCTTATTGACGAAGCTGGTGAAATGATTGGAATCATGTCAACGCGTGATGCCTTAAATAAGGCTTTCTCGGCTGGGCTTGATTTATTAGAAATTAGCCCGACAGCTGTTCCTCCCGTTGTCAAAATTCTAGATTACGGCAAGTTCAAATACGAACAGCAAAAGAAAAAGAACGAAGCCCGTAAAAAGCAAAAAGTTATTGAGATTAAAGAAGTTAAAGTTCGTCCTGGAACAGGTGAGCATGACTTCCAAACCAAGCTCAAAGCGATTCAGTCCTTTTTAGAAGACGGTGATAAGGTGAAAATTTCCCTCCGCTTCAAAGGCCGTGAAATGGCTCACCAAGAACTTGGTATCAAAATGATGGAGCGCATTCGCGCTGAAGTCGAAGAAAAAGCCAAAATTGAACAAATGCCAAAGCTGGAAAACCGCCAAATGTTGATGGTTTTAGCTCCACGCTAAGTTTAATTTCTATACCATTTAAAAAGCCAGCCATTATTATTTTGGCTGGCTTCTTTATTTTTAAGAGAATATTTAAGATAAAGCTCTTCCCATAATCACTATAAAATGTCTTTATTGTAAATCTTCCAAGAGCAAGAAACATTTCATAATTAAAGCCCTCTTGGACTTTCTTTCTCCTAGATCAGCATGCAACAACTCACCACTCCTCCTTCGTCATCTTTCAAATTTTCATTCTCTCAGGCACCGCAATCTGAATTGCGAGAGGCGATAGCGGACACACATTTTCGTTCTGAAAAAGTTTGTATTGAAGATTTGTTACCGTATGCGCGTTTAAATTCTGAGCAAAACAAGCAAACAGAGCGGTTTGCTCGCATTATTCTTGAAGCAAAGCAAAAAACTCCTCTTAATAATCTTGAACAGCTTTTAAAGACTTTTCCTCTTTCTTCTCCTGAAGGGCAGTCTTTTATTTCCCTCGCTGAAACGTTCCTTCGTATCCCAGACGCAACAACTAAAGACGCTCTTATTCGCTCTCAATTCAATAAGACGAATTGGGCGCGCCATATTAAGAAACAAAACCAGTCACTTGCCAATTCTTTTGCTCTCAATATGTCCTTAATGGGACAGCTCAAGGCGAGCAAAGGCTTTAGTTTACAAAGACTCACGCTCCAAACCTCTACACCGATGATTCGCAAAGGGTTAGAAAAAACCTTACTTGCCGCTGCCCAATCTTTTATTATAGGTAACCATTTACCTGCCGCATTCAAAACCATCAAAAGTTATGAAAAACATAACTTTAATTACATATATGACCTCCAAGCTGAGACAGCCCTTACCGCTGACCAAGCTTTCAAAGCCCTTACATCCTACGAAAATGCACTTGAGACCCTTGGTCAACATGCAGGTATTACGGGCTCTCTGTATGAAAGGCCATTTCTTTACGTTCGCCTGCCAGCGCTTATCACGCATTTTGGGCGCTTTCGACGTGACAGGCTGATCAACGAACTACTTCCTGCCTTGCAACGCTTAGCCAACCGTTCAAAGCAACTCGATATTGGCTTGATCTTTAGTGTTGAAAATAGTCAGCACCTTGAATCTACTCTGGATCTGTTTGAGAGTTTATGCTCAACACCTGAACTACAAAACTGGAATGGTTTAGGGATTACTCTCAACGCTTATGATAAGCGTGCGCATAAAACAATTGATTTCCTAACTGATCTGGCAGACCGCACAGCTCGCAAAATAATTGTGCGCTTAACGCACGGCTCATCTTGGAACTCAGAAATACGGCAAGCCCAACAATCAGGGCTCATTGATTTCCCTATTTTTACACATCGATGCCATACAGACATCAGCTATCTTGCCTGTGCACAAAAATTAATCACATCCCCGCATCTCTACACACAATTTGCCACCGAAAATCCACGCATTATCGGTCATATTCTTACTGTCGCAGGTAAACCTTCACCAGAAAAATATGAATTTTCTTTTCCTTATGCAGCGGGTCTAGCGTGGCCTCAAAAGTTTAAAGACCTCTTTCAATCGTCATGCCGGATTCATGCGCCAATTGGAGCGGCTCAAGCGTGGTTACCACGCTTTGTACGTCAAACACTTGAAGCCAATATTCTTTCTCCCTTTACACAGGAAGAAGATCACAACCCAAATGTTACAACGATTGAAACCTTAACCGAAAACCCCATAGCGGCAGCAGATGCAATTCCAGAAGAAGAAAATGTCACTCCTTCTGTTGTTCTTCCGTCTGACCTCTTTATGCCAGCTTATAAAAATTCAATTGGTCTTGATTTCACAACTGAACATGCTCTCCGGAACTTTGAAGACAGTCTTCAAGCATTACCTTCTTTTTTCCACGCAACTTCTCTGACTTATCGTCAAAAAAACTCATCAAATTCTTCTCGAATTATTTACAATCCTGCAGACCACCAAGAACCATTAGGCGAAGTGATTGAAGCCGATGGAGCTGTTTTACTTCATGCTATCAAATCTGCAGAGGAAGCCTTACCAGAATGGGGACAAACCACCCCCGCCTTACGTGGAGAGATGCTTAAAAAAGCAGCAGACCTTTTTGAAGAGCACAGCAATGAATTTATTGCCTTACTGATAAAAGAAGCAGGAAAAACGATTCTTTCTGCTCAACAAGAAGTGCGCCAAGCTGTTAATTTTTTACGCTACAATGCCAGCAGCTTAAACAATCAACCATTCCACAAAAATATGTATCCGCTCGGGCTCATTGCCTGCATTAGCCCGTGGAGTAGTCCTCTTGCAGCCTTCATCCATCAAATCTCTATTTCCTTAGCTGCTGGCAATATTGTTATCGCCAAACCTGCTGAGCAAGTTCCTTTCTCTGCCTATAAAGCGATACAACTCCTCTATGCCGCCGGCGTCCCTGAAAATGTCCTTTACCTTCTTCTGGGAAATGAAACCGTTGGAGAGCGACTTGTTTCTGACCCGCGTATTGATGCGGTCATGTTTACGGGGTCAACACAGACAGGAAAAACGATTTCACGGCATACATTTAACAGACAAGGCCGCACGGGAAGCCCGACTATTTTTGTAGCGCGAACAGGAGGCCAAAATGCTCTCCTTGTTGATAGCTCCACCCACCCTGAGCAAGCCGTACAAGATATTCTAAAATCAGCATTTACAAATGCAGGCCAACATTGCTCCTCATTACGTATTCTTCTTATTCAAGAGGAATGTGCGGATCAGATCATCACTCTTCTAAAAAAAGCGATACAAGATCTCATCATTGGAGATCCATCCCGTTTACAAACCGATATCGGCCCAATTATTTCCAATGAAGCACGGACAGAGATCATTGATCATCTTGATATGATGAGACGTGCTGGGAGGAGCGTCTGGTCCCCAGAACTGGATGAAAACTGTCGATATGGTTGCTTTCTTCCACCAACACTCATTGAAATTGGACGTGTCGCTGATATTCCCAATGAAGTTTTCGGGCCTGTCCTCCATATTCGTCGTTTTTCACGACAGGAATTTGATGGTGTCATTGATGCGGTCAATTCTATGGGTTTTGCTTTAAGCTTTGGTATTCATTCTCGCATTCCCTCCACAATCGAACGCGCCATAAACCGTATCGAAGCGGATAATATTTATATTAACCGCAATATGATCGATACTCTGCCACATGCTCAACCTTTTGGTGGTCACGGCATGTCTGGTTGTGGGGCAAAAGCAGGCGGCCCCTTTGCCTTACGCCGTATGATTGCAGGGCCGCCACCTCTTCCATGGATCAAACTAGAGCACGTCACTCAAGGAAATGTTTCCCGTGCGGCTCAGAATTTGGTTACATTCCTTGAAAGCCGCGATGCCGTCTCTGCCCGACAAATTCGCCAAGATATCGCTCATACGCTTCTGAATTGGAAGATGGCTCTTCCCAGCCCTTCTGGGGAGACAAATACCCTCACTCTTATTCCTGCCGGTCCAATTTTATGTGCAGGCAATAACTGGCCTCAAATCTTGCGAGCCGTAGGCTTGGCACTTGGCACAGGAAACAATGTTCAAGTTCTTGGACCTGATCATGCTCTTGAATGGATCCGCCTTCTACCAAAGAGTTTAACAGACCGTATTGAGCGTATTTATCCCGGAGCTCTACCTGAATGTTCTATCATGATTATGGAACGCAACTCACAATACGCCCTTGAAGCCGCAGCCACCTTAACGGCTCGTGAAGGGAAAATTGTTCCCATTCATATGCTCGATGCCCTGCGCCCTGAATGGCTTCTTAACGAACGTGTTATAACAACAAATACAGCATCCCTCTGTGGTGATCCTGTTGCCATGTCTCTTTCCTGAAGAGCTCTTGCCCAAAGCTCCTCAGGAAACCTCTTATATTATGGTGCCAAAATTGCTTTCACGTTTACAGTAACCTTCACAACCTGGCTTTCTGGACTACTTTGAGGCGCCTCCATAGCAGAGCCGCCTACTCGTGCTTGTAACATCTCATAAGGCTGTTCAGGTTGAAATGAGGAAATATCCACCTTTTCTAGCCGAATAAGGTGCAGTCCCAATGCTTTTGCACTTTCTTCAGCTTGAGCTTTTACTTTGCTCAACGCTTGCGTTCGGGCCTGCTGAGTAAGTGTGTCTCGCGTTTTAGCGTCTAAAGACCAGTCCAGTCCCTCCAGCATTAAGCCATGGCTCTGTAACTTTCCTGATAGATCAAGAATAGAAACAGCGTCTTTCCCACTCAGCTTAATGTTTTGACGCGCTGTCCACTGAGTATGGCCATGCTCGGGGGTATAGTCAGAAATAGAGTAGCTACCCGCCTTAACATCTATACCGGCCTGTTTCGAAGCCATTTTCATGGCATCGGCGATCGTCGCATTCAATATTTTTTGTGCATCAACAGCAGACAAACGCTGTGCTTGCGCAAACAAATGAGCCGTTAATAGTGTTGGAGCCGAGCGAACTTCCCCAGAAACAGAAAAAGTCAATTCTGTATTGGAGGAGGCATTGTTGTCTGCTGCTCTCGCAATCTGTGTTGACAGACAAGACGCTACGGCCACGACAGAAGCAGCCACCCCGAATAAGCGTTTCATTTATGTTCCTGACTTGACCTAATTAAAACCAAAGCACGCCGAAGCCTTGCTATCCCGCCTCGAATGCGATGATGCTGACAAAACTTCTCGCCCTCTTGTCTTAAACGCAGAGCATCTTCCATCGCTCCCACAGGAATTTCATGCGGCTGAATCAAATATTTATCCACATTTTTTACTAATTTTTGACAATAATCCATGCTTTCAGATGTTACAGAAATCGTACCATCCGATTTATTTACTATATTTTTTTTTGTATTTTCATGAGAAATTGCTGCTGCCTTGGAATTATTAAAAATTCCTAACATTAAAACGCATAAAAAAAGAATAAATAAATTTCTCATTCTATTTTTATACATCAATTATTTTTATATAAAAATAAAAAATACATAATTTTTATGTCATACAACTTCTTTTCTTTCTTTTTTATTCATAACTAAAAAAGATAAAACAACCTGAAAACCTGGTGAGCAATTACTTAATTCCATAGTGCCACCATGTAAGTTTACAACAGCCTGAACCAAAGATAGCCCCAAACCAGACCCTTGTGTATGACGGGAAGATTCTGCACGAAAAAAACGTTCTGATGCTCTTTTGATATCTTCAGGAGGCATCCCCGCCCCTTGATCGATTACAGCAATACGAACTTTTTCTCTCTCGACCCAAGACGTTAACGTAATTTCTGTATTAGAAGGCGAAAATTTTATTGCGTTATCCAACATATTCGCAACAGCCTGTTGGATAAGCTGTGGGTCTCCTTTTACACATCCATTCTCTTTTATCCGAAGATTGAGTTTTATGCCTTTCTCCTCTGACAGAAGGTCATAAAATTCGTACAAATTCTCCAGTAGCGGTTTAAGTTCTACAACCGTAAAGGCAGACCGTCTTGCTCCGGCTTCTAGCTGGGCAATTCTTAATAAAGCTTCAAAAATTGATGTTATATGATCGAGATCTGAAATTGCTCGGTCAATCGCTGCTCGTAACTCTCCATCAGAGAAGGCGTGCAGGCTTGCATCTTCCAAACGTGTCCGAGCGCGTGTGATCGGTGTTCTTAAATCATGCGCTATGGCATTCGACACCTGTTTCACACCATCCATCAACCGATTAATACGCTCCAACATCGTATTGATGGTATGAGCCACTAGATCTGTTTCATTCCCCACAAGAGGAATCCGTTGGCCTAAATCACCCTGAGCAACCGCAGAGGTTGTGCGCACAATAGAATGAACAACTTGTCGAAAAATTCTCCTGATCACCAGTGCGCCCCCTACGGCAAACAATGTGATCATCACCCCAGCCCATATTAATGTATCTGTCAGAACATGCCGAACAAGCTGCCGTCCCTTAATATCCCGCCCAACAATGAGTTGATACCCTGCCGACAAATGATACGCATGCAATTTTGCCTGTGAGCGTAATCCGTCCCGTCGAATGGTTAACTCATAAAACTTGTTGGTATTCCCAATAACCACAGGCCATCCAGGTAGATTTCCTGCATATTTTCGGCCATCAGGCCCCGTTAACAAATATAATTCATCATCTTCAACGTTTTGATCCAGACGATCTTGTATTGCGATCGTTAAATCCTCTACGCCACCATGAAGCCAACGTTGTTGAAGATCGCGTGCATCAATCTGAACCGCTGCCTGTACAGATCGATCCAGCTGGCCTGTCGTATTCCACCAAATAAAAGATAAACAAAATATGGCTGACAGAACAAAAACCACACCATAGCCAAAGGCAAAATTCAGCCCTGCCGACCGGATAGGCCAATGCATCACCTTTTTAAATGAGAATGATCCATTAGCCTTCACAAGTTAATCCGCCCGCAGGATATAGCCTGCATTCCGAATCGTATGAATTAAAGAGGTCGAAAAAGGTTTATCTACTTTTTGTCTTAGCCGTGAAACATGCACATCAATAACATTCGTCTGAGGGTCAAAATGATAATCCCAGACTCGTTCCAAAAGCATTGTTCGCGTTACGACCTGCCCTGCATGCCGAATAAGAAACTCTAACAAACGAAATTCACGTGGCTGTAAGTCTATCTTTTCATTCCCACGTTTCACGGTACGCGATAAGAGATCCATTTCCAGATCTCCAATTGCCAGCTTTGTCTGAGGCGTTGTCTCAGGGCGTCCTCGTCGTCCCAACGCTTCCACACGCGCTAATAGCTCCGAAAAAGCATAGGGCTTGGTCATATAATCATCCCCCCCCGCTTTTAGGCCAGCAACACGCTCATCAACATCTGCCAAAGCAGAAAGCAACAAGACGGGAGTTGCATTTTGTTGACTACGCAAAGTCTCTAAAATGCGGACGCCATCAATCCCCCCGGGGAGCATGCGGTCCAAAATAACCACATCATAATTTTCACTGACAGCAAGGAACAATCCATCTTTGCCGTTGCCTGCTTCATCCACAACATGGCCAGCCTCACGCAACCCTTTGAGAATAAATGACCGTACAGTGGAATCGTCTTCAACCAACAAGATTCTCATCGTTCTCTTTCCTTACGACCCCTTAGGAAAATTTTGTCTAAAATACGCTGTTGTTCTTAAAGAACAACCTATCATTTTATCAATTATCTGCATCCATCGGCCTAGGACCAATATGGACCGGAAGTGTTAAGTTCTTTCCTGAGCGCTGCACAACAAAATTTAATGTCATCCCCGGTTTTGCTGCGGCAATACAACGCAATAACATGCGCGCACTTGTAACCGATATATCATCTACTTTTTTAACTAAATCCCCACGGCGCAACCCACTTTTTTGCCCTGGGCCACCATTATCAACACTTGCAATCCCGATATCGGTTTCACCATCATCAAGGGTAATGCCCAGCCACCCGTGCTCTGCATGCCCTGTGGCTTCAATCTCAGCAACAATAGGAGCCACAATTTCTGACGGAATCCCAAACCCAATACCGACAGATCCTCCTGCCGGAGTCACAATGGCTGCATTCACAGCAATCACTTGCCCCCGCATATTAAAAGCGGGACCTCCTGAATTTCCCGGATTAATGGGAGCATCTAACTGAATAAAATCGTCTAAAGAGCCAATTCCCAAATCTCGCCCAACCGCGGACACAATACCCGCCGTTACGGACGACCCAAACCCGAATGGATTCCCAGCGACTAAAATCCAATCCCCAATTTCAGTCTGCCGGCTATTTCCCCATGTTACATGCGGGAGAGGTTGAGCACTATCAACCTTAATTACCGCTATATCCGTCAACTCATCACTTCCGAGCAAACGAGCCGGCATTTCGCGACCATTTGACAAAGACACTTCAACCTTATCAGCGCCACCCACAACGTGCCGATTGGTTACGATAATTCCTGAAGGATCAACAATAAACCCAGAACCAGCGCCAATCATCTCTTCTTGGCGCTGTTTCATCCGATCATGGTAGCGTTTTTCTAATGGTGTACCTTTAATTTGGGGCGGGACACGTTCTTTGCCAGAAGATGCACTATGTTCGGTAATCGCGATGTTAACCACCGCAGGAATAACCTGACGCACTAACGGCGAAAAAGTGAGAGGCCCATATTTAACTAATACAGGAGGCAACGCAGGTGCTGCCGCAGGAACAGCCGGCTGTATCGGGAGACCATGCTTGTCTGTACTTTCTCCCGCTACAGGGGCCTCAGGCATCATTATGAAATGTTTCTTGATAACAACAGGCGAGGCATTGGACGGCTGAATATTAGCCTCGGAGGAAGACTGTTTAATCACAGAAGGGGCTTGAACTGCTACCCGGTGGGTCCCCAGTGTTAGCATCACAACAACTGTTACTACTGTTGCTGTTCCAGCTCCAATCACCGCAGCTTGTGCAGAACGATTCATAAGCCCCAAATTAAAAAAAACATCACACTCTTGCAGCTAGCACAAAAACTATTCTTTCCCAAAAATATAATCTCGAATCTTGAGCGAGATGCGTTTTTTATGCCTCTTATTGTAGCAAATTATAGCCAGATATCGAACTTTACACTTTTCCATATTGTGTGAAAAACCCATCCTCTGTAAGGTCCCAAAAATAATTTATTATTTAGGGAACTTTTTATGCTTTCATTCATCCCTCGTCATGAGCTCCTCCTCATCAGCCGAGTTTTAATGTCTATTCTTTTCTTCGTTATGGGCTGGACAAAACTTATGGGCTTTAATGCTGCAGTCGCTTACATGCAGCAAACAGGTGCTCCTGTGCCAGAAGCATCTGCTATCCTTGCTATTATTGTGGAGCTTGGCTCAGCAATTGCGATCGTTCTTGGTGTTTTCTTGGAACCAATTGCTATCCTTCTTGGCATTTACACCATCATCACAGGTATCATTGGTCACCATTTCTGGACCATGGATGGCATGATGCGTTATGATATGATGATCCATTTCTACAAAAACATCAGCATCACAGGCGGCCTTCTTGCTCTAGCTGTTGCTGGACCAGGCAAGTACGCTGTTCAATCTCGTCAATAAGACATAGTTTGTGGCGCCTTAAAATCCATTAATGGTGCCACTCATAACTTTAAGACCCATCATTTAACGATGGGTCTTCTGGCCATTGGTGTTTGGGGTATCTCCCACGCATTTCACGCCGCATTTCACGCCATCCCCCCTTCCAAAACCCAGCCAAGTCCGACGTAATTGCCTGTGGGCGACCCGCTGGGGATAATAATGCACATTGTAATTTGAGCTTGCCATCAGCCAAGACGGGTAAATGCTCCATTCCAAAAAACAACTGTGCTTTAGCGGAAACCGTTGGGGTGGGCGTTGTATAGTCAATCTTTTGGTGAGATGTTTTCAACTGAATATGGGCAGGAAGTTTTTGCTCTAAAATTTGCCTATCTTCGTAAGTCAATAATGTTTTAAGCACGGATAGAACATCTATCCCTTTCAGTTCATGCAGCTGATTAATCCCAGCAAGATAAGGTGCCAACCACTCAGAATCTTCTGAAAGTGCCTCTATCGATAAATCTGGCACATGAGGAGCATAGGTTTGTCGTGCTAAACCGACACGTGCTTGAAACTGCTCAACCGCATCTCCCCACTCTAAAAAACGTTTCAAATCAGACATCGCCTGTTTCAGAAGCAATTCCTGAACTTCTTCTGCCGCGACCTCTGAATTACGATCTCGCAAAATCAACTTACCCAGACGTAACCTTCTGCGTGCAATAACACGCCCTGATACGGGGTCTAAACTCGTCTCTACCTGTTCCGTCGTACGGGCTAAAAGTGTTTGGGGAATATTATCAAAATCAATGGGAGCCGCCAAAGTAACTTCCGTTGCTGTCCTCGTATGAAAAGCAACGGCAGCCAACAGTTTTTCACGTGCGAGAGGATCATCTGCTCCCACACGAGCACTGCTTCCTCCTGATAATCGAAAGCGTCCAATACCTCCTGCAGCCATTGCCACACGATCAGGAAAACCCGCAGCAAGCAAAGCCCCAGCGTAAGATGGCTCAGGTTTTAAGGAAGCATTTTTAAGCCGCATTCTCCACAAAAAGCGTTTAGCGGCTTGGCGAATATGAAACATACTCCTATGCGCGGATGTATCCTCATGCCAAAAAAGTAAAAGACGCTTTCGAATATCAATCCCAACTGCACGAGGAACACCCGTTTTCGTACGTAATGGATCTCGTTCTTCAAGTAATGCCGCCAAGCATGCCGCCGTTACCTGCTCTTCCTGAGTTTGGGCTGAACACAAGATGGCAGCCAGCCTTGGATGAGTGCCAAGCGCTGCCATTTTCTTCCCAAGATCTGTAATCTCATTATTCTGGTCAAGCGCCCCCAGCTCTCGTAACAACTCATACCCAGCGGCCAAAACTCCTGCGGGCGGGACGGTTAGTAACGGAAGATCTTCCACTTCTGTTCCCATTATCTCCCGCCACGATGCAGCCAAAAGCGCAAACTCTGCTAATTCAACAACTAAAATTTCAGGCTCTTCCTGCGGTCGTAAGGCGCGTTGTGTTGCTTCTGACCACAAGCGAATTGCAACTCCATCCGATTGGCGTCCCGCTCGACCGGCCCGTTGCGTTGCTGTTGCTTTAGAAATTTTGATCGTTTCCAGACGTGCTAATCCTGTATTCGGATTCAACCTTGGAGCCCGCCGGACACCTCCATCAATTACAATGCGTACACCCGAAACCGTAACTGATGTTTCTGCAATAGATGTCGCTAAAACAATACGCCTCTTTGAGGAGGGGGCAATTGCTTGATCCTGCTCTTGGGCCGTCTGTTCTCCATGCAACGGAAAGACAGGGTAGTCTTTTTCTAAAAGAGCCTGGGTTCTTTTTATCTCTCCAACACCAGGTAAAAACGCTAAAATATCCCCTTCCTCATGCTCCCATACATCTCGAATTGTATTCGCACACACCAACGGCAGGTCCCGCAAATGCGGAATGTCTCGACCATGGCGAATTTCCACAGGATATTGACGCCCTTCACTTTCGATTAAGGCAGCATTCATTAACGTTGTAAACGCACGGCCATCTGGTGTTGCTGACATAGCCACGATACGCAGATCGGGCCGAAACTCTTTTTGCACATCCAAACAAAAAGCTAATGCAAGGTCTAAATCCAAAGAGCGTTCATGCACCTCATCAAAAAGAACAATGCCCACTCCATCGAAGGTTGGGTCGGCCAATATTCTACGAACAAACAGCCCTTCCGTTAAAACCTCAATCTGAGTTTTATCAGAAACCGCACTTTCTGTACGGGTTCGAAAGCCAACTCTTTCCCCTACTTTTTCATGTAAAGAAGACGCCATACGCGCTGCAGCGGCACGGACAGCAACACGCCGAGGCTCTACAAGAATGATCTTTTGTGCTTGTAGCCACACCGCATCTAAAAGAGCCAAAGGCGTAACCGTGGTTTTTCCTGCTCCAGGCGGCGCAACCAGAACAACATTAGGCTGTTCTGCAAGAGCCTGCAAAAATGATGGCAGAACGTTCTGAATTGGTAGTTCTGGAAAAAACAATGATGTCAGACCCACGCTCTTTTTTCACGATACATGTTGCAACATTACTTTAGTGAAAAGCCTAACCGATTCAGGACAGCTTTCATCACATGCCGTCCACTTAAACCACGGTAACTCTCCACTCTCTTTGCCACCGTTTCTGACCATGCACGCTGCGGCAAACCCTGCTCATGCTGATACGCACTATCAGCACGATCATACTCGGCAATACCATCAACCTCTTGAGTGGTGTCATAAACTTCACGGTGCAGAACAACCTTTTGAGACAAGCGAGGCTTATACCCATTTTGTTTTGAAGGCTCTGGCCGGCCAACACACAAACCCACAACTGCGACAGTTTTGGGTGGTAGTTTCAACAACTGAGCCACCTCTTCCGAATGGTTACGCAGGCCGCCAATATAGACGGTTCCCAAGCCCATGGATTCAAAAGCTGTTACCGCATTTTGGGCTGCAATTCCTGTGTCGAGCGTCCCCATGAGAAACATTTCTTCGTAATCCAAAGCTTCACTTTCAAGACCACGACGAGCCGCAATTCTCTCTAACCGAGACAGATCAACAATCCATGCCAAAAATACAGGGGCCACTTCAATGTGTTTTTGGCCACCCGCTAACTCTGCAAGCCTCTTACGTGTTTCTTTATCTTGCACAGCCACGACAGACCATGCCTGCAAATTGCTGGATGTCGCAGCAGAAGATGCAGCCGCTATCCCAGCTTCCAGTGCACCTGCGGGCAACTCATCCGGTAAATAAGAACGTACAGAATGATGCTTCATCAAAAGCTGCAACGTGGGATTGTCTGGTAAATCTTGCGGAGCGTCGTGACGGTAGCGTGTGCGCCATAGAGAAGAAATACCAGACATTTTTTTTCCTTAATCTTCGTATGTAATTAATGAATTCAATGGAATATCAAGCTTCTCACGCCCTTTTAAAGCCGCAAGCTCAATAAGAACACTCGCTCCAACAACCTCTGCTCCCACCTTTCGCAAAAGATTAACAGAAGCCGCCAATGTCCCTCCAGTGGCTAACAAATCATCCAACACAACAACACGTTGCCCAGATTTAATGGCATCTTCCTGAATGTGAAGCTCATCTTCACCATACTCAAGGCCGTATTTCAACGAAATCGTTTTTCCTGGTAATTTCCCAGGTTTACGCAGCATCGTAAAACCGCACCCTAAACGCTGAGCAAGAGGCGCTGCGGTTAAAAAGCCACGACTTTCAATTCCCGCTAATATATCTGGCTGCCAAGCCGATATAATACGTGCCAACCGGCCAGTTGCTACCTGCCAAGCATCTGCAGAACGAATCAACGTTGAAATATCATAAAACAAGATCCCTGGTTTTGGAAAATCTGGGACCTCACGAATATAATCTTTAAGGTTTAATGGCTTAGGTTCCTGAAATGACATACCGCCCTGCTTTCATCTTAATGAATACAGAGGCATGTAGAGGACTAAGCCTTAAAAACTCAAGCCTGAATTACTTTTTGGGCTTGAGATATTTTTTCCAACAACATCTGCTTACGAAACGGTTTTGATAAGACGACCATGCTGTCATCTATAATCTGACCATCCGTAAAATCACCGGACATCACGACAATTGCCAAATGTGGGCAGCGTTCTCTTAAACGTTGCCCTAAAATAAATCCATTTAACACGCCGGCCAAATTATAGTCCGTTACCAACAGGGTGGGTCTTCCATCCCACTCTAATGCGTTCTCTGCATTATCCTCAAGATGAACAGACCACCCTTGCTGCATAAGAACCGTCTTCACAACCAGAGCTATGGCTACATCATCTTCAACAAGTAACACTTGCATCGCTTCATTCTCCGTCCTAAAGCGCTGCAAATCAGGTGGTTTTAGGTCTCAACAAAGCAAATATCAGAGCTGCTCCAAAAGCAAACACAAGAAAACCTGCTAGATAAACCGATGTCCCCGATGGCATAAACCCAAACAGCGCACTCGCAACAGCACCAAACAAATACTGCATCGTTCCCGCCAAAGCAGAAGCAGATCCAGCACGTTCAGACTGTTCTGACAGAATACCAACCATAGAATTCGGACCAATGATACCAGTTGGCGACATTGTGATCATTAATGCGATGATGAATGGCCACAAATAAGCAGGTGAAAAATGTCCCGACGAAGAAACAGACGCACCAGCAACAACTGAAATTCCTAAAAAAACCAAGCTTCCCAGCAGACCAACAATCAAAGCATTAAATAACATTTTCGACGCACCGACCTTAGGTACGAAAATACCATTCAAAGCAGATGCACCAATCATACAAACCGCAAAAAGACCAAAGAGCATTCCGTACGCAAAAGGGGACAGGCCGAATCCAACCTCAAACAACATTGGAGCGCCACTCAAATAGGTGAACGTAATCACACCAAGAAAAGCCCACACCAACCCATTCGTGATAAAGCTACGATTTCTTAAAATCTGACTATATCGGCGCATGATAGAGACAGGGTGTAAATCACGGCGTTCATTCAAAGGTAAGGTTTCTGGGAAAATCGTGAGGAGTAAAAAAGAACACAGGGCGCCATATACCGCTGTCGCCCAGAAGATCATCCGCCAATCTACAAATTGTAATGCATAACCTCCCAGCGTGGGCGCCAAGATAGGCACCACTCCTTGAATAACAATCAATCGAGACATCAAACGTGAAGATTGCTCCCCTTCGGTAATGTCTCGAATACATGCATTAGGAATAACAAGACCAGCGGATGCCATAAGCGCAGCAAACAAACGCCACATACATAAAACGGTCATATTCGGTGCTAAAGCACACCCAATTTCACCTATGGTATAACCAAGCATCCCGATAAGAAGTGGTAAGCGACGCCCAAATCGATCCGATAAAGGCCCGATACTGATTTGCCCGATAGCTAAACCAATAACCCAAGCAGACATCGTCATACTTCCAGAACCAATAGGAGCATGCAGCTGCTGCTCCATTTCTGGAAGAGCAGGAAGGTAAACGTCCGTCGAAACAGGGCCTACAGCAGTAATAACACCAAGCATTATTGGCAACCAACCAGGAATGGCATCTCCCCGCCGAAACGCCACACTTTGTCTGCTCATTCATCCTCACTTACGATATGCTATCAGAGCTATTCTGCGCTCATGTAACCAATAACTAACAAAGAGGGCATTGCGTTTAAAAACGATCTTTTAACCACGTCGTTTTTTAATTTACGCTTCAGCGCGGCGTAATAGAACGGCTCCTAAAATGCCGGATATAATAAACAGAGATCCCGCCAGTCCAAGTTGCGCTATATGCCCAATGCGCACCCCTGAACCAATCAAGGAAAAAACGAGGTTCTGAGGAATACCTCCCAAAAAAGTTGCGACACCAAATGAAAGAATAGGCAATTCAAACAAACCTGCCGCGGTAGAAACCAAGAGAGCCGAACCTATGGGCATAAGACGCAAGGTTAAAACCGCTCGAAAAGGCTTTTGATGTAAAATGCGAGCAAGCCAAGAATAACTCTTATTCAACCGATCCAATATTTTCTTTCTGAACCTTTTCGGGGCACATACTCGTGCCCATCCATAAGCACACAATGCACCCAACACATACGCTAATGAGCATAAGCTCAAACCAGACCACAGACCAAATGCCATACCAGCCGCAATACACAACGCTTGCCGCGGCAATCCAAAAGCACAGTAAGGCACAGCAAAAACCATAAACCATGCATAAGCATGTGGGTTTTCATGCCAGTGCGGTGCGTTTTCTAACGTTCTGTGGACAACGGGCAGGCGCTCTAAAGCCGAAACAATCATCAACATGGCCACTACACTCAACAGAGCACGCCACGGAATAATATTATACAATCCGTCGCGTATTTTCTCACCAATGGATGAAGAATAATTTTTATCCATTGGCTTAAATGATGACCTCATATGACAGGAATGATTTATTCAATTCACACCTTCACGAAGCAATTACTTGCCCTGCCGAGCATATAGGAACATTGATGAAATGTAGATTCTATCTTTTTTAATTGGATATCGAAAATGTCAAAATCCCTATATGCTACAATGAAAGCTCTTCCTGAACATCGCACAAAGGTTCAAGAACTACTAACAAAACTTGCTGCAGATGTTCGTGCTGAGCCCGGATGCGAACGTTTTGTTGTGTATACGCTCGAGAACGATCAAAATTTGTTCCACGTTGAAGAATCTTACAAAGATGAAGCCGCTTTTAAAGCCCACATGGGCACAGAACATGGGAAAACCTTCAACCAAGCCATTAAAACCCTCGTCGAAGGTGGCGCGTCCCATGTCGTTTTTCTAAATAAAGTTATTTAAACCTTAATCAGATCAAACCTTTTGATCTGATTAAACCAAACGCCGCAAGAGACACCATACATTTCATCTCGCCCTGTTCGATCAGCGCCTCAAACTCTGCTAAGGACATGTCGTGTGTTGTAATGTCCTGCTCTGTCTCTTCAAGCGCATTTTCCCCTCGCGTCAGGTTCTTTGCTAAAAAGACATGCCCTTTCTGGTTGGAATACCCGGCTCCTTGATACATTGTTCCGACATGTATCATTTCACCTGCACGTAACCCCGTCTCTTCGCGTAACTCTCCAAGAGCCAACTCAATCGGATCTGCATCAGGTTTGGTTTCCCACATACCCATGGGCAATTCCCACAACCGCTCCCCTACCGGGTAACGAAACTGTCGAATAAGTGTAATCCGTCCATCGGCATGCATTGGGAGAATAACGACAAACTCTCCTCTTTCCACAATTCCATAAAGCCCTTTTTTACCATTCGGATGGATAATCACATCCTCTCTTAAGGCCGTCCACGGGTTACTATACGCCATCCGTGTTGAAACGGTTGTAAAACCAGCTTTTTTTCTTTCTTCTTCAATGCTCATTGTTTTAATTCCGATCTTGTTTTGTTCTTATTAAACTCGCACAATAGCTTAATGAATTGCCGCCGAATTGTTCATATCGACATGGATGCGTTTTATGCTTCTGTCGAACAGCGCGATAATCCATCCTTCCGAGGGCGCCCGATCGCTGTCGGACGTGGTGCCGCACGCGGTGTCGTTGCCGCTGCTAGCTATGAAGCGCGCCAATTTGGTGTTCGTTCCGCAATGCCTTCCACAAAAGCTCAACGGCTTTGCCCAAAACTCATTTTTACACCTCCACGCTTTCACGTTTATCGTGCCGTTTCAGAACAGATCCATGAAATCTTCGCACGGTATACGCCTCTTATACAGCCCCTCTCTCTTGATGAAGCGTTTTTAGATGTTACGGATCACCTTGGCGCCTACGGCTCTGCAACTCTTATTGCCGAGAGTATCCGGGAGGATATTAAGCAACAAACCAACCTGACGGCATCTGCCGGGGTCTCATATAATCGATTTTTAGCTAAATTAGCCTCCGATTATAATAAACCTGACGGCCTCTTTGTTATTCCCCCCCACATGGGGCCTGAATTTGTTCTTAATCTAACGGTCGATCAATTCCATGGAATTGGTCCTGCAACTGCCCAGCGTATGCGGGCCTTAGGAATTCAGACGGGACAAGACCTCAAAAACACAGACTTTTCTTTATTAAAACACCATTTTGGTAAAGCCGCACAATTCTATCACGATATTGCACATGGGGTTGATGAAAGACCTGTGACCCCTCACCGGGAACGAAAATCTTTAGGAACCGAACAAACGTATCTGACAGATTTAAAGCAAGATCATGATGCAATAAATGCTTTACATGACCTTACAAAGAAGCTCTGGCTTCTTTCACTCGAAAAGAATATTTCAGCTCGTACCATCACACTGAAAGTAAAATACACTAATTTCAAACAAATAACGCGCGCAAATACTCTTTTAAAGCCAATATCATCCCTGACAATACTTACTGATACGTGCCAGTCTTTACTCCAACCCCTTCTCCCTCTTCAGGAAGGAGTGCGTTTGTTAGGGGTAACTCTATCCAATTTTATTCCAACACTCGCTGAGTCGGATCAACAACAAAGCCAGATGCTTTTATTTCCTGATCTAAAATCTCTTTAATCCAGAGAAAAACTCATACATGTCTGCGCCACAAACGATCAAAATCGTTTTACAATTCTGATTTTAGTCTTAGAAGGCTACACAAGTATCACATGAACCATAAGCCATGTTACTTGTTTACAGACAACAAACATATCTGCAACTCGGAGAGGATCATGGAAGAAAAATCTCAAACTTCACCCAATATCATCGTTCTCCCCGTAGTTCTTTTTAATCTCATTGTTTATATCATTATTGGTCTTCTCAGTGGCGTTCTCACTGTTTTTGTTCATAATACTCTAGGCTTTAGTGCTACCGTTGCAGGGTGTGTCTTTGCCTTGCAATATGTCGCAACAGCCTCTGGCCGCCCTTCGGCTGGGCGCCTTACCGATAATATTGGTCCCAAACCTATTGTAATCGTTGGGCTAACAGTCTGTGCCATTTCAAGCATTCTCGTCACTTTGGCGGGGGTTTTTACTTATATTCCTTATCTCTCACTTGCGCTTTTATGTATTAGTCGGCCTTTCTTGGGATGGGCAGAAAGTTGGACTGCTACCAGTGTAACCGTCTGGAATATTGAAAAAGTTGGCGCTAAAAATACTTCCGTAGCCATCTCTTGGAATGGTATTTGCTCCTATGGCGGCATGGCTTTAGGAGCTCCTATTGGGGTTCAACTCTCTCGGTTCCACCATCCTTTTGATGGCCTTGTCTCAATCGGTCTATGTGCCTGTATTTTAATATTCTCTGCCTTAGGCATCCTTTTTGGGTTTAGCTGGCTAGGATATTATCAAGCAATTAAGCCTGAGAAAGAAGCAAACACATCAGGAAACCTGATTTCCTTCCCCCGTGCTCTAAACCTCGTAAAAGCCTATGGAGGGGGACTAGCGTGCGGTGCTATCGGATTTGCGGCCATATCCTCACTCCTTCCCCTATATTATGCCTACCATCATTGGAATAATGTCGGTAATGCGCTTTCTGCTTTTGGCGCTGTTTTTGTCATTGTTCGCTTCCTCTTTTCTTCACAAATTGAGAAACGTGGAGGGGCTTTCGTGGCACTCATCTCTTTAGCGGTAGAAACCATTGGCCTCGGGATTTTAACGTTCTTCCCAAGCTCTTTAGCTGCCACTATAGGGGCGGCTTTTACAGGTGCGGGTTTCTCTCTTCTTTTCCCTGCACTGGGCGTTCTCGCCGTTAATAGTGTTGGTCCACGCAACCGTGGTGCAGCCCTAAGCGCCTATTCCATCTGTGTTGACCTCGCAATTGCAAGCAGTGGTGTCATTTTAGGGAAAATCGTTCAGCTCACCCAAAGTTATACCATTATGTTTGCAACGACGATGGCTTTCTCTTTGGGAGGCGTTATCATTAGCCAATTCCTTACAAAGAAACATCCACGGCCCTGATAATCTCTTTCTTTACATGATGAGGTAAAACATATGAAAATTCGTTCTTGTGCTGTCTTCTGTGGCTCTCGCTTCGGTAAGTCTGATCTTTACAAAAAAACAGCCCAAGAACTCGGAACAAAGCTTGGTGAACATCACATCAATCTCATCTATGGCGGCGGAGATGTGGGCCTTATGGGCACCGTCGCCGATGCTGCCCTCAAAGCTGGGGGAGATGTCACAGGGATTATCCCAGAGTTTCTCCATAGTCGGGAAGTGATGCATGAAGGTGTCACAAAGTTAGAAATCACCCCTGACATGCATACACGAAAAGCTCTTATGTATAAAATGGCCGATGCCTATGTGACCCTTCCTGGTGGCTTAGGCACGTTTGATGAGCTAATCGAAATCCTAACTTGGAAACAACTCAACCTGCATCAAAAGCCTATTTACATTGTTAACATCAACAACTGGGCTCAAGCCGTAATCGACATGATTAAAACAACGTCAGAGCAAGGCTTTGCAGCACCAGATACTCTTGATTTATTAACAATCGTATCAAACGTAGCAGAACTTATGCAGTATCTCACAAAAAGTGATTCTAATTAAAAAAGTCGATCACTCTCTTAACGTTTGCTCTAAAAGACGGACTATTCCCTGTAAAAGATCACGCTCAACTACAGAAAATCGCTCTTTTACAGGGCTATCAATATCTAATACGCCCACCAGGTTCTCTCTTTTTAAAATAGGTATAACAATTTCTGATTGAGAAGCTGCATCACAGGCAATATGCCCCGGAAACAAATGCACATCCGGAACAACCAAAGTTTCTTTCGTTTTTGCAACCGTGCCACATACCCCTCTTCCTAAAGCGATCCGCGTACACGCTACTCGGCCCTGGAAAGGGCCTAACACAAGCTGGTCTTCTTTCCACACATAAAACCCAGCCCAGTTTATCTGTGGGAGCGCTTCAAAAATCAAAGCCGCTATATTGGCCATATTTGCAATCATATCGCTTTCTGAAGATACGATAGCTTCAACAGCAGAATACAAATCATTCAGGGTCACAGGGGTATGGGGAGCACTCATCAGAAAATACTTATCCTTCACATTGAACGTCCCAGAAAAACTAACACCTTTCATCCTGAATTATCTATTAGGTTTCTCGCCCATATTTTGATAAATCGTTTTTATGCCTTCATCGCCCCAAAAACATAAAACAAACTCTCATACCTCACCTGTCATTTTTATTATCGTCTTTACCTGCCTTCTCTTAATAGGGGCGATTATATTCCGTAATTTCATTCTTCATGCTGAAAATACGAGACAAATTGGCGGCCCGTACTCTTTACTCGATGGGCATCGTAACCTGATCACTCAAAATAATTTTAAAGGTCATTTTACCTTAATCTATTTTGGATATACGCATTGTATTGATGTTTGCCCTTTAACATTAGCAACCGTTTCAGAAGCTCTTAAAGAGCTCGAGTTACAAAAAACGCCCATAATCCCGCTCTTTATTTCCGTTGATCCCACGCGGGATACACCCGAGAATGTTGAGGAATATGTCTCCCATTTTTCACCACACATTATTGGGCTGACAGGGTCTGCTCAACAAATTCAACCTGTCCTGAACGAATTCCACGTTACAGTTCACCGCTATTTAGGAAAAAGCAAAGAAGAGCTCTTAAATCATAGTTCTTTGCTTTACCTCATGGGACCACACAACAACCTTATTGGCCTTATCCCTGTTGATTCCAGCGCCCATCAAATTTCAACCGAGTTAAAGCGCCTTCTGTCAGAAAACCAACTGTAAAACTACGGATATATCAAACGCTTTCCGCAACCCAGTTTCTTGATTTCGTTGTATGCCCAATCCCTGGATTCATACAATTACATGGATCAAGTTTCTGATAATGCGCTACCATATCTTTAGGGGCATAATATAAATGCCCAACATTATGCTCGGCAGGATAGCGTGCCCCACGTTTATCCAATTCAGGCCACATACTTTTTTCTACAGCCATTGGATCCAGACCAGCCTTAACCACATAATCCTGATGAAGAACATGGCAAAGAAAATGCCCATAATAGAGCTTGACCACCAACTGATCATCAATTTCTTTTGGTAAGCTTTCAAACCATTCTTTATCATTCCTGCGTAAAGCTACATCCAGCGCAAGCATACCTCCAGTTTCTTTACGATGGATTATATTATACCTATTAGCTGCTCCGGCTGCAGCAAAACGATGCAAAAAAGCCAGTTTTCCCTCTTTCTCAGAACATTCAAAAGATGCTCCTTTATGCGCTTCGCCTTGAAAAAACTGTTCTAGCCATGGCCGTATTTTGACAGCCATACTCCCTGTCACTTTCAGCATAAGGTGATGTTCGTAACGTTTATGGTAATCCATAATTCGTGATGGAATTTGACACGGCAAAACATAACTTAACCACTGAAGGGCATGCTCACTTATAGCCTCTGGCAGCCATGAAAAACGTTGCCCAAATTGGTCGATACGCGCTTTTATTCTGAAAAAGAAAGGAAGGTTTTTCGTTCCCATATAACGAATTGATGCAACCGTATCACGCCCATAACGATCAGCAATTGCAAATGCATCCCGATGAATGTACTCACCAGCAATCGGTAACTCTTCAAACTGTGTTAGTAACCCGCGCCGCAATTCCTCTAGTTTCTGCGTTTCATTCGTCCCAACATAAAAAACGACGGTTTCTTGAGCAGCTGGAAACGTATCCAGCCGCACAGCAAAAACTACCAATTTCCCGGCACATCCTGAGGCTTCATACAGTCGTTCTGGATCCGCATTGTAACGTCCTGGTGTATGCGCTTCCACATCTCTGATACGATTTACATAATCTGCATCATGGCCTTGTCCAGCCGCCCAATTGACATCATCAGAGAAGTAGAGACCTTTTTGAAGTTGCTCCAAAACCTCTTCAGGTTCACCCCTTAACTTTATTCCAAGGTGATTCACCAGTTGAAGTTTGCCATTCTGATCGACCTGACCAAATAAGGCCATTTGAGTAAAGGCAGGCCCGCGCTGAATTAACGCTCCTCCTGAATTATTACTAATTCCTCCTAAAACAGAAGCCCCAATACACGATGATCCAATAACAGAATGTGGCTCCCGCCCCAAAGGAGATAAGATCTTTTCAAGTTCATAAAGTTCAGCGCCAGGCAAGCACACAACCTGACGACCATCCCCCAACAGCTGAATCCCTTTCAATCTTTTCGTATTGATAAGAATAATCGGACGATCGTAATTATTCCCATCAGGGGATGATCCACCTGTCAAACCTGTATTAGAGGCTTGCATCAAAACAATACGGTTTGCATTTACTGCAATGGATGCCACACGCCATAACTCAACCAAAGAGCCCGGTTGAACAACAGCTTCTACGCGCCCCTCTCCAAAACGAAACCCTTTCCGATAAGCATATGTCGCACTCTCAGAGGTTAAAACATATTTTGAAGAAACAACTTTCCTTAAATCAAGCAGAATAGAAGCCATAACAGATTACTTTCAGAACCTTATCTTTACCCCTCCAAAATATGCCCGTGGAGAACCTGCATAGATGGAGCCAGTACTATTCATTAAAGCACGTGCATTTGCTTGCTGACCACTCATCATCAACTTATCACTAATATTTGTAGCCCCGCCGACGTAAGTTTTATTCGTTAAATTCTGAACCTCAAAGTACCAATGCAACCGATGTGCCCAACCCATTCGTTTAGGAGGATCATAGTGAACTTCCAAATTCAGCAATGTATATCCAGGGGCTTTTAAGAAATTAGCATTATCAAGCCAATATTTATCTCTCCAGGTCAGTTCAAAATATCCCCCCAGACCTTCTAAGATCCCTTGCGGCTGATCATACAAAAAACGAGCATTCAAAAAGTGTGGAATAACACCAGGGATTTTGTTTCCAGAACGATCAAAAGTTTTATACTGCTGTGTATTAGCAAGAGCTTCGTTATAATGGGTATAAATCTGATTATCATACGTATAACTCAGCATCATGCGAGCACCGTATAAAGACACGGGTAATGGCCGCCAGTTTACTCCAAGAATAATCCCACGATGCTGCGACGATGGAACGTTAAATGTATAGGCCCCAACCGTATTCACTCCCGCTGACTGACTAACAAACTCATTTTTATAAAACTCATAAAACCCTGTCGCCTGTAACGTCACGTTTGAGGATGGGTGCCACTCTGCCCCTAAATCAATACCAACACTGGTCTCACTCTTCAGGTCTGTATTATTTCCGTAAGTCCCTTGGGGCGTAATAAACAGGTTCGAGACTGTAGGTGTTGCGTAAGCTGTTCCTACACGCGTATGAAGCTTCCATGCGGAAGATGGCGTGTAAACCAAAGAACCTTCTGGCGCGAGATTAAAGAAATAACGCTGCGCCATGATTGATCTCATCTGCGTGGCAGTTGCTGTATAGCTATATAAATTCTGCGTAGCCCCCAGATCTGAATACGTACCACCTAATCCAACAACAGCATGCCATTGGGGAAGAAACTGCCAATCTTCCTGAAAACGAGCTCCCAAATTCCAATGATGCCCAGCAAGGTAGCTATTCCACGCCCCGCGCGTTGCCCCTCCAAGCGGCATCAAATTATATACTGGCATTGAAAAATCGATATACCCAAAGTCAACACCGCCAAAGGATGTAAGCGGCGTTCGGCCCCAATGGGTATAATTCGTAATATCACTACTCACGGTATAAGAGTTATAAGGTCCAACCCATCCAACAGCCGCAGCCGGCTGGTCAAAATGGCGCTGATCGTAAGTAAATTGATTCCGCCACTGGGTATGCGCATTAAAATCATGCTCCCAACGCAAACCGACCAACGTCCGTCGGTCAAAACGCCCTAACCCTGCCGCTTCCGGGCTAATAGTCTGCGATGCACCATAGCGCCCATTCACCAACATATTAACCGACGCACACCCTACTGCTCCGTGCTCTATATCGGTACATCCATGCTGAAAAGGGTTCGTCAGAAATTGATTATACGATAAACGCAAAGGCAGGAACGTGTCGGTTACATTATTAATAAACTTCAGAACCAAACGATCTTTTGCTGTAAGATTAACGCGTAACCTCATATTCTCTGTTGAGGTATTATAGCGGCTGTTTGCCGTATAACCATTTCCCCGCACATCACTGCCAAACAGCATAAAATCATAATGACGGTTCCCCATTCCTATCGTCATATAATTATTAAACATGCCAAAGCTGCCGAAATCTGAGCCGATCTCTACACCATGAAGATCTGTGCCCTTTCTCGTCTTAAAACTAATTGCGCCATTAATGGCGTAGTTGCCATAAACTGTAGAAGCAGGCCCTTCAAAAACATCCACCCCCGCATAGGCATGAGGGTCTATCAAATCAGCACGCGCCATGCCGTCTGGCTGGGTAAGAGGAAAACCATCCTCCAAAATTTGTAAATTTTTCATCCCATAGGACTGACGGTTCCCAGACCCCCGAACCGAAATAACCGGGTCTCGCGGTCCATTCCCTTGCGTAAAACTCACACCAGGAACGGTAACCAACATATCTGAAACAGATTGTGCAACATGGTTCGCATAAGAGCTGCGCTGCGCACTATAAACAGTTTGACCAGCAGGATGCAGGGTTGCTGGCCCAAGGTTCCTTTGCCCCTTAACGTGAATACTCTCAACTTTTTGAGACGAAAGAGGATGCTTTAAATCTTTTGCTTGCAAATGACTTGGCTGTGCAGATGCAGAATAAAATACAAAAACACTCGTAATAGCTATGCACCCACACACCCGACGAGTGGGATGAAACCAACAGATCATTTTCACATACCCGAAAGATAACAAACAGCCGTTAAGCTTTTCAGCTCAAGGCAAACTGAATTTTCTTTTCAGGTTAAACAGGTGGCCCTTGCGGGCAAAAAGCCGATTTCTGCCGAAAGGGAGGCCCACGTATAGTAGGAAAAACCCATTTCCTCGAAAGCTCAAAAACCACATAAGCAAAGAACAAGACGAAAATAACACTTAAAGATAATAACTCTAAGCTATCTGCCAGCAGAAAAAGACCGTCTTTTTGATCATCATGTGATGTATGATGGGGAACAGGTATATCCTGACCATGAAGAACCGCATGGTCACAGAAAACAGTTAATTGATCTAATTCTTGAAGAGGATCATCAAAAACACTTTGGGGAGAAACTAGCCCTCCAAAAGACAGACGCACCACAAGAGCAAGTAAAAACAAAGGGATAAAAATACCCCAATATCCTTTGCTCTGGCGAAGATCTCTCATGCAGGAAGAACTACCTCAAAACAAAAATCTTCACCAGTATATTCTCAAGCATGCTGCATACCTTTCTCCATTAAAAAAACTTGTCACAACGGTGTGAGTTGGCTTTTCGCACCCTGTTATTTTCTGCCATCCTGATATCAGTTCTCTTTTTCCCTTTAAGGCAATCTACTCCATGCTCATTCGCACAGATGAAAAAATTGATATTTCAACACCAACAGGAGATATGCGCGTACATCTCTTACGCCCGACCCAAGATGGTCATTTCCCAGCGATTATTCTTTTTTCTGAAATCTATCAGGTTACTGCCCCAATCGAACGGCTAGCAGCCATGATTGCCGGACAAGGCTACATTGTTGCCGTCCCTGAAGTTTATCACGAATATGAACCCGCAGGCACCGTTCTACACTACGACCAAGCCGGAACAGACCGCGGGAATGAATTAAAATATACCAAACCAGTTGCCGCGTTCGATAGTGATACAGCCGCTCTTATAGAGTGGTTAAAACACTTTCCTTCCTGCTCAGGCGCTATCGGCGCTTTTGGAGTATGCCTCGGAGGGCATCTCGCGTTCAGAGCAGCACTCCATCCGGACATCAAGGCAACCGCTTGTTTCTACGCCACCGATTTACACTCAGCGTCTCTAGGAAAAGACAAATCAGACGACTCTCTGGCCCGCGCTTCTGAAATTAAAGGAGAGCTTATGATGGTATGGGGACAATCAGATCCACATGTGCCTTATGAAGGCCGTCGTACCATTCGTGACCGCTTAGAAAAAGCGAACCTCACCCTCGAATGGCACGAAGTCGATGGACAACATGCTTTCTTACGCGATGGAGCCCCACGCTTTGATGCAGCACTCTTTCTGCAAGCGATGAGTTGGACGAACGCCCTTTTTCAACGCTCACTGACAAGAGTTTAGCATCAAAAAGCCTAAACCTTACTCGTGAACGCGCGCAATATCAGCACCGCAAGCAGCAAGCTTGCGGTCTACGCCTTCATACCCGCGGTCCAGATGATATATCCGGCTAAGTTCGGTTTCACCTTCTGCAACCAACCCAGCCAAGATCAAAGAAAAAGATGCCCGTAAGTCTGTTGCCATAACCGGCGCACCTGAAAGCTTTTCCACTCCCCGGATAATAGCGGATCGCCCATGCGGATTAATGCGCGCCCCCATGCGATTCAATTCGGGGACATGCATAAAACGGTTTTCAAAGATCGTTTCCGTAATCATGGAAGCACCCTCAGCAACAGAAAGCATCGCCATAAATTGCGCTTGCATATCCGTCGGGAAGCCGGGGTAAGGCTCCGTCATAATATCAATACCGCGGAGCTTTGTAGAACAACGAACACGTAAGCCTCTTTGCTCTTCTGTAACGTCAACACCCGTTTCGTTCAGTGTGCGAATAACAGAACCCAAGCTATCGGCCTGCCCTCCAATCAACAGCAGATCTCCTTGGGTAATAGCCGCAGCGCAAGCATACGTGCCACACTCAATCCGATCTGGCATAACCGCATAATCCGCACCATGTAAGGCTTCAACACCTTCAATGACTAACGTCCCAGACCCAGCCCCTGTGATGTTTGCACCCATTGCATTCAAGCAATTCACAAGATCGGTAATCTCTGGTTCTCGCGCGGCATTAACAATCTCTGTGCGTCCTTTTGCCAAAGTGGACGCCATCAACAAATTCTCTGTCGCCCCCACACTTGCAAAAGGTAATATAACCCGATCACCCTTTAACCCATTAGGCGCCCGCGCATTAATATAGCCGTTTTCCAGCCGAATCTCAGCGCCTAATGCTTCTAACCCCTTCAGATGCATGTCCACTGGTCGCGTTCCAATGGCACAACCTCCGGGCAAAGAAACCTTCGCTTCGCGAGCACGCGCCAATAAAGGACCTAAAACCAAGATAGAGGCCCGCATTTTCGATACGATGTCGTAAGGAGCCTCAATGGAAGCGATGTCCCCACCGATCGAAAATGTCCGCTCATCAACCTCATCGACGGAGATCCCCAAACGTAACAAAAGATCACGCATCGTCTGAATATCTGCAATCTTGGGAACATTCGACAGCCGCAAGCGCTCGGACGTAAGAAGCCCGGCGACCATCAGTTTCAAGCCGGAATTCTTAGCCCCCCCAATCTCAATCTCACCACTTAAGCGACGGCCACCACGAATAATAAAGCGATCCACGTTCAAAGCTCCTTAGAGGCGAGGGGTTGTTACACCGGATTGACGCATATATTTCCCAGCACGATCCGCATAGCTGACTTCACACGGACCAGCCCCTTGAAAGAACAAGAACTGGCAAATACCTTCATTTGCATAAATACGAGCAGGCAATGGTGTGGTGTTACTAATTTCAATCGTAACTTGCCCTTCCCATTCAGGCTCTAGGGGCGTCACATTCACAATGATCCCACAACGCGCATATGTCGATTTCCCCAAGCAAACCACGAGCGTATCACGCGGAATGCGAAAATATTCAACAGTATGCGCCAAAGCGAAGCTATTCGGTGGGATCGTAATATCACCCGTTCGCGTTACAAAGCTGTTTTCAACAAAATTTTTAGGGTCAACAACCGCATTATCAACGTCTGTAAAAATCTTGAAATCTTCTGCTACGCGCGCATCATATCCATAGGATGATAAACCATAAGAAATAATGCCTTCTCGCTTTTGGCTCTCAACAAAAGGTTCAATCATGCCATGTTCTTTGGCCATTTGACGGATCCAGGTATCAGGCATGATAGACACTACGTTACTCCTACTACACTCGGGAATTTCATCAGCTCTAGCGATAGCTGATCAATCGCGCAATAAACGTGTTAACCGATAGAGCGTATTTTTTAATAAATAACGAACAATATAAACATCACGAAATTTTTTGTTTATCATTATTCTTAACTTAAGTTGATATGATTTTCCCTTTAGATATTCAAGGTTACCACCATGAATCTTTTTCGAAAATTCATATATCCCGCAATGATTATAGGATTGTTCTGCTCTTTTACAGCGACGGCAAATACTGCAGCCCCTCACTCTCTTAAACCAACCGTTATTTTAGTACACGGTGCTTTTGCTGATGGCTCAAGCTGGAGCAAAGTCATTCATATCCTTCAAAAAGAAGGAATTAAAACGGTAGCCGTTCAAAACCCTCTGACATCCTTAAATGCAGATGTCACAGCCACTCAAAATGCAATTTCTCAAGCGCAAAGGCCTGTCGTATTAGTTGGGCATAGCTGGGCTGGTATGGTCATTACTCAAGCAGGAATCGACCCGAAAGTAAAAGCTCTTGTCTATGTTGCAGCTTTTGCACCAGACAAAAGTGAAAACATTATCAATTTAGAAAAAATAGGGCCTAAAAATAAATTCAAACCTCAGATCGAAAAAGACAATCAGAACTTTCTTTCACTGACAGAAAAAAGTGTAGAGCAAGATTTTGCAGGGGATATCCCTCCCGATCAAGCTGATGTCCTTGCTGCAATTCAAGGGCACTGGGCCGCTGCCACTCTTTCTCAACCTGTGACCGCAGTCGCATGGAAACAAAAACCTTCTTGGGACATCATCACACAAAATGACCATATGATTTCCCCTGCGCTACAAGAAATCATGGCTTCTCGCATCAACGCGCATATCCTACGCCTTCCATCCAGCCACGTCGCCATGATCAGCCATCCAGAGGCTGTTGCAGCTGAGATTATGGATGCCGTAAACGCTGTCCAAGCAGCGCAGTAATTCCTATTATTCTTCTCTTGGTGATAATGGGTCGCTTGATTGGCGTGCCCGTTGTTGCTGTTTCCGACGCAGTAAATTAGCCCGAAGCGCTTTTGCCTCTCTCTCCAAACGCGCTTCTTTAGCTGCCAAGGCCTCATCTTTCTGCTTTGTTGAAACGACTGGCTTTTTATTCTTCTGGTCTGCCATAATCCCTCCCAAGAAATGTCCCGCTTAACTGCGTTCCTAATATTTCATCATAAACAGCAAGTGTCATCGCCTGCATTGATTGAGTTGTATAATGATCCAAAGCATTTTGGCGGGCGTTTTCAGATATTTGTTGAGAACTTTCACTTCCAAGCCCCAACACAGCACAAAGTGCATCTGATAATGCCTCTGGATCATTCGGAGGAACAACCAGCCCTGTCTGTTCGGGAATAATGGTCTCCATCATCCCTCCCTGCGCTGTCCCAATCACCGGTTTGCCCATCATCTGAGCTTCAACAACCGTTCGCCCAAAGGGTTCAGGTCGTAAGGACGGTGTAACAACAACAGAAGATAACGCATAAGCCGCAGGCATATCCTGACAATTGCCTGCAAAATAAACATCGTTACTTAAATCCAGCTCCCGGATACGATGCAATAAATACTTAGCAAATTTCTTGTCTGTTACAGGACCAACAAAAACACAAATCCATGGATGATCAACTTGTTTCTTCTTTAAAAGAGTAAGCGCCTCCAACAGAACACCCTGCCCCTTCCATCGTGTCAAACGGGCAGGCATCAAAATAACACGATAGTCCAAAGGGAGGGACCACGCCTCTGCTACCTTTTGAATTCTCTCACCAGAAATCGCTTCTGGGTTAAAATACAAAGCATCCGCACCTCTTGGAATAACCCGCAAACGCTCTTCACTTACATGATATTCTCTACGCAAACGCTCAGCAATAAACTCTGAAATTGCTATAACACGCTGGCCTTTAACAAGTGATGAATTGTAAAGCTTTTTTCCCCACCACGATGCGTGATGAACGCCATGCCACGTCGTCACAAGAGGCACCCCCGTCCGACGACACGCCAACCATGCAGACCATGCAGGAATCCGTGATCGCGCATGCACCAACATTACGTTCTCTTTTAGTATAATTTTCTGTAAATCACGCGCTCGTCGAAAAATAGAAAAAAGTGACTTTTTCTTTAAATCCAGAGGAATATGTTGACCGCCGACATATCTTAATTGAGGTAAAAGCGCGCCGCCCCGCGATGCAATAAGCGCTCTCCCACCGGCCTGTTTAACTGCCCCAGCAATCTCTATCGCGCCACGCTCCAGCCCTCCTGTTTCCAAAGCAGGCAAAACCTGAAGAATTGTCTCTTGTTGTTGAAACATTGATGACAAGGCCAATCATGTTAAGGTCTGAGTCCTGAAGCCTTCGTCATTTAAAATGATTTCTAAACAAAAAAAAGCCCGTCTTTCTTACTGGCTAAGAAAAACGGGCTTTCTTTTATAAGGTTCTTTTATTTCTTTGCGTCAGGCAAAGCAAAAACAACCAACTGATCTGTTACAGGAGTAGCCATGAAGTGATGCCCCCCTGCCATGATCGCTACATATTGGTGACCATTGGCTTCATACGTCATAGGATTAGCTTGGCCGCCGCCTGGAAGCACAGCACTCCAAAGCACTTTCCCTGTTTTCTCATCAATAGCACGGATCATATTATCCGTTGCCGCAGCAATGAAAATCAATCCACCAGCGGTCACAACAGATCCACCGTTATTCGGTGTTCCAATTTCCCAAGGAAGACCCGTTGGCAAGCCCCATGGTCCATTAGCGCGCGCTGTTCCCAGCGGATGTTGCCACAACACCTTGTGACCATGCTTCATATCAATTGCCGTGATCATCCCATAAGGAGGCTTGGTGCACAGCATTTTTGTATACTGGTTCCAAAAAGGTGAGACCACAATGGCATAAGGTGTATCAGCCATGGCGCCATTCCCTTCAGCACCACCACCGCCGGGTTTGAAGTTAGGATCATCAATCGGCATCAAACCAAGCTTATCTGCCTGTTTTCTGGTTACCAACTGATCATACATCGCCATATTATTCCAGTTGGCGATCAAGATCCCTGATTGTGGATCATAAGACATAGACCCCCAATCGCTACCACCATTATAGCTTGGATATTCAATCCATGGTTTATCAAGGCTCGGCGGGGTGAATTCACCCACATAATGCGCACGACGGAACTTTACACGACAAAACAACTGATCAATCGGTGTCATCCCCCACATATCCGTCTCTTTCAGATCCGGCATTTTGAGTTGAGGCATTGCGACAGACCAAGGTTGTGTCGGCGCTCTTGGATCATCTGGGATCATACCGGGAGATGGCGCTTTACGCTCTTCTACAGGAAGAACAGGCTTGCCTGTACGGCGATCAAGAACAAACGTCTCACCACGCTTGGTTGGCATAATCAAAGCAGGAATTGTTTTCCCGTCTGGCCCCGGCATATCGATAAGAGTTGCTTGAGAGCCAATATCATAATCCCAAACATCTTTATGAGTCGTTTGGAAAACCCACCTTGGTGAACCCGTTTTTACATCAATCGCCACAACTGCGGAGGATACCTTGTTTTCTTCACTGCTCCGCAATGCACTATAATAATCCGCCGCGGAGTTCCCTGTAGGGACGTAAACCAGACCAAGTTCATTATCACCCGTCATCGCCGCCCAAGAATTGGGTGTGCCGCGGCTGTAATGATGATCCCCTGTAGGTTGACTATGATCATTGGGGTTATTGACATCCCATGCCCAAACAAACTTGCCTGTTTCAGCATCATACCCACGAATAACACCCGATGGCGCCCAACGACGCTGGCCATCCAACACTTCATGATTAACAACGACCACACCATTAATAACAGGTGGAGGAGCTGTCGTTGCTACAAACCCGGGAACAGACTCACCCATTCCCTGCATCAAGTTCACTTGGCCGTTATGTCCAAAATTAGGACAGAACTGTCCCGTTGCTGCATCAACCGCAATAAGACGCATATCCAGCGTCCCCTCAATAATACGGTTGTGGCAAGGCTGGCCTTCCGGAACCTGAGAAGATGTAAAATACGTTACACCTTTACAGGCGGCTGTATAAGGAATGGAGTGATATTTCACATCCACATCTCTGCGCCAGATTTGCTTACCCGTTGCAGGATCCAGCTTAATCAAGTCATTCATGGCAGAGCAGGTATAAAGACCATCCCCCACCTTAATGGGAGTTGTTTCCGCTGCCCATTTATTCACCTGACCAGGGCGGGGATAACTTCCCGTATGGTAAACAAATGCAACCTTCAACTGGCCGACATTCTCAGGTGTAATTTCAGAAAGAGATGAATATCTTTGCTGCGTATCATCATGCCCATAGGCAGCCCAATCACCTGAGGCGGGATGCGCGCTTTGCTGAGGAACCATTGCAGGAAGCTGAGACGGATCAATCGAATCAATATCTGGCAAATTCGCTGCATTTACGCCGGGCGCTTGCGGAGCATACGGAGAAGGTGCAGCAAACTTCCCAGATGGAGCATCTGTTTTATCCGTTGGCTCACTATTGCTGACATCTGGAACAGTATCAGAGGGTTGTACCTGTGCGTAAGCCGCCCCCGTCATAGACGCAACAGAAAGACCAGCAACCGTTGCGAGAAGATAAAACCGTTTCATCAGACAGTCCCTTTAACTGCACGACGCGCTTGCATGCGCCGTAATGCGGGAAGAGCAAACACAAAAAGAATACCGATTAATGTAGGCCCAAAAACACGCGGCATGAGTTGATTGGCATCCAACCCAATCTCATAAAATGCCCATATCCATGTATAAATAAGCGCTATAAAGTATAATAATGCACCGCTCACACGGCCTAAAACGGTCAAAACAGATGAAACAAGCAATAAAACACCGCAGATAATGTAATATGTTGTCCCACCCTCATAGGCTAACTCACCGCCTAGCCTGATAAAGAACACGCTTGTTACAAAAATAAAAACACCCAAAAGTAGCACTAGCCACCAACCAAGTGTTTTTGAACTTCCCTTCTCTGGCATAGAAATGCCCCCTCTTTTTATAGTAAAGAGACGCTATATTTTTTCAGCCAAAAAAGTCCATTACAATATAGTAGTATAGTGATAAAAAAAACGTGTTCCTTTATCACGAAACTTTGTTTTTACTTCTGCTCTATTTTAGCCCGCGGGGATTGTTACAACAGCCCCTGGGCTATGATTTGTCGCCGCCAAAGCACTTAAAACCTGAACAAGAGTAAAGGCCAACTTACTCTGAAAGTCTTTTTCATCAATCCAGAACCATACATCATTATAACGCACGGCAGCATACCGACGCGTAGGGGGACGCTTACCTGCATGAATGACCACTTCTGGTCTGTTTTCAATTCCAACCTGATCAATCGTCGGAGGGGTTCGACCAACTCGAACATCTTCATCTGGAACTTCCACCTCATAGGCCAACTGAGTAAGCATCGCTAACATAGAGCGTGTTAAGATCGCTATTTGCCCCGGCCTTTTAGGAGACGGGCCATACACAATTTCTGCTTCTGTTGCGTGTGGATCCAAATGAAGAAGGCGACGCACCTCCGCCTGAATAGCTAATAAGTTATTATCTGACGTACTTGATAAAACAAGGAAGGAGCGCTCCTTCTTATCACTGTGATGATCTTCTTTATGCGCATCTTTTGATGCCCCTAAGCTGGAACCCGTATCATCCCCATCTGTCGTAATACGAATAGTCATCGCCCCTGCAATCTGTAATTGCCGCAGATCATGCAAAAGCAAATAAAACCGGACAGAGCCTCCACCAAATGGCCCTGCCCCTAAGCCACGAACATTCGACAAACCATCAATTGATTGGGCGGTAAGCCGCAAAAGCGTATCAATCGGCATTCCCCCAAGGCTTAACGGCATAATGACCGTTGGCGAAATAGGCCGAACAATATTTTCAGCATATTGCTCGCCTGTCACGGGCTGATACGTAAAAGTTGGGTTTTCCCCCGCTGTTACGGTTCCAGTACCAAACAAATAATTTCCTATTGCCGATGCTGGATAAGCGTAAAAACCGCCACTTACACTTTTAGAAACGCTATACCCTGCAATAACCTGCGTCGTATCCAAAAATGTCGGCGGATCAGCATAACGAATACGTACAATATTCAGTAACATCTCGTGCTTTTGCGTATCCCCCAAAGCACTGGAATACTCCAACGGATCATGCTGCAAATGAGAAGGGCCAATAGGCCCACATGCTGAAGCACTCATGATAGCAGCGCTGATCACAGCTCTAATAATTATAATTACGTGTCTTTTCATAAAGATAAATGAAGGGCCTTCGCTTTGGAGAACTTAATTTATGATCGTTTCCCTATAATTTCACAACACACCTTCTTCATTCGAGCAGAAATTAATTAAAGCCCTTGAAAGAAGAAGATAGTCTGCTTAAATTGCTACCTAGAGTATGGGATTCTAAAGAAAGTTTCCCAAATCTTAAGTCGCAAGGGTTTTGTTTAGTGCCTAACAGGGCTGAAGAAAACCGCTGAAAAGGACATAATATTATGGCAAAAGTTATTGGTATTGACCTTGGTACAACCAACTCCTGCGTCGCGATCCGCGAAGGAGATGAAAACCGGGTTATCGAAAACAGCGAAGGCGCACGTACCACGCCATCTATGGTCGCTTTCACCGAGAGCGGTGAGCGCCTTGTCGGGCAAGCAGCAAAACGTCAGGCTGTTACCAACCCTACAAACACACTTTATGCAGTAAAGCGTCTTATTGGCCGTCGTTTTGACGATCCGACCGTTGCCAAAGACCAGAAAATGGTCCCTTACGAAATCGTAAAAGGCGATAACGGAGATGCTTGGGTTCGCGCACGCGGAAAAGATTACTCACCTGCCCAGATTTCTGCCTTCGTTCTTGGTAAAATGAAGGAAACAGCTGAATCTTACCTCGGTGAAAAGGTAACTCAGGCTGTTATCACTGTTCCAGCATACTTCAATGATGCTCAGCGTCAGGCTACCCGTGATGCTGGTAAAATTGCTGGTCTTGAAGTTCTAAGAATTATCAATGAGCCAACAGCAGCCGCTCTTGCTTACGGTCTTGGTAAGCGTGATTCTGGTACGGTTGCTGTTTATGACTTGGGTGGTGGTACGTTCGACGTTTCCATCCTTGAAATCTCTGACGGCGTGATCGAAGTTAAATCCACAAACGGTGATACATTCCTTGGTGGTGAAGACTTCGATAACCGCATCATCGGCTACCTCGCTGATGAATTCAAAAAAGATCAAGGCATCGACCTACGTAGCGACAAGCTTGCTCTGCAACGCCTAAAAGAAGCTGCTGAAAAAGCGAAGATTGAACTCTCTTCCTCCATGGAAACAGAAATCAATCTGCCGTTCATCACAGCTGACGCTTCTGGGCCAAAGCACCTTGTCGTTAAATTGACACGCGCAAAGCTCGAAAGCCTTGTCGAAGATCTGATCCAACGCACATTGGGCCCATGTCGTGCAGCTCTTAAAGATGCTGACATTTCCAACAAAGAGATCGATGAGGTCATCTTGGTTGGTGGTATGACCCGTATGCCAAAGGTCATCGAAACCGTTAAGGAATTCTTCGGTAAAGAGCCAGCTCGTAACGTTAACCCAGACGAAGTTGTAGCTATTGGTGCAGCTGTTCAGGGTGCGGTTCTTCAAGGTGATGTTAAAGACGTTCTTCTTCTTGACGTTACCCCACTTTCCCTTGGTATCGAAACGCTTGGCGGTGTCTTCACACGCTTGATTGACCGGAATACAACTATTCCGACCAAGAAAAGCCAGACATTCTCCACTGCTGAAGACAACCAAAGCGCTGTGACCATTAAGGTCTATCAGGGTGAACGTGAGATGGCAGCGGATAACAAGCTGCTTGGTAACTTTGACTTGCAAGGAATTGCACCTGCCCCACGCGGTGTCCCTCAGATCGAAGTTACATTTGATATTGATGCAAACGGTATCGTCAACGTTTCAGCAAAAGACAAAGCAACAGGCAAAGAACAACAGATCAAGATTCAGGCTTCTGGCGGTCTATCCGACTCTGATATTGATCGTATGGTTAAAGAAGCTGAAGCAAATGCTTCTGCTGACAAAGCGAAACGTGAACTGGTTGAACTTCGCAACAGCACAGAGAGCCTCATCCATCAGACAGAGAAATCTCTAACGGAAGCTGGTGATAAGGTTCCTGCTGCTGATAAATCTGAAGCTGAAGCAGCAATTTCTGCCGCACGTGAAGCGATTGCGGGCGACAATGCTGAAGCCATCAAATCAGCGAGTGAGAAACTGACACAAGCTGCGATGAAGGTTGGCCAAGCTGCGCAACAACAAGCTCAACCTAGTGCAGAAGCCTCTGAAGGCGGCCACAAGGAAGAAGACATCGTCGATGCAGACTTCGAAGATGTTGACGACCATAAGAAGCACTAAGTCGGGTGACTTCTTCGAACAAGGTGCATAAGCCCCTTGCTCGGTAACCTTTAACGGGCGCCCGTTCCCATCCGGAATGGGCGCCATTTTTATTTCCGGCCCTCAGATAAGGACCGACACATGTCTATCAAAATTGATTATTACGAAATCCTTGAGGTTTCTCGTACAGTCTCCTCAGGAGACCTCAAAAAAGCATATCGTAAGCAAGCGATGCGTTATCATCCTGACCGTAACCAAGGGGATGAAACAGCTGAACAAAAATTCAAAGAAATCAATGAAGCTTACGACGTTCTAAAAGACGATCAAAAACGTGCGGCCTATGACCGCTATGGTCATGATGCTTTCGAAGGCGGCATGGGAGGAATGGGCGGCGGCTTTAGCGGCTTCGGCGCTGGTGGCCTTGGTGATATATTTGATCAGATGTTTGGCGATATGATGGGAGGCCGCCGAGGAGGCGCCCGTCGTACTGGCGCAGACATTCAAGTTCAGGTCGAAATTAGTCTTACAGAAGCCTATTCTGGCATTAATAAAGATGTTGAAATCCAAACACGGATTACGTGTGAAACATGCCATGGCACCGGCTCGGCTGATCCTAGCGGAAGTACGACAACATGCGCTACATGCCATGGGGCTGGAAAAGTACGTGCTCAACAAGGCTTCTTCTTGGTCGAGAGAATGTGTCCAACCTGCCACGGCTCTGGACGTACAGTACAAAATCCATGCAAAACCTGCCATGGATCAGGGACAGAAGCCAAAAAAGAAACAATCTCCGTTGATATCCCTGCGGGCGTAGAAGATGGCACACGCATCCGTATGGCTGGCAAAGGAGAAGCTGGCGGTGATGGTGTTCAACCTGGAGACCTATATGTCCATGTGGCGGTGATGTCTCATGAGATCTTCCAACGCGACGGTGCCAACATCTATTGCCGTGTTCCTCTACGCATGACACAAGCTGCCCTTGGAACAGAAGTTGAAGTACCTGTCATTGATGGAACACGCACCAAAGTTCGGATTCCATCAGGCACACAAACAGGAGAGACTTTCCGCCTAAGGGGCAAAGGCTTCTCTGTTCTTCGTTCCTCTGCCCGAGGGGATATGTATATCAATGTGGGCGTTGAAACACCGCACCACCTCACCAAGCGTCAGCGCGAACTGTTAGAAGAATTCGAAACCGAAGCAGGTGATGATCACACAAAAGCCAACCCGGAAAGCAGTGGATTTTTCGCAAAAGTCCGGGATTTTTTTGAAGGCCGTTAAAACATCTTGTTGTGTCGCTCCCGTTTTAAGGAGTGACACAATATAAATTGAGGACACACTGAGTATGACACGCCCTCTTCGCATTGGTATCGCAGGAATTACAGGACGTCTCGGTTCACTTTGCGCAGAAGAGGCCGGAACAGAACTGGTTGGTGGCCTCTCCCGTCAGGAAGATTCTAAACGTCATATTGTAACCCAGCCTACTCTTCTCGCTGAGATGAGTGATGTTATTATAGACGTAAGCCACGCGTCTCAGGTTATCTCCCATGCGCGCGCTTTCACACAAGCAAAATGCGCTTGGGTTTTAGGAACAACAGGCCTCGCAGAAGAAGCACAAGCCGCTGTAGAAGAGGCAGCTCAACATATTCCAGTTTTACAAGCCGCTAATTTTTCGCCAGCACTCACTCTCTTCCTTGAATTAGCACGCCAACTGGGTAAAGCGTTACCCGAATATGATGCAGAGATTATCGAAGCCCATCATCGTCAAAAAATTGATGCCCCTTCTGGTACTGCTTTAGCGATTGGGCGTGCTGTTGCTGAGGGAAGACAAGCTGATTTCAATAAAGTCGCTCGTTTTGACCAAAACTCTCGCCGTCCTGACGATGCTATTGGCTTCGCCTCCATTCGTGGAGGGCAAATTGTTGGCGAGCATGACCTTATGTTTATTGCTGCCGATGAACAAATAACCCTTTCACATCGTGCGTTAGATCGGCGTGTTTTTGCGCGAGGGGCTGTTATGGCTGCACGCTGGCTTCCTCATCAGCGTCCCGGCCTTTACGGGATGAGTGACGTCTTAAAGGGATAAAATGACGGTTGCGCAGGGGGATTTTAACCTTCACATCCCTGCGCAATTTTTAAAAAGACGATTCGTTGTGTTGTTAAGCACGTTTTAGTATGGTTTTTCTTCCAAACTAAATCCTTTGTTCCTCGCTTTCTTCAGACCGCCTCTTTAAGAAAAATTGATAGTTTTTTACCAAAACTCTTGACCCTGACGCACATTTAAGCCAAGCCGTCTCTTCTTTCTTTGAACATCATAGTTCCTCTCTTCATGAAACTATGATCCTTTTCACCACTCATTCCCTGCGAGGTCCCTGAGTGCGCAATTACGGCGATTTTCTATTTACCTCTGAATCTGTTTCCGAGGGCCATCCCGATAAAGTAGCTGACCGCATTTCTGATACTGTTCTGGACGCCTACCTTGAGGCTGATCCAGAATCACGCGTTGCCTGTGAAACGCTTGTCACAACCAATCGTGTTGTTTTGGCAGGTGAAGTAAGAGGCCCTAAAGCTGTTGAAGATACTCTGATTGATCGCGCCCGCGAAGCAATCAAAGACATTGGATATGATCAGGAAGGTTTTTCTTGGAAAACCGCTGAGATCACCTCATACCTTCATGCTCAGTCTGCTGACATCGCTCAAGGCGTTGATAGTGCTGATAATAAAGATGAAGGTGCGGGTGACCAAGGAATCATGTTTGGTTTTGCAACACGCGAAACTGAAAACTTGATGCCCGCTCCTCTTTTTTACGCTCAAACCATTTTGGAAACCATCCGCGATTACCGCAAGAATGGTGACCCTCGTGGTGTTGGCCTTCTACCTGACGCAAAAAGCCAAGTTACTCTGCGTTATGTCGATGGTAAGCCGATTGGTGTTACATCTGTCGTCATTTCAACGCAGCACGTTGAAGGGATGAGCCAGCACACTATTCGTGAAACACTTCGTGAAGTAGTGCGCGAGGTTCTTCCAAATGGCTGGATGTGCCCAGAAGAAGAGTTCTACATCAACCCAACAGGTAACTTCGTTATTGGTGGGCCTGATGGGGATGCTGGTTTAACGGGTCGTAAGATCATCGTTGATACCTATGGTGGTGCAGCTCCTCATGGTGGTGGTGCTTTCTCTGGAAAAGACCCAACCAAGGTGGACCGTTCCGCTGCTTATGCAGCGCGCTATCTTGCTAAGAACGTTGTCGCGGCTGATTTAGCGGATCGCTGCACAATTCAGCTTAGCTATGCGATCGGTGTGTCAAAGCCTTTGTCCGTCTATGTTGACCTCGATGGTACAGGTAAAGACATTGATGAAGCGCGTTTGGGAGCTATCCTAAACCAGATCGTCGATCTTTCACCACGTGGTATCCGCAAGCATCTGCGTCTAAACCGTCCTATCTATGTTCCGACATCTGCATACGGACATTTTGGCCGCGTCCCTGATCCTGCGCTTGATAACTTCACGTGGGAACAAACGGATCTCGTCGATACTCTTCGCAACGCTTTTAACCGGTAAGACCCTGAAACAGTCTCTCAAACCACAACCGGAGCGGCTTTACGGACGTCAACGTGGGCATCCGCTCCGGGCAAGGCAACAATATCTTCTCGATCAAGCGTTGCCTCGCTTTACCTTCTCCTCAGCAGACAATCCTGCACAAGGGTTCTCTGAACCTGTATCACGGGTTTTTCTAGAGATCGGTTTTGGAAGCGGCGAACATGCCGTTTCCCAATCTGAGCTTAATCCAGACACAGGCTATATTGCGTCTGAAGTCTTTGAAAATGGATTATGCTCGGTTTTGTCGCGCCTCGTCCCAGAGAATGAGGAAGCGACAGCCCAACCCCCTTCTCGCTTTCGCATATGGCCAGAAGATGCTCGGCAGCTTTTAAAAGCCATGCCAGACCATAGTCTGGATCGTGCTTATCTGATGTTTCCTGACCCGTGGCCCAAAGCACGTCATGCAAAGCGGCGCTTTGTTCACCCAGAAAACTTACAAGAGTTACATCGCGTTCTTAAACCCGGTGGGACTTGGCGTGTTGCCAGTGATCATCCTGTCTACCAAGACTGGGTTATAGACGTTATGAGCCAACAGGATCTTTTCGTTAACACCCCTCCCGAAAAAGAACGCCCTGAAGGATGGTCGCCTACACGTTATGAAGCAAAAGCTTTCCGTGAAGGCCGACAGCCTTTTTATTGGACTTTTAAACGACGACCCTAAGTCCATTCCTCTTCCTTTTTCTCAAGCATATTGAGCGAGTTTCTACATCATGACCCAAATCGAACGCGACGAAATGGAATTCGATGTTGTTGTGGTTGGTGGAGGGCCAGCAGGCCTTGCTACGGCAATTCGTCTAAAACAGATCACACCAGAAACATCTGTATGTCTGATTGAAAAAGGAAGCGAGATTGGCGCTCAAATCGTCTCAGGAGCGGTGATTGAGCCGCGTGCCCTTCAAGAACTTTTTCCTAACTTAGAGACACTTAATGCTCCGTTAAGAACGCCCGTTTCCGAAGAGCGTGTTCTCTTCCTGACAGAGAAACGTTCTTTTCAAATTCCTTATATTAATCTTCTCATGCCCCATATGAACAACCACGGGAACTTTGTTGTCTCCTTAGGAGAAGTATGCCGTTGGTTGGGAGAGCAAGCTGAGGCGTTAGGGGTAGAAATTTATCCTGGCTTTGCAGGAGCAGAGCTTTTTATTGAAAATAACCGTGTCGCAGGGGTAATTACAGGTGATATGGGGATCGATAAAGACGGTTCCCACGGGCCCAACTTTACTCCCGGTATGATTTTAAAAGCCAAGCAAACGGTTCTCACCGAAGGAGCGCGCGGCTCGTTAAGTGCACAGGCCATGAAACGTTTTGGTTTACGCCGCGGGGTGGATCCGCAAACTTATGGTCTCGGCGTGAAAGAGGTTTGGGAGGTTCCCAAAGAAAACCATCGCCCAGGCTTTGTTCAACACAGTTTTGGCTGGCCATTAGACGACCACACCTATGGTGGCGCATGGCTCTATCATTTTGGTGATAATCTTGTCAGCTATGGTTTTGTGACTGGGCTTGATTACAGCAACCCTTACCTTTCTCCTTTTGAAGAAATGCAGCGCACCAAGTTACATCCTGCATTTAAAGAACACTTCAAAGGTGGAAAAAGAATTATCTACGGCGCACGTGCGCTCAATGAAGGCGGTTTTCAGTCTATTCCACGCCTCACCTTCCCCGGTGGGGTTCTTGCTGGGGATTCCGCTGGCTTTCTCAATATGCCAAAAATCAAAGGCACGCATACCGCTATGAAATCCGGGATTCTTGCGGCGGATGCTGTGGCTGAAGCTTTAAAGACGGATCGTTCGGAGGCCTCTTCTTTAACACAACGCGTTCGGGATTCTTGGCTTTGGTCAGAACTTCGGATGGCACGCAATATTCGCCCAGCTTTCTCTAAATGGGGCATGAAAGCAGGCGCGCTCTACGCGGGCATCGACAGCATGATTTTCCGTGGACGCGCTCCTTGGACGTTACATCACCCCCATGCCGATAACGAAACCTTGCGGGCCGCTTCTTTATCGGAGCGCATCAATTATCCTAAACCCGATAATGTCTTAACGTTTGATCGTGTTAGTTCTGTTTTTTTGAGCGGAACGAACCATGAAGAAAACCAACCACCCCATTTAAAGCTACGCAAAAAAGCGATTTGGAAAACCATCAATCATGATGTGTTTGATTCGCCCGAAAGTCGCTACTGTCCTGCTGGCGTTTACGAGCAGGAAGAAAAAAGCGAACATCATTGGGAATTACGGATCAATGCTCAAAACTGCGTGCATTGCAAAACGTGCGATATTAAAGACCCTGCCCAAAATATCGAATGGTGCCCACCAGAGGGTGGCGGTGGCCCCAATTATCCGGTTGGAATGTAATATTTCCATCTACTTATAATGTGACTTGCTAAAATTTTTCAGTTACCATGGCAGCAATTATGAGCAGCAATAGCAGCGAAAGATGACAATGAAAATTTTAGTCCCAGTTAAACGGGTGGTTGATTACAACGTCAAAGTTCGAGTTGCAGCCGACAACAGTGGCGTTGAAACACAAGGACTGAAAATGTCCTTAAACCCATTTGATGAAATTGCTGTTGAAGAAGCACTTCGCCTCCGTGAAAAAGGCGTTGCGAAAGAAGTGGTTGTCGTTACAATCGGCCAACAAGTTGCACAAGATGTTCTCAGAACATCCATGGCAATGGGGGCAGACCGTGCTATCCTTGTTCGCACGGACGATGCACTTGAACCGCGCGCAGTCGCAAATGCCTTAAAAGCCATCGTAGACCGTGAGCAACCCAACCTTGTCTGCATGGGTAAGCAAGCAATCGACGATGATATGAATGCAACGGGACAGATGCTTGCTGCAAAGCTGGGCTGGCCGCAAGGAACCTTTGCTAGCAACATCAATGTTGCCGATGGGAAGATTGAGGTCATCCGTGAAATTGATGGCGGTGTTGAAACCATCTCCCTTTCACTTCCAGCCGTCATTACAGCGGATCTGCGCCTCAATGAACCGCGCTATGCGTCCCTTCCTAACATCATGAAGGCACGCAAAAAGCCTCTTGAAACACTCGAAGCTTCTGAGCTTGGGCTTGATCTGGCGCCTCGTTTAACAACGGTCTCTGTTGTTGAGCCCCCAGAAAGAAAAGAAGGCATAAAGTTAAATAATGCTGCTGAACTTGTTGAAAAACTAAAAACTGAAGCGAAGGTGATCTGATGACTGCTCTTGTTGTTATTGAGATTGAGAACGGCGAAGTTCGTCAAGCTTCACGCTCAGCCCTTACGGCTGCTACCAAATTTGGGGAAGTCGATGCCATTGTTTTTGGTAAAGGAGCAGACATTGCCGCTCAATTGCCACATGTTAAAAACGTTTTCTCAGTCGAAGGCCTAACTCACGAATTAGCTGAACCTTCAGCAGATATTCTTGCCACGCTCGCTAAAGATTACAGCCACATTATTGCTTCTGCGACCGCCAACGGTAAAAACGTTCTCCCGCGCCTTGCTGGATTACTGGATGCTCAACCCATTCCAGACGTCATTGAAATTAAGGATGCGGATACGTTTGTACGCCCTATTTATGCAGGCAACGCTCTCGCAACGGTTCGTTCGTCTGATACCGTGAAAATTCTAACTGTACGGGCATCCAACTTTGACCCTGCGGCACCGAACGGCGGCAATGCCGCTGTTAAAACTGTAGAAGCTCCTACGAATAATAAATCAACATTCGTAAAAGTTGAACTTTCAAACTCCGGCCGCCCGGAATTAGAATCTGCTCGTGTTGTAATTTCTGGCGGGAAAGGAATGAAAGACGAAGCAAACTTCAAACTTCTTGAGCCGATTGCCGACAAATTGAAAGCCGCTATCGGCGCATCCCGTGCCGCAGTAGATGCAGGCTTTGCCCCCAATGAAATGCAAGTCGGGCAAACAGGAAAAATTGTTGCTCCTGAACTTTACATTGCCGTTGGTCTGTCGGGGGCTATCCAACATTTGGCTGGGATGAAAGACAGCCGCGTCATTGTGGCAATTAATAAAGATCCGGAAGCGCCAATTTTCCGTATTGCTGATTATGGAATCGTTGGAGATTTATTTGACGTTCTTCCAGAACTCGAAAAAGCACTCTAACGCCGCCCCAATGAGGTTGCTTTAAAATATAAAGCAACCTCATCTACTAATTAAAACGAAGAGGAAGAACCCTCTCCTACGTCCAATGACGTTAAGATTTTATTCTTATAAAATGTGTAAAATGACACATTACATTGAAAACAATGTGAAATAATCCTACTCTTACTATCAGAAAATCTCATTGATTGAGATTACGGTATACATATAGGCGTTTTATGTCTTTAAAAATACGTTCTACACTCGCTTTAGTAGCAGTTCTATCTGCATCTCCAGCCCTTGCTGAACCCGGTGGCTGCCTTAAATACGGTGCAGCGGGAGCTGTTGCAGGTCACTTAGCTCATCATGGCGTTCTAGGAGCAGCAGGCGGCTGTGCAACAGGAATGTATCGTCGGCACGCTTACCGTAAAGATATGCGTGAAAAAGCTGCTCTTTGGGATAAAGAACATCCTGGTGACCCAAATGCAAGCTGGTGGCAACGTCACCACGATTCTGCTTCTGTAAAGCAAAAAGCAGAATGGTATGAGGCAGAGCATCCTGATAATGGTAATGCAAGCTCTACTCCTGCAAAACCAGCTCCTGCTACTCCCCCAGCATCAACTGCTCCGGCAGCTCCAACAGCAGCACCTGCTGCTCAACACTAAATCTTATATAAAAAACATCCGTATAAACTGCGGATGTTTTTTATATCTCAGCCAATATTAGCCTTCAGAGGGATGAAACCCCTGTAGTGCATCGCGTGATAATTTCTCTAACAAATTAATTGAATCGTCCGTATCATTTAAACAAGGGATCATCGCAAACTTCTCTCCTCCTGCTTCTAAAAATTCTTCTCGTAATTCATTTCCAATTTCATCCAGCGTCTCAATGCAGTCCGATATAAACCCGGGCATAATGACGGCAATTTTTGTAATTCCCTGTTTCGGCAAATCCGTTACAAATGGTGCTGTATAAGGCTGTATCCATTCTAAAGGCCCAAACCTCGACTGGAATGTAACAGGCATTTGCTCCTCTCTTAAATCTAAAGCTTCTCTAAGAGCCGTTGCGGTTCGATAACATTCTTTCTGATACGGATCCCCTTTATCAACACATGTCTTTGGAAGACCGTGGAAAGAAGCAACAATTCTTTGAGGTTTAAAATCCAAACCCTGTAAGGTTTCTCTTACCGAATTTTCTAGTGCTTTGATAAATAATGGATGGTCAGGGAAAGACGGCACGGTCAAGACGGAAGGTTGATAACGCCTTTTCATTAAAGCACGAAACAACTGGTCATTTGCGGTCGCTGTCGTCGTGGCAGAATATTGTGGGTAAAGTGGGATGCTGATGATTCGGTCACACCCTTGATCCATTAAGCGATCCAATGCCTGAGAGACTGACGGCTTTCCATACCTCATACCCCACTCAACAGGCACACCATCCTTTTTAAATCGTTTTGCCAACTTCTCTGCTTGCCTTTGCGTGTACACCCGCAGAGGCGAAGCATTTTCCTCCCGATCCCAAATCCGAGCATAATTTTCTCCACTGACAAAGGGACGTTTTGCCAGCACGATTCCCTGCAAAATAGGCTGCCAAATAAAAGGAGAACTCTCGATCACACGTTGATCAGATAAAAACTCGCTTAAATAACGCCGAACAGAAAAATAATCCGTCCCTTCTGGAGTCCCTAAATTTACAATCATTACTCCTGTACGGCCTTCCACAGGCGGAGTGACGCGAGGCTTCTTATATAAAAATTTCATAAAGTCCCTTTGTTATCTAGGAATTGTAAGCCATCAATAATTCTCTTGAATAGTTTAAAACCTTAACATCGTGTTTCGTTTTTTTAAGACAAGCAAAAAAATAGGCGCCTTATAGCGCCTTTTTTATAAATTTCTTTTTTGAGGTTCAAACCCCGATCTCAACTGAGAGAATATAATCTAAAATTATACTCTCTCAGGAAATGGTGATGATCTACAATCTAAAAAAATTTAACTTAATTATTATTCAACTTTTAGTCGCGTCCTATGCAAGGACGCTATCTTCGGTGCCTTACTCTCACATATGAGAGGCTGCGGCGTTGTGTCTTCTGTGCGGTAATACAAGCAAAAGCCACCGCTAGAATTCCAATTGAAGCTGTATAAGGCGTTAGAGTATTTAACAGAGCCATACTTGCCTCCTTTGAACCCTTTGAAAGAAAATTCTCTGTAGGTTCAATTATGAGACTGAACCCCTTTTTCCTCTATTTCAAGAAAAAAATGCATTCCCGTATATTTTTTTATTTCACCCCTCAAAGACAATAAAAACCCCCTCCTCTCGTACTGAAAGGAAAGGGTTTTTTACTCAGCTTTAAAAGCAACAGGCTTTATGCGTTTGAAGCGTCAGCGTGTTTCTTAACCAAACCTTGCTCCACCAGACTCTCTGCAATCTGAACCGCATTCAATGCAGCCCCTTTACGCAGATTGTCTGAGACACACCAAAAAGCGAGTCCGTTCTCAACCGTTGGGTCAACCCGCAAACGAGAAACATAGGTTGCGTCTTCACCAACACACTCAATCGGTGTGACATAGCCACCATCTTCTCGCTCATCACGTAAAATAACGCCCGGCGCATTTCTCAAAGCTTCACGCGCTTTCTTCAAATCAACAGGCTTCTCACATTCGATGCTCACAGCCTCTGAATGGCCAATAAAGACGGGAACACGCACGCATGTTGCAAAAACCTGAATATCTGGATCCAAGATTTTGCGTGTTTCAACAGCCATCTTCCACTCTTCTTTAGTCGCTCCATCTTCCATAAAACGATCAATATGTGGAATAACGTTGAAAGCAATTTGCTTGGTAAACTGCTCTACGGCCGGTGGATCATTAACAAATGAGCCCTTTGACTGAGCAAAAAGCTCATCCATTCCACTTTTGCCAGCCCCCGAGACTGCCTGATACGTCGACACAACAACACGCTTAATCTTAAACAAATCATTGAGGGGCTTTAGCGCCACAACCATTTGAGCTGTCGAGCAGTTCGGGTTTGCAATAATCCCACGTTTCGCTTTTTGGAGTGATGTCGGATTCACTTCTGGCACAACCAGCGGAATACCCGGCTCCATGCGAAAGTGGGATGTATTATCAATAACAATACAGCCCGCTTCTGCTGCCTTAGGAGCATATTTTGCAGAAACAGCTCCACCTGGAGAAAAAAGAGCTAAATCCCATCCCTTGAAATCAAACGTTTCAAGATTTTGAACTTTCAAAACCTTCTTATCACCAAAAGAAATTTCCCGCCCTACAGATTTAGGGGACGCCAAAGCTACAATTTCATCAATAGGAAAATTCCGCTCTGCCAAAATGCGGAGTAACTCACGCCCTACCGCTCCTGTAGCACCCGCAACTGCAACTCGATAACCCATAAACTCACACTTTCTTCTTACAATTCAACCAACAAATGGCAGTCTTTTTAACCATGAGGAAAAACGATGTCGACGAAGTTCATACTGTGCTTTCTTACTCGTCGCCATATAATTAAGCTGGATTGTATACCGCGTTCCGACAAACTGTCTGTGTCCATGCCACGTCGTAGGACCATTGGGGAATATGGCTAACGCTCCTTCTGCCGGTACAATCTCAACGTCATAGTCTTCCACATCGTCTGGGCCATTTAACAGGCGTAAACACCCCCCTTTGGATGACCAGTCTTCTTCCCGTGGGTTTAAATACAATAAAATAGTCACAAGCTTTGCGTCAGAATCACGATGTATCCGACCATCTTTCTCTCTTGTTTTACCACGCATCGTTAACATGGTCGGTGCACCCACAAGATCCAGCCCAAATTTTTCGGCTACGATTCCTTTTAATTTTGGCCCCTGTAGTTCTGCTAACAAGGCGGAAACGCGTGGGCTCAGTTTTAACGCTTCAGGAGGGAAAGACCCACCGCTTTGCATCGCCGGCAACTCTGCCACAATCGATTTTAAATCTGTGTTATTAATAAAATGCTTTACGACCACGTGCGGGAATGGCTTCTCCGCAACAGGAGTCGTTTGCAGAGCATGATAATCAAGCGATACTTCAGACATGACCAGAGGCTACCCTCACTGAAACAACCGTACAAGAACCATATGTGTACGCTATGTTCGGTGAGTTAAACTACCCTTTTAAAGAAACTTTAAATTTCGGCATTTTAAAATTAGGCAAATAATGAGGTGTAACTCTCTCTCCACGGATAACACGCCCTTTGCAAAAAGAACTCTCTTGCTCGCGTGGCTTAATATCAGCCACATGCCATAATTTGGGAACGCCATTACACTTCAATATATTACGCTCAAGCTGAAACAGTTGATACCCCATAACATGGGCACCTCTTACAACGGGTAGATGCTGCGTGGAACGATCAGCCCAAGCTGATGATATTTGTATTATTTCTAACAATACAAAAATGATAAACCAATTGCGCATACTCCCCTCATAATTCATCTCTGCAATATAAACATCAAAACAATTAAAAAACTCTTTTGTTGAACCCAAAGCCTTCGCAAGTGTGCGGTAAACACTCCTCACATTTCAAGAAAAGACCACTCTCTTCACTTTCTTTTGTCTCTTATCATCAAACCCTGTTTCCCCACTCCTTATGATCGGCTAAAAGTCTCCTCCCTGCTGGAGCTGGAGACGTAATTCATGGGTGATCATCGCGACGATCGGGATGCTATTAACAGCAATAACACTGTTTATCTGGCAGAATTACATGCACGCTGGCAAAATGATCCATCGTCTGTGGACCCTACTTTTGCAGCTCTCTTTGAAACCCTTGGGTCGGAACAGCTCCCTCTTGCGTCCAGTGGCTCAAACGATCAAGCTGAACTCCTTAAAGAATCTTACCGCCTGCGTGGTCATTCCATAGCTCAACTGGATCCCTTAAAACTTGCACCTACGCCACACATTCCAGAACTTGACCCAGCTCAGGCAGATGCAGGTTTAAAAGAAAAACTACGCCGTGCTTACAGCGGAACTCTCGCGATTGAGTTCATGCATATTCAAGATCCAACTCAGCGCCAATGGTGGATTGACCAGTTTGAAAATACCCCCCCATCATCTTTTTCTTTAGACCCAAAAGAAATCCTATGGACGCTCACACGCGCAGAAGGATTCGAGTTTTTCTGCCAGAAACGCTTCATCGGTATGCGTCGCTTTGGTCTTGAAGGGGGAGAAAGCCTGATCGTTGCTCTGCGAACACTCGTCAACTCCGCCTATCGCGACAACGTAAAATCTATTTCTTTCGGCATGCCTCACCGTGGCCGTCTTAACGTCATGGCGAATATCTTATGTAAGCCTTTTGCTGCCATTTTTAGTGAATTTTCTGGAGCCTCTTTTAAACCAGAGCATATTGAAGGCTCTGGAGACGTTAAATACCATCTTGGCACAGCAACCACGATGCAAGACGCTGGACACAGCATGCGTCTCTCTCTCCTGCCGAACCCATCCCATCTCGAAGCCGTGGATCCGGTTGTAATTGGACGTGTTCGCGCAGATCAAGATCGGACAAAAGATAAAGATCGTAACCAGCATCTGGGTATTCTTATTCATGGGGATGCAGCTTTCGCTGGCCAAGGCGTTGTGTATGAAACCCTCTCTCTCTCCAAGCTAAAGGGATACCAAACGGGAGGGACGGTACATGTCATCATCAATAATCAAATCGGTTTTACCACTCTACCATCTGATGCACATTCTGGCCTTCATAACAGCGATATTGCCAAAACAATTCAGGCTCCTATCCTCCACGTTAATGGAGATGACCCTGAGGCCGTAGTACGAGCAGCATCACTCGCTCATAAATGGCGCAAAGAGTTTCATACCGATATCGTGCTTGATGTGGTGTGTTACCGTCGCCATGGGCATAATGAAACTGATGAGCCGGCTTTTACACAACCTCTCATGGCTCAGGCTATTCAGTCACAACGGCCTACCCGACAGCTCTATGCTCAAAAGCTTGTCGAGAGAGGTATTCTATCTTCTTCTGAAGTAGAAAATATGTGGCTCAACTTCCAAAAAGAACTGGAAGAACAATTTAAAGCATCTGAGAACTATCAACCCAACATCACCGATTGGCTCGATAGCCCTCAAGACCCGACACGCCTGCAAGATGAGCCAGAGCGCATTCAACCCATGACAGGCGTTCCACTGCCCCGCCTAAAAATGGTTGGTGAAGCCATCGGCACCATTCCTGCGGATATTACAATTCATTCACGGCTTTCACGCCAAATTATTGCGCGTGGAACAGCTGTTCAAAACGAAGGACCAATTGATTGGGCCACAGCAGAGGCTTTGGCAATCGGTACTTTGTCTATCGATGGCCATCTTGTCCGTCTCTCGGGGCAAGACAGCAAACGCGGAACATTTAGCCAAAGACACGCGACTCTCTTTGATCAAAAAACGGGCCATGAGGCGGTTCCGCTCTCTCATATTGCTCCCCATCAAGCTCCTATCCAATTATGGAACTCCCCTCTTTCTGAATTTGGTGTGCTGGGTTTTGAATATGGCTATTCTTTAGGCAACCATGAGGCTTTGGTTTTATGGGAAGCTCAATTTGGAGATTTTGCCAATGGTGCACAAATCATCATCGATCAATTTATTGCTTCCGGCGAAACCAAATGGCTAAGAACATCCGGGCTTACACTACTTCTTCCTCATGGATATGAAGGCGGAGGACCAGAACATTCGTCCGCACGCCCTGAGCGTTTTTTACAACTCTGTGCCGAAAATAATTTACGGGTCTGTAATATTACTACTCCCGCGAATTACTTTCATGCCTTACGCCGACAAATTGTTCGTCGCTGCCGTAAACCTCTTGTTGTTTTCACCCCCAAATCTCTTCTCAGACATAAAGAAGCAGTCTCTTCTTTGGCTGAAATGGGGCCACACACACGTTTTCAACCCGTTCTGCCAGACCCAGAACTCCCTAACCCAGAACATATTCGCAAAATCATCCTATGTTCGGGGAAAGTTTTTTATGATTTAGTTGCGGAACGGAAGAGTTCAGGCCAGACACAAACCGCGATTATTCGACTTGAGCAGCTTTACCCCTTCCCTCATCATGCTCTTTTAGCCCAGCTCACTCTCTACCCAGAGGCTGATGATATCATCTGGTGCCAAGAAGAGCCTGAAAATAATGGAGCATGGACCTTTGTTGACCGTCGTATTGAACATACACTTCGTGAAGCGCAGCACAAAGTGACACGCCCCCGGTATGTAGGGCGGCCAAGTGCAGCATCGCCCGCAACAGGACTACCGGGAGCACACATTGTTCAACAAGAAAAACTCATCAAAGAGGCCTTACAACCCTAGTTTTATACTGGTCCGCCTTGATACCCATAACTACTGACACCGACCCCAACATTCCCAAAGCCATCGCCTCGGAACTGCCGAGTGCCTTGGCTTCCATAATCAGGGCCGCATGCAGAAAGAGATGTTAATAAGATCAAGGCAAAAACTAATCTAATTTTCACGTCTAATACCTTCCAATTATATATATTCTCTTATGTTATACGCCTATGACCGCATTCAATATAAGTTAAAAAATGATTATTAATCCGTTAGTTCAAGAACTCCCTTGGAAACCGCCCTCTGATGCACTCTCTTTACTAAAAGATCAGCCTTGGGCTGCTTTTCTCGATAGCGGCGGTTCTACACAAACTCAACGCGGGCGTTGGAGCTATATTGGTCTTTATCCCTCTGAAACGTTAACCGTTGAGAAGAATAACATTATCCGTAACGATCAATACGTTTCAGGCTCTGTATGGGATCATTTACAAGAAATGGCCCAATCCGTTCAGCACACTCTCTCAACCCATATTCCTTTTTATAATGGTGTTATTGGAATGGCTTCTTATGAAGCAGGGTTATATTTAGAGAATGTTCTCTCCCGCCATCACTCATGTACGCCACTTTTTATCGCCGCGACTTATAATAATATTCTTGCTTTTGATCGGCAGGAGCAAAAATGCTGGTGGGTGAGTAAAGATCAGCTTCCACCGCCAACATGGCCGTATCCCTTCTCTCAAAATCAACCGCTCTCTCTAGATTTCCAAGCTGAGCAATCCTCTGAATTGTATCAGCGCTCTGTTCAAAAGATTATTAATTATATCGGCGCAGGTGATATCTTTCAGGCCAACCTTACTATGCGCTGGTTTGCTAAAATCCCGTATGATTTTAATGAAATTGCTGCTTATGATATCTTACGCACCACCTCTCCAGCTCCTTTTGGCGCTTACCTCAAATCACCTCATTTTTCCTTACTAAGCGCCTCTGTCGAGCGATTTATTTCTCTCAGTTCGGATGGACGGATTGAAACACGCCCTATTAAGGGAACAGCCCCTCTTGGCAAAACTGCACAAGAGCAAGAATTTTACACAGCAAAACTTGCCTCAGATCCAAAAGAAAATGCTGAAAATCTGATGATTACCGATTTAATGCGTAATGATATTGGTAAAATAAGCCAGCTTGGATCTGTACATGTTCCTGAATTGTCGCGCGTCGAACAGTTCCAACATGTGTTACACCTCGTCTCCAGCGTGCAGGGTAAAATTCAAACAGGTTTTACCGCAATCGACTTACTAAAAGCGACCTTACCCCCTGGTTCAGTTACTGGGGCTCCCAAAAAACGGGCCCTCGAAATTATTGATGAAGTGGAAACGTCCAGTCGCGGAGCGTATTGTGGGAGTGTCTTTCGTATTGGGCAAGACGGCTCATTGGATAGCTCTGTCATTATTCGAAGTATCTCCAGAACACCATCTCACCTTTCTATCGGAGCAGGAGGGGGAATTACATGGCTTTCAGACCCTCAAAAAGAATATAATGAAACGCTTCTAAAAGCCGCTCCTCTCTTAAAGGCCTTCCAAAAATGACGGACTATGTGTGGCTGAACGGAAATATCCAACCTCTGAATGACACGTCCATACACCCACGAGATCGGGGGTTCCTGCTAGGGGATGGGTTGTTTGAAACCATGCGGATCAAAAATAGACATATTCCTAAGTTTTCAGACCACATTGAACGGCTTTTGCATGGGTGCCGTATCTTAATGCTCCCTCCTCCTCGTATTCATATTTTGGAAAAAGCTATTTCCGATCTGATCTCCCTCAACCATATTCACAATGGCTCACTGCGGCTAACGCTCTCTCGCGGGTGTGGACCAAGGGGAATTACCCCGCCCACGGCCTCTTCCCCAACAGTGTTTATTCAAGTTTTTCCTCAAAGCGCGCAATCAAAGCTAATAGAACGCCTTTGCATTAACTCTCAATATAAAAGAGATGCTTTATCTCCACTTACAGCGGTCAAATCACTCAATTATCTTCCTTTCATTTTAGCTAAAATGAAAGCACAGCAAGATGGTTTCGATGACGCTATATTGCTAAATCATAATAATTCGATTGCGGATTCAACTTCAGCAAATATTCTCTATCTCATGAACAATAACCTTTACACGCCTCCTCTAAAGGATGGTGCGTTACCTGGAATATCCCGAAAATCACTTATTCAAAATAACGCCTGTGTAGAACGATCCATTTGCCCTGCTGAAATCAGCAATATCACGTCTATTTGGCTCATATCCGCCCTTTCTATTCGTGAAATAAGCCATGTTGGTAAATATTGTTTAGAAGTTAATAAAGACAAAACAATAGATATTTCAACACTGTTATTTAACGAATGAAAAATGCTTATCAGACGCAGTCATAAAATTGATATATGTCAAAAAATAAGTAAAAAATAATTATGAATTTGATTGCATAAAATCATTTTCCTAGTAGAAACATTAAGAAATAAACAATTATCAATATAATAAATCTATACTAAATTTTTTTATTTTGTTTTCTTTCTTAAAAAGATGCTTTTTTTGTTTTTGTTCTTTTTATAAGGATAAACTTATTAAAAAAATAAAAACTATACTTTATAGAAATCATTATTGAGGAAATAGATTAAAGACTTTCGAAGGAGGTATCTATGCCAACAACATTCGACGCAAAGCTCAGTCGATTCATAAAACGCAGTAACAAAGAGATTCCTGTTGACATAAAAAACAAATTCCAATCTCAAAAAGCCAACAAGTTTAACTTGTCTAAAAAAACGTTATACACACTGCTCATTCCTAACCTTTTAGCCATCTCCTATTTCGGGCTTATCGCTACTCCAACATTTGAATCTGAATCGATTATTTTAGTAAAAAGCCCCCAAAAATCTTCAGCAAACCTAAAAAACATTCTTTCTGGAGATAATAATGATGATACCTCTGGGGCATGGATTGTTAAAAATAGAGCCCTATCGTGGGATCAGTTTCTCTCTATAAATACCAAATTTAATTTATATGATGTTTATTCTAACGCAGACTTCATTTCACGCTTTGGTGGCTTCAAAAGTCTCTTTAGTACAAGTGATGTTTCACTCTGGAATTATTACAAAAACAATACGAATGTCTCTATCGATGAGCAGACAGGTATTACAAAAATTTCCGTTAATTCTTTCTCACCAGTCTTATCTGAAAAAATTTCGTCTGAGTTACTCAAGGACGTTTCCAATCATCTCAATCATTTAAATGATCTGGAAGGTGCAGATTTTGTTGCCTCAGCTCGCACAGAAGTTGCCGATATGCGCAAAGCTGTTGCTTTAGATGCAGCCAATATTGCTGCATGGCGCACACATACAAACCTTTTAGCGCCTGAAAAAGACTATGCCGCTTTATCAGAAGAGGCTCTAGCTCTCGATTCAAAGCAAATGGATCTCAATAGCGATTTTCAAATCGGCCACCTGTATGAAAGTAACAACCCTAAAGTTGCTTCCCTCAAAGCAAGAATAGATATTCTGAAAAAGAACTCTTCTCATTTACGAGAAGTATCAAAATCTATTTTTTCTCAGGCTACAAACTATGAAAGCCTGATTTTAAAACAAAATACCGATGCAAAACTACTCGAAACGGCCGAAACAGCCCTTCAGGAAGCCGTTATTAAGAGCAAGCAAAATCAATATTACCTCCAAACCATCAGCCAACCCTCAACCCCACACTCTCCTACCGGGCCTAATCGCTTAAAAGCCATCCTCATTGTGTTGGCCCTATCGCTCCTCATCCGCTTTGTCATTTCCTAAACCTTCATGATCAGCGAGACCTTTACGATGAAACTTAAGCAGCTCCCTCTCTCAGTCGCCCTCCTTAGCGGACTCGTTTTCCTTCCTCTTACATCATGCTCTCTGCCCAATGCTGGCCCCTTAGCAGAGCCTGTTGAAAAAACACGCAATGTTCATATTGTGAACGTAACGCCTGAAATTGCGAACGCAATGAATGTGGCAGAGAACCAGAAAAAAGAGAAAGATCTTACAGAAGCACTTTACTTCCTGAATAATAGTTCGCCCTACAGAACAACATCCATTCATCCGGGCGATACTTTAAATATCTCGTTATGGAGCTTCCAAGGTGCTGACGAGAGTTCTCTTGCAACCTCCCCGTCTCAAGCCCCACAAAAAACGGCGCTCGGCTCTTTCCAGGTTAATACCGCCGGAAATATTACACTCCCTTATGTCGGTAGTATTCGCGTAGCAGGCAAAACACCTGACCAAGCCCGTAGATCTATTGTGTCCTCTTATGTGAGACGCAATATCGTCAATGATCCAGACATAACCGTAGATGTTGCCTCCACCCAAACCGGAATCACTGTAACAGGCTCAATCGGGCAACCCAAAATTCTCTCATGGTCTCCAGGGGGCATGTCCCTCTCTCAAGCCATTACATTAGCACTCGGCAATGGAACATCTTCGTTAAGCGAGAATAGTAATCTCGATAAAAACACAAATGCCATTCGTGTATCTGTCGTTCGGCATGAGCAAGAGGCACAACTCCCCATTTCCGTCGCTCTGGAAAAAGACATCGCTCTTCAACCCGCAGACAAAGTTATCATCAAGAAAGAATCCCCTGTGCAAGTCGTTGTGATGGGTGGCGGGATCAACCACAACGGACTGTATGGTTTTGGTGAATCTCCTTCCTTGTCAGGCACACTCGCGCAAGCACAAGGCTTAAACCCCAATTCTGCAAATAGTACGCGTATCTTTGTCTTTAGAAGAGAGCCTAACTCTCAAATGTCTCTCTATGTTTTCTCATGGAAAGACGGGAATGGTCTTATCGCCGCACAAGACTTCCCGATCAAAAATAAAGACGTCGTCTATGTCGCTGAATCACCCATGGTTCCTATTGCGCGCGTCATTAACACAATATTCCAAATGGCACTCCCAGCAGCCATCTTACGCTAAATGGGGATGATATTCTGATATGACTGATTTTCGCGCATATCTAAAAGCAGCCGGTTTATCTGAAGCCGAAGCGCATGAGCAGAATAGAAATCTAGATTCTTGGGAAGATTTTTTCCACTGGATGGATCATCACACCCAAGATGAGGAGCTACCATCTGCCAAGCGCACCTCCATCGGCGCTCCTCAACTCGATCTCTGCTGGAAGGCTGCTCTTTTCCGGCGCTTCCACGCTATGCGCGATCAAGGGCTTCCTGTTGGAAGCCCCCCAAGCTGGACAGACGTTATTGAGAAACGCAGACATATCTCTTTATGCGTTACCCTCTCCTTAACAGCTATTTTAAGCTGGATTTCTGCATCCACTCTCTCTTCGGAGCATATTTCTCTTACGTTAAGTGCTATTTATACGGCACTCTACACCGTTATGATATTTTTTATCATATCAACCTTTTCAAAACTAATCTTGGGAACCTGGCATGCCCTCCGAGGGCCTAATGCCAATCCGTGGCACCCTAGTCACTCTGCGCGAGACCCTCTTCCTGATTCCAAGGTAGCCGTTCTTTTTCCTGTTTATCATGAAGACCCCGCTCGCGTATCAGCTGGCATAATTTCTGTAGCCAAATCTCTTGAGCGTCATGCGCCTGAGCATATCAAAAACTACGAATTTTTCTTTCTGTCCGACAGCCGGCAAGCCAATTATCGTATTGCTGAACTCGCCGCATTAATTCAAGTTCGAAAAGCTTGCCCTAACTTTTCCATTCATTACCGGTGGCGCAAATCAAACGATCACGCCAAATTAGGAAACGTTACAGATTTTTGCAGACGTTGGGGTAGTCGCTTCAAATATATGCTCGTCATGGATGCCGATAGCCTCATGAATGGCGCAACCATTCAAAAACTCTTTCGCATGATGGAAGGCAATCACCGCCTCGGCATTCTACAAACCAGCCCAACGCCTGTATTACGTGAAAGCCTTTTTGGGAGAATGCAACAATTTGCCGGGCGCCTTTATGGCACGGCTTTCTCCTACAGTATGCAAGCCATGAATATGGGCCATGCCTCATACATCGGTCATAACGCCCTCATTCGTATACAGCCTTTTGTGGACCACTGCCTACTTCCAGAATTATCAGGTACAAGCCCTTGGGGAGGAAAGCCCCTTAGCCACGATATTATTGAAGCCGCTTTTATGGCTCGTGCAGGCTACGAAGTGTGGCTTTTACCAGAACTTGAAGGAAGTTATGAGGAAATACCCTCCAACCTTCTAAGCTTTCTCATTCGGGAACGCCGCTGGATGCAAGGAAACTTACAGCACATCCGTCTCCTTTTTATTGAAGGTATTCGTCCCGTTCATCGAGAGACCTTCATCACCGGTGTCATGGCCTATGTATCAGCGCCTTTATGGGCCATCTTCTTGATTGTCTCAGCATGGTACATGACCTTTTACATTCAAACATTCCAATTCTCGCTTGATATGATGGGGTCTTTATCCCTGCCTTCCATCATGATGCTCGCATCAACAATTGTTTTCCTTTTTGCCCCCCGCGTTTTTGCCATCCTTCAGAACTTGCCACATGCTAAATCTCAACGGTTTGGTGGTAAGATTAAAATGATTGCGTCAACCCTAGCCGAAACACTGTTTTCGTTCTTTTTTGCCCCGATCATGATGGCATTCCTGACACGTTTTACATGGCTTTGGATCAAAAGACGCAGCATTTCATGGGGCAATCAACAACGGGATGATGATGCCTTACCATGGAAAATGTGCTTAAAACATTTTGGATGGACTTCCAGCTTAGGGATCCTGATCACAGGGTATCTCATCTACAAACTATACATGATCCCTACTCAGGCGATCTTAATGTTCCACCTTATGAACGGACATTTTGCCCTTCCTAATAGTATACTTTTCTGGTTCTTCCCGATTTTATCAGGGCTTATCTTCAGTGTGTTTATTGCTCGCTTAACCAGCTTTTCATTCCCTGCTCTTCTTAAAGCTAAATGGTTTATGATCCCTGAAGAGCACGAAGTACCTCTTGAAATTACTCAAATGCTGGAATGGGATGAAAAAGTTAGATCAACAATCCCTGACCCAGAAAATCTGGAGCATTGCATCCAATACGCGTTAAATAGTCCAGACTTCTACGTTGCGCAGAGAGCACGGGCGCGTCATATTTCTCGTTTTTATTCTAACGTTTCGGAAAAAATGACTCTCAATAAGAAACTAACAATTGATGAGTTCATGACCGCTTTATCTGAGAAAAAAGCGTTAGACGAAATTTTGAGACTTTATAACTATAAACAATCTTAAAAAATAAGGGGGCCATAATAGGCCCCCTTACCGATCTCATCTTAATTAAGAAGAGAATGTAACGTAGTTATCATGTTGATTACCTACAGCGATTTTATGCTGTGGGCTTGTTCCTGCTGCGGCAGATCTATTAATAGTCTCTGTCTCTGAGTAGCTTTGATGCACATTATTAAGATGCAGATCGCTCGTAAAATTCACATCATGTATATCACTGAAGATGGAAGTATAACTATTATTGGAATTTTGGTTGTTTCCAATAATAAAATGGAACCCTGATCCAGATTCATTACCGCCAATGCTGATACCAGGATCTTGACCGGCTGGCAAAGAACCAACCTCTTTGCCGTTTACATAGATCTTTCCGTTTTCAGTTTTCATCGATGAAATCCCTTGTGGTGGAATTTCAATTCTCACTCCGTTAATGATCATAACGCCATTACCGGATGTATTTCCATCTGAATTGATGCTGATTGATGTATTGTGGTTTTCTTTAGCTTGACGTTCTCTTTCTGCGCGTTGAGCTGCTTTTGCTTTTTCTCTCTCAGCACGTTGCTGTTCTTTTTCTTTTAACCGCGCGGCTCTTGCCTGCTCTTTTTCAACACGACGCTGTTCAGCTTCCATCAACCGTGCGGCTCTTGCCTGCTCTCTCTCTGCCTCTTTCTGAGCGATTTCAGCAGCGCGATCGTTATCATAACCATCTTCAGAGTCATAATCGTAGTCATAGTCTTCGTAACGAAGCATATAATGTTCCTTTTTTAGGATTAAATCACGAGGGAGAAATTCTATATTAAATATTAATTTAAATAAATATAATGAATTTTAATTTTTTACAAAAGTAAGGAGGAAGCTCTAACCCCTCCTTACTTACTCTTTAACTTACGAAGTGAATGTAACGTAGTTATCGTGTGAATTACCTACAGCAATTTTATGCTGTGGGCTTGTTCCAACTACAGCAGATTTATTAGCATTGTCTGTCGAAGAGTGTTTTTGAGTCGAATTATTATTAGACACTTTATCCGTGGAGCCAACATTCCACAGACTAAAAATTGTGTTATTGCTGTTATTACTGTTCTGGCCGTTTATAACTCCAAAATTAATTGTTGAATTGCCACCATCATTACCAAATTCGATGTTCTCAGACCCGATGATCGAATTATTATTAGACACTTTATCCACGGAACCAACATTCCACAGACTAAAAATTGTGTTATTGCTGTTATTGCTGTTCTGGCCGTTTATAACTCCAAAATTAATTGTTGAATTGCCACAATCATTACCAATTTGGATGCCCTCAGACCCGGTGGATATGCCCGTATTACCGCCGCCAAAGAGATTCACATTACTTATACCATCAGGACCAATATGCGAGATAGTACCATGACCGTTATCAATTGTGATGCCACCAAAAGACTTATTCGATGGAGAGAACTTCACTTCAGTTCCGTTCACTAACAACTTACCATTATTATAATTAATGGAAGTGATGTGCTGATCTTTCTGCAAATGAAGATCAACTTTTTGTCCATTAACAGTAAGAGTGTCACCTTTTGCTGACACAGTCGGTACAGGGTCTTTAGCTGTTCCAGAAACTGAGACAGAAACGCCAAGCATAGTCGCGTTTATTTTTGTAGAACCAGTGGAGATCTGTACATTGTTCCCACCACCCTGAGCGTTCGAAGCCTTCTGAGCAGCTGCGATTGATTTTTGAATAGAACTGGCAAGAGCAGTTCCAAAATTTTTAGCACTCGCTGGGTCAAATGGATTAAAACTCAAGTTAGAGCCCTCATCATTAGCATCGTCATAATCATCGTCGTTATAATCATAATCATAATCAGCCATAGTAAAGCCCTTTCAATAACCGAGTTGTGAATAGGCTTTATATAGTAAAATATTTTTTATAAGTAAAGATTATATGACAATTTAGCTCTATTTGATTGTTAAAAAATAAAGAATAAAAATAATTTTTCTTTATTTATCAAAGACTAAGAGAGCTAGAGTACTTTTTCTCGTACTCTAGCTTTTACATTATTGAACGGGCGACGTATCAACCATCACAACTTCAGAATCTTCTAAAGCCTTAACAATGAGAAGATCTGTCTTAGAAATGGCGGCCCCATCACGTTCATTTACCGTCTTTCCTTGGATTTCCACTTTCCCTTTTGCAGGGACAAGATATGCTAAGCGGTCTTCGCCTAAATGATACTCAGCCGTTTGACCGGCCTTTAAATTGGCAGCCAAAACCCGACTATTAGCATGAATCTGAAGGGCATCCCCATCATTTGCATATCCTGATGCCAAAATCGTAAAAGCACCTTCGCGGTCTGTTTTTGGAAACGGGCGCGTCCCCCAAGATGCTTTATGACCTTGCTGACTTGGAATAATCCAGATCTGGAAAATACGCGTTGTTTCGTCTTCGAGATTGTACTCGCTGTGACGAACCCCTGTTCCCGCAGACATTACCTGAACATCGCCTGCAACAGTACGTCCTTTATTCCCAAGGTTGTCCTGATGGGTAATGGCCCCTTCACGTACGTAGGTTATGATTTCCATATCCGCATGAGGGTGTGTGGGAAAACCCGTGCCCGGCGCAATGGTATCATCATTCCATACTCTTAAATCGCCCCAATGCATTCTATTAGGGTCAAAATAATTAGCAAAGGAAAAATGGTGCTTTGCTTGTAACCAACCATGGTCTGCTGAACCAAGACCAGAAAAAGGTCTAACTTCTATCATAAATATCTCCTTTCTTCAGAAACTATGAAGCTAAAATATTGCTCTCACACCTGCAAAGAAATAGAAATGAACGAAACAGTGAGTTTCCTTTTAGGTTAATGATGAGATTACCAGATTTTGAAGCATGGGCCATTTTTGCAAAAGTCGCTGAACGCGGCTCTTTCGCACGCGCCGCCGAAGATATTAAACTTTCAAAACCAACGGTATCTAAAGCTGTTACCCGGCTTGAACAAACACTAGGCATCTCTCTTTTTAATCGAAACTCTCGTCAAATGTCTCTTACAGAGACAGGGCGACACGTTTTAGAACACGCCAACCGCATTATCGCTGAAGCCGAGGCTGCAGAAGCCGAAGCAAAAGGAAGTATTCTACAACCAGCTGGAATGGTGCGCATTGCCGCCCCTATGACATTTAGCCTTCAGCACATTGCGCCAATTCTTCCCAAATTTCTTAAGCAATATCCTCACATTGATATCTCACTTGATCTAAGTGATACAGTTATTGATCTTGTCGCCAATGGAGTGGACTTAGCTATTCGGATTGCATCTCTATCCGATTCTGCCTTGAGGGCACGCCATCTATGCCCCGTAAAACTCCTCCTCGTTGCGAGCCCAGCGTGGCTAGACCAAAATGGTCGTCCTTCTCACCCCTCTGAACTGGCTCCTAAAAAAGCTTTTGTTTACACAAACGGCCACTCCCCCGGCATTATTAAGATGCGTCATATTAAAACAAAGGAAGATTATACATTTTATCAATCTTCCCGTTTACAAACGAACAATGCGGAAGCTGTACTCCCGGCCCTGTATGCTCAATTAGGCTTTGGTCTTTTCCCTGAGTTTATGATTGGCGAAAAACTCAAAAGCGGAGAACTCGAGCAAATCTTGCCGGAATGGGAAGTTCCGTCCATCGGGATATACATTGTCACCCCGCCAAGCCCTCTACGGCCAGCTCGTGTGAGTGCCTTCACAGACTTTCTCATCAAGGAGTTTGAAAACCCTCCTTGGGTTCAAAAATAGAAACGTTCTATTTCTTTCATTTCTGTTTTCATTTGTTACTAAAGAATCTAGGTTACACACATGCCAAGGCTTACCGCTCTTTTAAATTTCGGTAAGTTATTTTTTACGATGTATTTTTAGCATCAATTTTAAGGATATGCTCACATGAGCCGCTTTATTCGTTCTCTTTCCGCTCTTTCAGTTATTGCTGCGTCACTTACAGTCCCAGCTATCGCACAAAACGTTCCAAACCCCGGTAAAGTTCAATCTGGAAATTACGTTGTTGAGCCTGCTCATACACAAGTAGGCTTCTCAGTTCTTCACTTTGGTTTCACAAACTACTCAGGTCTTTTTTCAGACGTCTCCGGCGCGCTGAAGCTCAACGCAAAAAATCCTTCAGCTTCCAGCCTGAATGTTACTATTCCTGTAGACTCCGTTCAAACAACCAGCCCTAAGCTTACAGAAGAGCTCAAAGGTTCAAACTGGTTTGACGCTGCAAAATATCCAACAGCGAAATTCGTTTCTACAAAAGTAACACCAAAAGGCTCTCAAGATGCATTGGTTACAGGCAATCTAACCATTCATGGTGTTACAAAGCCAGAAACACTTACAGTTCACTTTATCGGAGCTGGCGTAAACGCTCTTGATAAAAAATACACCACAGGCTTCCAAGCAACAACAACCATTAAACGCAGTGACTTCGGCGTAAAAATGTTTGTTCCTTATGTCAGCGACGAAGTTCGTCTTACAATCGCTGGCGCATTTGAACGTCAGGACTAATTTTAATGTCTACGCAACAGACACGAGTGACACCCGTCACTCGGTATGATGCAGGCGCGATCGTCCTTCACTGGGCGATCGCTTTAGGAATCCTTGTCTTAATTGGCATGGGCCTGATCATGGATCACGCACACCTATCGCCAATGAAAGTTTTTCAACTTTATCAGCTTCACAAATCCATCGGCATTACAGTGATGCTGCTGGTTGTTATCAGAATAGGGTGGAGATTAACTCATCGCGCCCCTCAGCTTCCTGCCGATATGCCTCCCGCAGAACGCAGTGCAGCACATATTTCTCATGGTTTATTATATCTTTTTCAAATTCTTTTACCCTTAAGCGGGTGGGCGATGGTTTCAGCCTCTGTTTTCGCCATTCCTACCGTTTTATATGGACATATTCCTTGGCCTGATTTGCCAATCCTTTCGACACTTCCCAATAAAGCGCCTGTAGAAGCAGCCCTCAAAGTCGTACATCACTGGGCATCTTGGCTTCTTACTGGAGTAATCACCCTCCATATTCTAGCAGCCCTTAGACATCAATTTATTATGCACGACCATATTTTGGGCCAAATGCTCCCATCGTCTAAAAGAAAATAACCTTCTTCTCATAGGAGACTTCGCATGCTTTCTTCATTAAAACGCGGACTACCCCTTGTTGCAGCATTTTTCTTCACATCGGCACCTGCTTTAGCAGCCGACTGGAGTATTGATTCTGCTCACAGCACAATCGGCTTCTCCGGATCACAAACCGGTAGCCCTTTCGACGGCAAATTCAATACATTTGACGGTACAATATCTTTTGACCCAGCCCACCCAGAAACGGGTCACGCGAAAATCAATATTGACGTCACCAGCGCTAAAACAGGCGACCAACAACGCGATGGCGCCATGCCCGGCGCAGATTGGTTCAATGTAGCCAAATTCCCAAAAGCCACTTTCGAAGCAACCAGCTTCACATCTAAAGGTGGTAACGCTTATGAAGCACATGGCACACTCACCATCCGTGGCGTCTCTCAACCTGAAACACTTCCATTCACACTCGATATTTCTGGTGATTCAGCACACGCAGTTGGCCACCTACAGCTTGTTCGTTCTAAATTTGGCGTAGGCCAAGGTCCTTGGGCAACAGGGCAATGGGTTGCACTAGAAGTAAACGTGAATGTTGATATTACAGCACACAAAAAATCTTAATCATCAAAACCAATAATTAAAACCTACACTCTTCTCTAAACTTCTTGTAATGTTACAGGGCCACAGAAGGCGTATCTCTCAACCTTAGGTCCAATAACATTACAAGAGTTTTTTATATGAAGATCCTTCGTCACTCTCTGGCATCCGTCACACGATACAAAAAGAGGGTCGCGGCTCTTTCCGTTCTTCTTGTTACAACAAGTATTACTCCCTACAGCTTCGCAAATACCCTCACCAACAATGAGCTACATCTTTCCCATCAGAAAAAAATATTAAAGCCCCACCTCTCTCCTCAGCAAGAGCAACATATGGCTACTATCTCCAAAGAGAGGGCAGAAGAGAGAGAAAAATCAATTATCGCTGATAAGAAAATGGCCTCCATTTATACTGCGTGGCCACTCCTTCCTACGACAACAAAACGCAATCAGCTCACACGAACAACAGACCCTTCCAAAAGTGATAATCTCTTTGGTGACTGGTGGGGAATGCGTTCATATTTAGAAAAAAATGGTATTGGACTAAGCGTAAACTACCTCGGTGAAATGGCCGCAAACGTTTCAGGAGGAATGCGTAAAGGAGCAGATTACGCCGGTCAGGTTTCAGCAGCAATCGACCTGAACTGGGAAACCCTTATTGGCTGGAAAGGCTTCAGCAGCCACGTTCTCTTCATGAACCGATCAGGTCGCCCTGCCGGCCGTGACTATGTGGGCGATAGCATTTTCAATGAAAACGAAATTTATGGGGCCGGCGGCAACGTCGTCGCCCATTTAGCCTATGCATATGTTCAGCAGATGCTGTGGAAAAATCGTATTGGAATTATAGCAGGCCGAACGGGTGCGGCAGTTTATTTCAACTCTTCGCCCATCTACTGCCACTTCCTGTCTTTTGGTATGTGCCCTACACCAAGAACCATTACAGGCGGCAGTTCCAATGCGTTTGTTATGCCCCCCCAACACAACTGGGCTGCTTTTACAGGGCTAACTCTTCCTTACAATACTTATATCCGTACCGGTATTTCAGCCGTTGGTGGACAACTTGGCGGACACTCCGGCTTTAATTGGTCCAACCACGGGGTTAATGGCGTGATGATCCCCGCTGAAATTGGCTGGACACCTTCTTATGGCAAAAACAAAAATCCAATCCATTTAAAAGCAGGCTTCTACGGCTCTACCGCCTCTGCCCCAGATGTCGCCGTCAATACCACCGGGCAAATCCTCGCAATAAGAGGCGGAGACGCCCAACAACATCGTGGTTACTTTGCAGAATGGGCAGGGGGCGATGTTATGCTCCTTCGCCACGGCTCCGACCCTGACGAAGGCCTCATTCTCTTTGCAGACTACACTCATACCAATAACAAAATATCGATCTATCAGGATATGGGCCTTATCGGTTTCGAAGATCGTGGGTTTTGGAAAAAACGTCCTTTAGATAGTGCTGGCTTAATGTTTATTTACTCAAAACAAAGCCAGTGGCTTCAAAACAGACTATCTGACGATCCAAGAACAGCTAAAATGGCTCAATCCCACACTTCCATCATCGAACTTCAATACGGCCTGCATGCCATGCGCGGGATCGTCATTGTACCAGACTTCCAGTATGTCTTCCGTCCGGGTGGAGCAGGCCGCTACAATGATGCTGCCGTCCTTGGCTTACGCTTGCAAGCTGCCCTTTAATCTAATCGGAAATACACGTTTTCTCAGTCAAAGCTGGATTTAAAACCAGCTTTGACTGAAGCTAGGTGTGGCATGAATGCTACCAATGCGATATAACACAAGAAATATATTTTAGCGTGGTGGACTGAACTTGACCGAGCTGAACGAGCCGACCGACCTTATTCCTGCTGGCCGCATCCCTGTTACAATTGAAGAGGAGATGCGCTCCTCTTATCTGGCCTACGCAATGTCCGTTATTGTTTCGCGTGCATTGCCAGATGTCCGAGACGGTTTAAAGCCTGTCCATCGACGCATTCTCTACGCCATGCGTGAAAGCGGTTTTACCGCTGATAAACCTTACCGCAAATCGGCCCGCGCCGTCGGTGACGTGATGGGTAAATATCACCCGCACGGTGATAGCTCGATTTATGACGCCATGGTGCGTATGGCACAATCTTGGTCCATGCGCGTCAAATTGATTGATGGACAAGGGAATTTTGGTTCTGTTGACGGGGATAGCCCGGCGGCTATGCGTTATACAGAAGCACGCCTTGCCCGCGCCGCTTCCTACCTGCTTGACGATATTGATCGTGATACGGTTGATTTCCAACCGAACTACGATGAAAGCGAAACAGAACCAACCGTTCTCCCCGCATCGTACCCTAACCTTCTCGTTAATGGTGCATCCGGTATTGCCGTTGGGATGGCAACAAACATCCCAACCCATAACCCAACAGAAGTAATTGATGCGACATTAGCGATGATTGCTAATCCTGAGATTAGCCTTGAAGAGTTAATGCAAATTATTCCCGGCCCGGATTTCCCAACAGGTGGAATCATTATGGGTCGCAGCGGTATTCGCAAAGCCTTTGAAACGGGACGAGGGTCTGTTCCTGTTCGTGCACGTGCGGAAATTGAAGAAATTCGTAAAGACCGTCAGGCGATTGTCGTTACCGAAATTCCCTATCAGGTAAATAAGGCTACTCTACAGGAAAAGATTGCTGATCTTGTCCGCTCAAAAGAGATTGAAGGCATTTCTGACATTCGGGACGAAAGTGACCGTTCAGGAATGCGTATCGTTATTGAACTGAAGCGCGACGCAACACCTGAAGTTGTTCTTAATCAGCTCTATCGCTTTACTCAGCTTCAGACATCCTTCAGCGTTAATATGCTGGCCCTTGATGAAGGCAAACCCCGCACCATGGGGATTATGGATGTTTTGCAAGCCTTCATCCGTTTCCGTGAAGACGTTATTCTACGCCGCGCTCGTTATGACTTAAATAAAGTGCGTGACCGTGGGCATTTGCTCGTTGGCCTTGTCATTGCTGTTGCCAATATTGATGAAGTTATCGCTTTAATTCGCGCCGCCCCCGATGCAGCAACAGCCCGTGCAGAGCTGATGGCGCGTCAATGGAATGCAGACGAAGTCATCCCACTGCTTGAGCTTATTCAAGATGAAGGCAACGTTATCATTGATGGTAAGGTTCGTCTGACAGAAGCACAGGCACGCGGCATCTTGGAACTACGCTTACAACGCCTAACAGGCCTTGAGCGTGAAAAGATCCAAGGTGAGTTAGATGAAGTTGCAACCAAAATTGGCGAGCTTCTCAAGATTATTGCAAGCCATGTTCGTCGTATGGAAGTCATGCGTGAAGAGTTGCTTGCTGCACGAGCTGAGATTGCAACCCCGCGCCTATCTGAGATTTCAGATGCGCTTGGGGATCAGTCTGATGAAAGCCTGATTGAGCCGGGCCAAATGGTTGTCACCATTACGCGTGATGGCTTTATCAAAAGAACACCTCTGGACATGTTCCGCTCTCAAAACCGTGGTGGGCGTGGCCGTACCGCAGCAGGCCGCCGTGGTGATGATATCATCATGCAAAGCTTCAATGCGCATACGCACCAATGGGTTCTTTTCTTCTCATCCGGCGGTAAAGCCTACCGCATGAAGGTCTGGCATCTGCCCGAAGCGTCTCCGACCGCCAAAGGACGCGCTTTAGTCAACCTCCTGCCGGAACTCGGGTCTGACTCCATTACAGCCGTTCTTCCATTGCCTCAGGACGAAGACTTGTGGGAAGATCTACACCTCGTCTTTGCAACCGCCAGCGGACATGTGCGGCGTAACCGCCTCAATGACTTCAAAAATATTCGTGCTTCAGGATTAATTGCCATGAAGCTGGATGAGGGGGATTCCCTCATCGGCGTTGCCACCTGTCAGGCTGGGCAGGATGTTTTCTTGGCCACCAAGAATGCGCGTTGCGTCCGTTTCCAAATTACGGATGATATTCTACGCGTCTTTGCAGGCCGTGGCAGTTCTGGTGTCCGAGGCATTCGCTTAGCACCGGGCGATGCGGTCATTTCATTGTGTATCCTCAACCACGTTGAAGCGACGGTCGAAGAAAGAGCCGCTTATCTACGCATGGCAAATGCAAAACGCCGTGCAGAGAATGCAGCTCTTGCCGCTCAAGATGCTTCGGACGAAACGGTTAACGAGGAAGAGAACCTTCCTTCTGATGATGAAGATGGCGAAGAAAATCTTGAGTTCGTCGGGGATCTTACACAAGAACGCTTCGAGGAACTTGAAGCACAAGAAGAGATCCTCCTAACTGTGACAGATGGTGGCTTTGGTCGACGCTCTTCCGCTTATGACTATCGCGTTTCCGGACGTGGCGGAAAAGGGATCACCAACATGACCTTCTCCGCAAACCGCCGTGGAAAGGAAGTGATTGGCACCCTCCCAACACTTCCTGGAACAGATGTAATGCTCATTACAGACACAGGGCGGTTAATCCGCCTTCCTGTAGCGCAAATCCGAGTCATGTCTCGTCAAGCCAGTGGTGTCACACTCTTCCGCCTCAATGATAAAGAAACAGCCATTTCTGTTTTCCCTGTCATGGAAGATGAAGGAGAAGAAGGGGACGCTCTTGATGAAAACCCTTCATCTGAAGAAGCTGTAAGCAATACCCCCTCATCTCCAGCCGATACATCCGGTCATGAACAGTCCAACACCTAAGAACAATCTCAATCATCGTGTCGGGTTTTATCCCGGCACGTTTGACCCGGTAACTTTTGGTCACTTGGATATTATCAACAGAGCGTCTGCGCTTTTTGAGCAGCTCTATATTGGTATTGCCGTCAATGAAGGTAAAAACCCACTTCTGACATTAGACGAGCGTCTTACCCTCATGAGGCAAGAAATAAAGCACTTACGCTACGCAGATCGTATCAAGGTTATGGGGTTTGAAGCACTTTTAGTGGATGCTGTTCGTAAAGTAGGCGCTGGAACGGTTGTGCGAGGCATTCGCTCCGCTGGAGATTTTGATTTTGAAAGCCAGATCTCCGGTGTTTTACGGCGTATGGCTCCTGAAATAGAAACCATATTCCTCCTATCATCCGACGGCCACCATGCAACATCTAGCCGCATTGTTAAAGAAATAGCACGCTTAGGAGGTGATATTTCTCCCTTTGCCAGCAAAGATGTTACTAATTTCGTCTTGTCGAAACTACCTCAAAGGACGACATAGAGAGCGTCCTATATTTTTGGAAGGTTATAAGAATGTCTAATACTACAGTTCCTGAAGGCAATAAGCTCGTTTTTGAATTAAAAGACGGCCATAAAGTAATTATAGAACTCCGCCCTGACTTGGCTCCCCTTGCTGTTGAGCGTTTAAAGCTTCTTGCTTCTGAAGGCTTCTATGACGGTGTAAAGTTCCATCGTGTTATTGAAGGGTTCATGGCTCAAGGTGGAGACCCAACAGGCACAGGTACAGGCGGAAGCAACTACCCCGACCTGAAAGCCGAGTTCACCGACAAAGCTAAATTTGAACGTGGCACACTCGGCATGGCACGCACCATGGCGCCCCATACAGCCAACAGTCAGTTCTTCATCATGTTTGAGAATGTCCCTTCCCTCAACGGTCAGTACACCATTGCTGGTAAAGTGATCGAAGGCATGGAACACGTTGATAAAATCAAACGTGGCTCTGGTTCCTCTGGAATGGTTCAAGATCCTGATCACATCGTTAAAGCTTACGTAGAAGCTTAAAATACAGCTCTCTGGGCATGTTTTGTTCAGAGAGCCTTTACTTCTTTTTAAATGTGCGCAGCACTGTCGCCTGTGCTGCATCATGCGGATAAGCATCTCCACACGCTTGATAGTAATGCTCCGCAAACGCTTTGCGCTCAAGGCGCTCACAATAATCCAAATAACGAATTAACGCTTTCTCAGCGCGCACGGTACGTCCGTAGATTCTTTTGTAGTGCTTCCATAGCATCAGCACATTCACTGACCACGCATTATAAGCATGATCATTCACACGCTGTTTAATTGAGGCCGGAAGAGCATCGAACGCATCCCATTCATTCCCTGTATATCGACGCCAGATTTCATGCCGAAGGGTCTGATCATTATGCTCTGAAGATATCGGTTTCTTATCGGAAGCAGATGTTTGCATTGCGCTATATTATAGTTATGTTATAACATATCAATATGTTTTTCTAAAAAATATCCACAAATAATGACTTTTTCGCCTCTTACCTGTTGACGATCATCCCAATGTAAGGTAGCCATCGCGCCATAGTGAACCGGTAGCTCAGTCGGTAGAGCATTCGACTTTTAATCGAATGGTCGTGGGTTCGAATCCCACCCGGTTCACCATCTTCCAGAAAATAAAAATACTATGGTATAGTTGGGCGCCCAAGTAGCTTATCGTCCAAAATTGCCTACCGCACCCGAACAGTTGCGGATGCACTACGTCCCTCTGCGTCTATAACCGTTATATGCACAAAGCCGGGGCCATCTGGTACCCAAGAAGGGGTTCCCCCTGTGGGTATATTCAACACATGCCCATTCACAATCCATCGGTAAGGGGCAGTCCCACCCGTTGCTTCAAACCCAATCGGTGTAGCCGTGCCATCATCAGAAAAGCTTTCAACTGTCGCTCCATCTGGCGGGGAAACAAGATGTGGGCCTGATTTTTCTGGTAACGCAGCAAGCGAAGGTGCAATCCGCCCGGAAGCCCGCGTAAATGGCTCAAGTGTATGGGGGCCATTTGGCAAAGTATCCATAATTTGTGCCATTACCGGAGCCGCTACTCTCAGCCCCGTAATACCTGGGCTTGGCGCACCATCTGGCCGCCCCCCCCATACAACAACCGTCCATCCATGCCGCACTCCAGCGGCCCACGCATCACGTTGACCGTATGATGTGCCAGTTTTAAACGCCAAGCTTCGATCGGGACTATTCAACATCCCTGTCGGTAGCGGTGTCCCACGTAAAATAGAAAGAATCTGCTGCGCCACCTCTCGACTGAACAAGCGAACCGATTGTTCCTTCTGCTCTTCCGACCGAACCACTTTTAAAGGAGCACTCAAGCCATCACGAGCCAAAGCATTATATAACTGCCCTAGATCTAACATTCTGACCCCGGCCCCGCCCAGCGCAATGGCGAGATTGGGCGATGCACCACGCGGCAGACGAATATCTATTCCGCTATCCAATAAAGTCTGGGTGAAATAACGTGCTCCAATAAGATCCAAAGCGCGCACAGCCGGTAAATTATAGGATTGTTGTAACGCTGTCCGTACCGTTGTCGCCCCATGGAAAACACGATCATAATTCCGGGGTGTATAACTTGAAAAACGAGCAACTTTATCCTGCATTAACGTCTCAGAAGAAAGAAGCCCCTGCTGAAAGGCTAATCCATAAATAAAAGGCTTCAGCGTAGAGCCAGGAGAACGCCAAGCCAGTACCATATCAGCAGCACAGCCAGGGCACTCATTCCCCGCATTACCGACCCATGCCGCTACCGTTCCATTACGACGAACAACCAATGCAGCCCACCCACCACGCCGCGGTGGGTTACTCATGTGTAAGATGCGCAGCACTGTTTCCTGCTGCTCCCGATCAAGGGTTGTCCGCACAACCCCACGCACCTTCATGTGCCATTCATGCGCAAGTAATGAGGGAGCATCATGACATGTACGTCCTTTATCTAATCGTAAAGGAAGTGATTCAGGGGGCAGCATATGAATATGCGCCATAATCGGCTTCATTGCGCTCAAAGCTGCCTTGGGGTGACGATCAGGGCGTAAAGCAGTTGGACGCCGCGGAAGAGCAACCAGTAATGCTGCCTCAGAAGGTGAAAGATATTTCGGTTCGTGCCCAAACCAATGTAATGAGCCCATACGAACGCCTTCTATTGACCCTCCTTCTGGTGCAAGTGTGACATACAAGTTCAAAACACCTCTATGACCATACCGCCAGACAAGCTGAATCGCCCGCAAAGCATCCTCAATCTTGCCACGCCAACTATGCCGATGTGGTGTTAAAAGCCGTGCTGTTTGCATAGCCAGAGTAGACCCACCCGAGACAATATGCCCTCGAATCACCAATTGGCCTGCGGCGCGCATTACTGCAAATGGATCGACCCCTGGATGCCACCAGAAACGACGGTCTTCCGTTTTTAAAAGTAGTTTCTGATATACCGGATCAATATCCATTGGCTTTATGGGTAAACGCCAATACCCATCCGCACTGACCCGCGCATCCAAAGAATGACCATCCTGATCATGAAGGATCAGTGCATAAGCCTGCGCACGGCTTAAATCAGGAGGGAATACACGATCCGCTACAAAAGCTATCCCTCCTATACATACCCCCCCAAGGACAAAAGCGCGTATTCCAAAGAATACACGCCTCTTCCCCCGGATATGCAGGATCATCGTGCGGTAATCGTCGTAACACCTGCCGCTGAACGCGCAGTCATGGTTGGGCGGTACTGATCTTTCACGACCGTTTCTGGGCGCAAGAACGTGCCCGGCGTAACAGCCCGAACAATATAAGCGACACGGAAGCTCGACCTTCCAATATCTTCCATGTTGCTGTTTGCATCCCCATTAGGAGATAAATCAAACGCGGCAACAAAACGATCATCCTGTATCGAAGCAAAGCGGGTATCGCTCGTTACCCCCAAGAAGTCATACCCTTCATTCTTGGTGTCTGTGTCGTCTTTTGCACCAATCTGATTTTCAGGATCATCTTCAAGTTTCTTTCCTTGAGCAAGCCCTTCAATTTCCCATCCAGCAGGTAACATATCCACAAGCACACAATGGTGCTGATCGTGATCTGTTACATTCCCTTCAATCACAACGATAAAACGATCATTCTGGCGTAATTTTGTGACATCCACGGGTTCACCATGCATCCCACGTGTGGATACATTCATGTTAAACCCTTGTGTGATTGGCTTGGAAACATCTTTAGGAGAGCCTGTAACCGTCACAGCAAGCCACAAAGGGATCGAGCCCGAATTGGAAACCGTAAAGCCTTTCAGCTCTGATGTTTTAGGCGTTACAGAGAAAGGCAATTGCAGAGGCTGGGGCTGTGCATGCCCATTCACAGAAATCCCTACACCTGAAACATTCTGGTTCATAGCCGCCACCGTTTCAAGCAGATCCATCTTGCTCTCATCCGACAATTCTGCAGGGCCAAGAGTCAAACCCGAAAAACGATCCGCCAACTTCTGTGCTAATCCGTGATTGCCAGATTCAGCTGCGAGAGGGGTAAGGCCTGCCAGATCACGCACATACGTCCAATACTCAAAGTCAAGCAATCCAGGCCGACCAACACGCGTAGGGCCAAGAGCATCGACCGCCATGCCAAACGTATCGTCGCTTTGTTTATGTTGGCCAGCCAGAGCCAAGCCTCCCGCCAGATGACCAAGCGCTAACGCATCTGCTCGCGTTTTATCACTGGCAGGCCCATCTCCCCAGAAGAGCGTACGGGTACCACTACCGCCTTCGGTATTGACGTTATCGTATAACGCCCGCAAGGCAGGCGTATTCAGACGCCCTGCACGCGCTAACACATAAAGTGCGTATGCCTTGCTTTCAGGCGTTACAGCTATATCACCAGAGCTGGAGCTTTCGTCCGATCCATTCCCTTGGCCCTGCTCCGTTTCCAACCAGTCTAACGCATGGCCAAGTGCTGCATCAGGCACCGCATACCCCGCAGCCTTAGCGCGTGAAAGAAAATCAACCAGATAGATTTGTGTCCACGGTAATGTGCCACCGTCATTTAAACGCCAATCCCCAATTCGGCCGCCTTCATCCTCACGGTCCAACAAGGCCGCAATCGCATCTTGAACACGTTTATCTGGCCCACCGGGAATGGTCTCTAAACCGAGTTGCTTATGCCCTTTGAACAAAAGTAAAGGCCGAGCTGCCGAAGCAAGGCTTTCTGAAGAGCCCCAAGAGAAACTTTCTAAAGATTGGAGCAACCCAACGGTATCAATTCCACCAACACCCGAGTAACTCAACGTTAACGCAGCACCGGGTTCAAAAGAATCTAAAAGTGCTGGGTCAACGGTATAGCTCTCACCAGATGCCTGCTTATGCATAACAGAAGTCGTTAATGGCATATGGCCAGAACGTATCTGAATATCCCACGAACGGGTTAGAACTGTTTTTCCATTCTTATCGTGTAAAGCCAGATGAAGATGAGCAATCCCAGCCTCATGAGCTGTTAACACTGTAGAGAAGCTTTTGCGCTCCCCTTTAGCCAAATCAGATGCAAAATCATGTGTTTGTGGAAGCGTAAGCGGCCCATCTACGGTCAAACTCACCGTGTAATGTCCTGCTTCTCCATCTGTATTTACCAAAGAAACAAGACTGGTTGCCGTATCTCCAGGGGCCATAAAACGCGGCAAGGTCAGATCAGCAAAGACAGGATCACGAACAATCGTTTCTGCCTGCCCTGTTCCAACAGCATCATCCCTCCAGGCGGTGCCCATCAAACCCAATGTTCCTTCAAAGTCTGGTACATTAAGCGCAACTTGAGCATGGCCATTCGCATCAGGTGTCACATCGCCGGAGAATAATGACACAATGTGTGTTGAGGTCACGGCAAGTGAGGCGGTATCCCCCTCTTCTCCACTGCCAACATCACCCCCTTCATGAATAGTTCCTGCCGTTCCAGTCGGAGAGAGAAGGTGAGCGTATGTATCCGTTACATCCACTCCCAGCTCACGCCGTCCATAAATCAGATCAAAAACATCAGGTTGTTTCCAAGCCGTCAGCCCGAGTATACCTTTATCAACCGCCGCTAACGTTACATGGACTGGGCCAGACTTCCCTCCCGTAATCGTGACAGGAACAACCATCTTCCCTTGGGGACGACTTTCTTTTGGCGCATCAATTGATACCCCTAAGCGATGAGCGGATTGATCCAACCCAATATAGGCCACACCAACCGCTCGTGTTGGCTCGTGCGCACGTGCCGGCGTTTGAAGCGACCGATACAGCGTCACCAACATATACGCTCCACCGGCCCAGTCTGCACTGGCGGTCACCGGCACATCGACCCCACCTTTGGGCACATTAATGTTACGAACCGACTCTACACGATCCGTCGCCATAACGATCTGCGCCTGTCCTGCAAAAGGCGCATCGATATGAACGGTCGTTGTTCCATCTGCCGCAAGGGTTTTGTCTTTCGGTGTGACCACCAAGCGGTCTGGAGCATTGGGTTTATCATCCCCCGCAGACCACCAACCAACATAAAACTCACGAGAAGATGCACTTCCTGTTGCAGGGTCTGATACAATCAAACGATACCGTGCGGGGACCAACGCAGGAGCAAAATGAGCACGACCATCACTTCCTGTATCGGTTGCACCATGCTGAACCGGTTCATCAATCACATGCTCGCGAAAAGACCACCGACCATCATCATGGATCCAATCATACACTTCATTTTCGCGTACAATTGACCAAGCTAAATTATGCAATGCTTGCGGCTTATTATCTGGTCCAAATGTAACAACATCCATTGGAACAGATACAGCTTGCTGATCATCCCCTCCGCCGCTGTCTTTAACCTTAAGGCCGATCAGCGGACGTGTACGCGTTAACGGCATGGTGAGGGTTTGAGCAACACTTCGGCCAGCCGGGTCTTGCATAGATGCCGTAATCGTCGCCTTCAAAGGGAGGCTCAAACCCTGAGGGATGTCAGGATGAACGGCGATTACCGAACGTCCTTGTGCATCGGCATCTGGAACGGAAAGCTTTTGCTCGTCTCCCGATACATGTTCTGTATTCAAACCAAAACTATAATCATCAAACCCAGCAATTGGCGCATCATCAAGAGAGATTTTTACCCGGCCATCTCCGTGTAATCCGGCAGCAGGTGCGCCATAAAGATATTGCCCATCCAATACAACATCCAATGCTCCGGACGTAGGAAAAGCCTTTGCTGTAGACGTTAATTTTACCCCAAGCGTTTGAGGAACAAAATCTTGAACTGAAATCTCTGTCGTTCCAATCGGAGGCAAGGTCGGATCAGAATAAGCACTGATCGTCCACCGACCGTGAGGAGCACTGCTGGTCAGTTGCTCTGTCGTTACAAAGCCTCCACTGGCTTGCGCGGGGAGCACCACCCGACGCACCTCAACTCCATCAGGTCGAGAAAGAGCAAGAATGAGCGGTTGTGAGGAAATAGCCTCACCCTTATGATCCCGCAACAACGCGGTGATATTTACGGTCTCTCCTGGGCGATATATGCCACGATCTGTTACCAAAACCGCTTGCTGAGCCTTGGAAGTTTCGTGACCATCGACTCCACGATCCGATAAATCAAACCATGATCCATCCACGCGTATCGTTGCAGTATCTCCATCAGGAGCAGTCGCAAGAATTAAACTGGGGGTTTCAGCTTCTTTCCCATTCATGAGGCCCGATGCAAAAACCGCCTGTCCTGCATCATCTGTTGTGACCGTTCCAAGCTCATCCGATCCTCGCGACGTCAGGGAAATCTTTATTCCCACCATCGGCTCTGCTGTGGCAAGCGAACGTGCAAAAACGTGCAAACCATCACTTCCGCGTATAGCCGAGAGCCCCATATCGGATACTTTAACCCAATGTGCGGCAATCTCCTTTTCAATATCCGCTTCAGATAGTGCTTCAGACGACGCGTCCGCCATAAAGCTTCTATCTTTTGGAGTTGCAGCATCTTCAGCTGTTACAAGATAAATACCCGCCTTTTGCCCTTGAACGACACCTGCCAGAGGAAAAGACTTTGTGGACATTATGTTCTTTACATTATCCACATCCAGCGTACCGGACCAAACTTTTGTCAGTTGTGTTTGTCGTAACTCGTCAAGTTGAGAGCGTGTTACTGAAGAGGCCGCCAGATCAATATCATCATTCTTTATTAAATGCTCTATGGAAGGTTGTGACATACGCCAAACGGCAACACGCACACGATCCATGTTAACCGTCTGAATATCAATGCCAGAGGCTGTCCGCTTGGGAAGGATATAACCAGCTCCTCCCATCGCGATTTGTGCTTTGCGATCTCCTGTCATCACGGAGACTGAAACGGGTGCGGAAAGACGATTTCCGTGAGCATCCGCCATTCCGGGAGAAACCGCTATCCGATAGCGTGTTCCCCATGCAAGGCCACCGATACATAAATCATGATCTTCCACTCGAAGGGCTGGATGCACTTGTGGTGTCACCGTCACGTGGTCTGCGTAATGTGTGACGGCTGTACTATCGAGCGTTTGGTCAAACCTTAGGCATGCTTCAGGTCGTTCTCCCCCTGTATTAAGGGTCAGACGAACAAAGCCTAATGTTGTTTGTTCAGAAGAAGCCGGTATTTGCCGTTGTGCCACGGCAGAATAAAAAGGTGCAAATGCACATAACGCCGTAAAAGCAGTCAAGGCAAAATAGCGGCTTTTCATCTTTCGAATAACTTTCATCCAAATCAATAATTGGGAGAGAGTTACTCTACAAGAATGGAAATAAGCAACAGAAAATATTGAATATTTTATTCAATAAGGAAAAACACCGAGTATAAAAGCATTCATTACGCCACTCTATTCCCGTAGATCTGTATTTGAGTGAAATGAAGATATGTATCATTCCCAAGAACTACAATTTTAAGAAACCGCAAAGGTATTCCTTCGTCACTTGTCCAAATAAGAGGCGTTCCGTCTGCGCCGCCAAAAGGAATACCATCTCGTTTACTATAAAACTCAGTCCATGTTTCACCATCATCTGAAGAGAAGAACGCAAGATTAGCAATCCGCTCTACAACATCATCAAGCCGATTAAAAACGCGAACCTGATGAATTATATGACGGTTTTCTAAATCCACCTGCCACCAAGGATCATTTTCCTGCTTCGTATGGTTAGCCGGATAATTACCAATATTTCCTGAAAAAACCTGCTCTGCATCTTCTTCTACAGATATAGGAAAAACCGTTGAGGATTGTGTAACTGAACCATAATCAGAAATTAATGGCCATTTAGGTAAAGGGAATACACATTTTTTGTGACTATTTGAGAGGGCCGTCCAATAATCAGAAAGATATCGATCTTCTACTTTGTTGGTTAACGTCAAAAAAATGTTTCTTTCTAACTGGTTCATAGAGATCCATTGCTTTTGCTGAATGAAATTCCCTGCAACCCCTCGATTATATCGCAATTCAAAATCTTGCTCTGACTTTACATTAAAATGAGCAATATAGCCCACATCTAAAATCTGCTGCATATTATCACCATCTTTCAAATATGCCCATATTCTATTGGGGAAATCATCATAATAATTTCTCATATCTGCACCCAATACATTAATACCACGCATATCAGGAGAAACATTCATTATATTATGATGAATAGCCTCATGAGGCTTTAAGAAAAACTCACGATAGGAGAATGCTCTTGCTTTTGTCAGAATTTTCGTGAGTGGAGACAGCCCTTCCTCTCGATGAGTGTAATTATTAAGAACATCTCCTTTGGGACGTTTTTTAAACCCACTCGTGCCATATAATGACCAATTAAAATACAACGCGTCAAAATCATTATATTTTTTGACATGGTGTTCAACAAATTTTCGAATATTATTCACACCTTTTAAGCAAATAAACTCATCTACGTCTAAAAATATATACCACTTCGTCTCATGAGAGTAATTATACAAATAATGCAAAAACATTTGGTATTGAGCGCCTTTAATGCCATAATGCAAAAAGGTAATTTTTGAATTTTTTTCAATTATTAACGGAGAAAGTTCTCTATATAATTCGCTAGGATCATCATCATTGCAATAAATATAAAAATGCTCAAAGCCTATAGATAAATGATAAGCTATCCACTCTTTAATATAAGCCGTTTCCCAACGAGCCGTCGTCACGATACTATATTTATACTTGGGGGAGGGCCACTCCCCCTTATTTTGTGCAACAGCTTTAGGAGTTTGTTTATAATTAATTAAATCATCCATTGAACAAATATACAATCATTATTCCACGTTGTCATTAAAGCTTTTGGGTCATATTTCCTAACTTGATGCGGCCTTCTTACCATTAAAAAACATAAAACAACTCAATATCAAATTACCAAAAGCTTACTTTTACGCTAACTTGGATCGATAAAAAAAGTCGGTATCTTAAGCTTCTTGGACAGAAGATCATCTAATTGATCACAAGCCTTTAATGCCTCAGAAATAGTTATATCCATATCTAAGTAACGGTACGTCCCCAGACGTCCTAAAAAAGATACACCGGATGTATTTTTTGCTAAAGAAATATAATTATCTAACATCGTTTTTTCATCAACCAAACGAATTGGATAATAAGGGATATCCTTAGGTTCTGCCAAGCGACTATATTCTCTAAAAGCGACTGTTTTTTCTAAAGAATCTGCTTCCCAAGGAGCAAAATGCTTGTGCTCTGAAATACGAGTGAAGGGCACCTGCTGGTCACAATAGTTGATCACAGCAGCTCCCTGATAATCCCCAACAGTCTCAATACGCTCAAAATCTAATGTGCGGTAACCTAATCTTCCAAGAGAAAAATCAAAATAACGATCTATCGGTCCTGTATAAAAGACATGTTGAAACTCTTCTTCAACATCTTCAAATTTTGTGTTTAATCGAATTTCAATATTGTTTGAGTTCAAAATATTTTTAACAATTTCAGAATATCCATTTTCAGGCATCCCTTGATATGGATGATTGAAATAATTATCATCGTAATTAAAACGTAAAGGTAACCTCTTAAGAATAGCTGCAGGCAACTCTTTAGGCTCTAACCCCCACTGTTTTTTTGTATAGCCATGGAAAAAGGCTTCATATAATTCATGCCCTATCATCGAAAGGGCCTGCTCTTCAAAATTTTTTGGTTCTTGAATTGACTTATCTGCCTTTTCTTCAATAAAAGCTCGTGCTTCTAATGGAGACATAGTTTTATTAAAAAACTGATTAATTGTTAGAAGATTAACAGGAAGAGTATATAATCGCCCCTGAGAAATGGCTTTTACCCTATTCGTGTAAGGACGAAATTTTCCGAACCTCTGTACATAATCCCATACACGTTGGTCTGCTGTATGAAAAATATGAGGTCCATAACAATGGACCATGACTCCTGTTTTTTCATCTCGTTCAGTATGGCAGTTTCCAGCAATATGCGAACGCTCATCTAACAAAAGAACCTTATATCCTTGCTCAGAAAGATGCCGCGCAATAACTGCACCACTAAATCCCGCTCCAACAATGCAAAATCTCATTACTCTATTCCATAAGCTAAAGAAGTATAACTATCACTCATATCCATTTGGATTTTTTTCACGCCACAGAAATGCTGTTTCCACAATACGATCCAAATCTCCAAAAAGTGGTGTCCACCCAGTCTCCTGTCGAAGAGTAGTTGAATCAGCAACCAGCAAAGAAGGATCCCCTTCACGCCTAGGTCCTACCTCCCACGGGACTTTTCGACCGGTTACACGCTCAACGCTTTGAATCACCTCAAGATTGGAATACCCATGCCCGTTTCCAATATTATATACGACACTTCTATCATCTATTTGCGCTAATGCCTTAACATGCGCCTCAGCCAAATCCGTAACGTGAATATAATCACGGATACATGATCCATCCTTTGTCGGATAATCTATGCCAAAAAGCTTAAGTTTTGGACGTCGCCCTAAAGCAGCATCAATCGTAAGCGGGATTAAATGTGTTTCTGGGCGATGATCTTCTCCTGCTCGACCGAATGGATCTGCTCCCGCAGCATTAAAGTAACGCAAGCAAGCACTTCGTAAACCATATATTGAATCCGCCCAGTGAAGTACTCGTTCGATCATGAACTTACTCTCCCCATAAGGGGAGCCGGGCTGAACAATCGCAGTTTCAGGAATAGGATCTAAACGCTCGTCACCTCCAAACAGAGCAGCCGTGGAAGAAAAAACGATCTTTTTCACTCCATGCGCGACACAAGACTGAACAAGGTTTAACGCTGTAAGATAATTTTGACGTAAATAATAAAATGGATCCCGCATGCTCTCCCCGACAAGGGAAAGAGCCGCAAAATGAAGAACCCCGTCCCAAGGTCCTTGCGCAACAACGGCAGAAGTTGCTTCGTAATCGAGAAGATCAACGTGATGAAAAGGAACACCTAAGGGAACTGCCTTACGATGGCCAGTACTCAAATTATCAAGCACTACTACATCATGACCAGCATCAAGTAAGGCAAGAACAACATGGCTACCGACAAACCCTGCCCCGCCTGTTATAAGATAACGCATCCCAAAATCCCTTTAGAAATAATCTGCTTTTAATAGCTATACACCTCTATCTGATTTAACGCCAAAGCCTCATAATCATCTAATGTTACTCGAACAAAACGCGCAAAGTTTCCTCTCTTAAATTTAATCGCAATCGGTTTTAAATCACTAGAATCCTTGAAAACCCCATCTGTTTTCATATATTTAACTTCCCAATCAAATCCATTTTCAGAAAAAGATATAAAAAAGTCATTGAAAATATGGAAATTAACAGGTCTCACATAAATTACTACAAATCTTATTTCCGCGAGTAACTCCAAATCTATTTGAACCCAAGGATTTTTTTCTTTAGCAGTATGAGATTTAGTCTCAGGAATAATCCGCCCATCAACTAAAAGAGCCGCATCTTTCTCTACAGATTGATGCGTCGAATAATGTGACACCGATGATTGGGTGGCAGGTTTTCCCAAGGCCAAATTAATTGCCGGAATATGCTCAATCCATTTTTCCGAAAAAGCAAAATCCTTAAAACGCTCTAAGAGACTAATATCCTTTTCTTTTATTATATTTTCCAACTTCTCAACAAAGGAAAAATCACCTTCTTGAGCCATCGCTTTTACACCACTGTATAAGCTGGTTTTTTTATCAAATAATGCAGTTATATGATTAACAATTAAATTCTTTTCTAAAAACTCTTTCCCCACAACAGGATGGCATATAGAATTTCTCCTATAATATTTTGTATCAAACACATATTTATGATTCATAAATTGATAATCAGATGTATCAATTATATCATCTAAATTAATAATTTTTATACCTTCAGTCGATAGAGCACATGAAGCTACAAAACTTTCACAATATGGCCACTCATTTTCATTTGAAATGGCCTTACTTATCATAAGCCTCTTAGCGTATAACTCATCAACAAAGTTACTTGAAACTGCAACAAATGGAAAAAAAGATCGCCCTGTATTTTTAAACCATCGTTTTGATTTTTCATGATAAGGCGCATGAAGGGAGCTATTAACTTCATCTACTTTCGCTATAAAATCAATGTTTTGTTCTAAAGAAGTAACTAATAGACCTTCAATGTCAAAATTAATTATCGCATCATTTTCTACTAGCACATAAAAATCATAACCAGGCTTCTTTTTTCTTAAATCATATAAAACGTAATCTCCATTATAATGCAAATTATTATACGAAGCAGGCCAATGAGGCAGTTCTATTGCGCTAAACATATCAGATGTATGTGAAACTTTTTCAAAGTGCTTTGTATCAATAATACCGTTAGTCTCATCAGCCATAACGACAAAATCAAAATTCAGGGTGGCTGCATATAATTTACGAGCTAAAAAGTCAGTAACTTCATTCCAATAATGCGTCCTGAACGCAATAAGAATTTTTTTTTGCACGATCGCCTACCTTCCAAAAGTACTTTTTATTAAGCCGTATACCATGACGGTAAAATATGTTTGTAAGGCGTATGAAACTCTTCAATGTACTGATTGAAATCATCTTGGCTATAAATCTCTATTTTATTTTCCATAGACAATCCCTCATCTCTCCGATGAATCAAACGATTGAATGCACGATTAAAAACACCTGGACCGGTTTTATACGCAATAAATAGACCCTTATGGAGATAACTATTCCTATACAAACTTAGCAAGCAATCGTTAAGTATTGGATTATTCTCTGCAGAGCCAAAAAAATCATTATGAACAACAAATTTTCTTGTTAAAAAATATACCCCCTCTGAGTTTACACTATCAATAAATTTAATACCTTCCTGAGATAACCTGATATCTGCATCCAGCCACCACCCACCAAGAAGATTAATTACATGCACCCTTAAAAAATCAGCAGCTTCAGCAGGATGACGAGCACTCAAAAATAACTCTCTAGTTTCTAATCCATAATTTTCATATAGCCATTCAGCAGCTTCTTCTTTATCGAAAACCTTAACCGACAAACTCTCAATACTTTGGTGATAATCTATATTTTGCTGAATTTCTTCTGGGGGATTTTTATCCCAATAAAAGAACAAGTTGTTAGGTATTTTTTTTATGCTTGTTCCTTTTACCTCTCCAAATAACGAACTTCCAAATTTTTTTAACGCCAACTCTAAATAAAGATTATCAATCTCTTCCCCTGTATGAAATTCCTCATATGCATTTCCTATAGTTTCTAAAGCCAAATCAACATTATTCTGCTGCCAACCTAACTGTATCCCCTTAATAAAATTATAATATGGTATAGAAAACGATTTCAAAGTATCCAGATCTTTTTCTTCAATAGAATGTCCAGCTTTCATCAAACACAACAATTTTGTCTGAAGAAATGACTGCGCTAAAGGATAATGAGCTGGATTTTTATCATGCAAATCAAATCCTTCTCCATAAAAAGATGCTGCTTCTAGCACCTGCCCATCTGTATGGAGGATATTAGCTAGTTCAAAGCAAGCTTCAACAGTCTCACAACCTTTAGCGTCGTAAACACTTTTAGCTCGAGGGTTAATATCCAAAAGCTTTATAAGTTCTTTTTTTCTGTTTTCTTGAGTAGAAACTTCATTTTCTTCAGTTCGGACTGCGTCCCAAGCAGAAATATCATCATTCGTCATCATGAAACTTTCCTTTATATATATATATCAAACACAGTCCAAAACAGGATTTTCAAGGAACATACAAAAATATTTCATTCTAAGCTATTATAAAAATATTTTTGTATGTTCCTTAAAGGTAAAAACAGCTAGCAACAAAGCAACGTTTTTCAGTCTCTCTAGTTTTAATTATAATCTAATGAGGCTGTGGGGATTATAGATTTTGATGGGGAAGTGGTTGCGGGGGTGGGATACCAACTTTAGCGAACACATAACCCCGGCCCACCAACCCAACAAAAACCGCAGTTTTCAAACCATCAAGCCTTCGCAGCCCATGAGGGAGCGAACTCTTCAGCCTGTTTGAGAATATAGCGGATGGCCTCTTCTGAGAAATCAGGCGGGTATCCGTGCTTGCGGAGCAAGCGCTTGACCTCTTTCCGCATTTTAGCGCGGGCCTGCGCCATGATGGTCCAGTCCACCGTGGCATTATTGCGGATCGTGACGACAAGCGCACCGGCAAGCGTACGCAAAGCGGGGTCTTCCATCGCCTCTTTCGCACTCTCATTGCGTGAGAGCGCATCGTAAAACGCGACTTCCTCTGGCGATAGACCCAACTCTTCGCCCCGATCACGGGCCTCCGCCATCTCCTTTGCCATGGCAATCAACTGCTCCAGCATCTCAGCCGAAGTCAGAGCATTGGCATGATACCGGGCTACGGCTTTTTCCAACCGCTCCGAGAACCGTTCAGCCTCCGTCATATTAGACGCACCCCGCGTGCGGATCTGCCCTTCTAACAGCTTCTTTAGCGCTTCAATCGCCAAATTACGCTGCGGCATCTCTCGCACTTCATGCAAAAACGCATCCGATAAAATCGAAATATCGGGCCGCCCAATCCCTGCGGCTTCCATAATATCGATAATATCCGTCGAGATGACAGCGCGACTGATTAACTGCTTAACCGCTAGCTCCCGGTCCTGCACGCTCCGGCCACCTTTCACATCGGCCACCTTCTTCATCAACGCCGCGCGGACAGCCTCGAAAAACCCAACCGCATCACGCAATAGCTGCGCCTGATCACTGGCCGAGGCCAGCGCATAAGCAACCGACAAGCCCTTTACAGCTTCAGGAAAACGACGCTCAGCCGCCCTGCGCTCTTCATCGGATTTCGCTTTCACCATGTCCTGTTGTTGCTGTCCCAGCACATGATCCAACGCACCGGCCATAGCCTGCAACTTTCTCTGCGGCGTCGCCCCCTCCGCTAAGGCTGGGCGATAATCAAATCCTCCCGGCTGACCCGGATTGAACATCGCCTCCACAATCTCATAGCGCTCCAGCATCATGCGGATCGCTTCGTCCTCATCAATCCCGACCTGATCCCGGTCCCCGGCGGAGTACTGTCCCAGCGCCTTCTGCAAATTCTGGGCCAGCCCGATATAATCCACCACCAAACCGCCCGGCTTACCCTTAAACACCCGATTGACGCGCGCAATCGCCTGCATCAACCCATGCCCGCGCATCGGCTTATCAACATACATAGTGTGCATGGACGGCACATCGAACCCGGTGAGCCACATATCCCGCACAATCACCAATTTGAGCGGATCGGCATTATTCTTCATGCGCTTTGCCAGCAATTCCCGACGATCCTTTGGCTTTTTCCCAATGTGGGGTAACCATTCCTGTGGATCAGACGAACTCCCCGTCATCACCACCTTAATCACACCATCATGATCTTCTGTACCGCCCCATTCCGGGCGTAAGCGGATAATCTCGTTGTATAAATCCACGCAAATGGCACGGCTCATGCACACAATCATGCCCTTGCCATCAAGCGCGGTCAGACGCGCCTCAAAATGAGACACAATATCCGCCGCCACACTCCGCAAACGCGGCTCTGCTCCGACCAGCGCCTCAACCCGCGAGTATTTCTGGCTTAACTTGTGCTCTTCATTTTCCGAAAGCCCGTCGACGATCTCCGCCAACTCGTCGTCCAACTCGCCCGCTATATCCTCATCAAGCTGGATCCGTGCCAGACGGCTCTCATAATAAATGGGGACCGTCGCGCCATCTTCCACCGCCTGCGCGATGTCATACACATCAATATAATCGCCAAAAATGGCGCGCGTGTTAGAATTCACCGTCTCAACCGGCGTACCCGTAAAGCCAATAAACGACGCATTGGGCAGCGCATCCCGCAAATGCTTTGCAAAACCGTACGACACAGCACCGGTTTTATTGTCAGCTTTCGCCTTCAGCCCATATTGGCTGCGATGCGCCTCATCCGCCATCACGACCACATTGCGTCGATCCGTTAAAAGCGGGAGTTCTGTTGCGCCCTCTTCCGGCTGGAATTTCTGCAACGTCGTAAAAATCACACCGCCTGATACACGTCGCAATAACGACTTTAATTGCGCGCGATCTTCCGCCTGCTCCGGCTTTTGCCGCAACAGCGCCTGCGCCCCGGAAAATGTCGCGAAAAGCTGATCATCCAGATCGTTACGGTCCGTCAACACAACAATCGTCGGGTTGCCCATTTCTGGGTGTCGCGCAATCACCCCGGCATAAAACGTCATCAACAGGCTCTTACCGGAACCCTGCGTATGCCAAATAACCCCGACCTTCTTATCCCCAGCCTCCCCCGTCAGGCCACCAGTCGCGCGGACCGTCTGCGTCACAGCACGGCGAGCAGCGTGGAACTGGTGATACCCCGCTAAAATTTTAACTGGGCAACCGTCCTTTTCCGTAAACAGCACAAAATCACGCAGTAACGGCAGAAACCACCCCGGCGCGAACACACCGCGCAGAACCGTCTCCATCTCTTCGTGGTTTTTCGCAATAACCTGCTCACCATCCACCGTACGCCACGGCATGAAACGGTCATAATCCGCCGTGAGGGAGCCAACCCGCGCTTGTGTCCCATCCGCAATCACCAGCGCTTCATTAAAGCGGAACAGCGATGGAATATACTGCCGATAGGTCTGGAACTGGTTCCACGCGGATTCCAACGTCGCCTGTTCGGAGCTTGGGCTTTTTAATTCCACCACACCCAGCGGCATACCATTAATGAACAGCACAATATCCGGCCTGCGGTTCACATCAGGCTTTTCAACCACAAATTGCCGCACCGCCAGAAAATCATTAGACCACGGATCGTCAAAATCCAACAACCGCACCCGGTCGCCCGATTGTGTCCCATCCTCCCGCACAACATCGACCGGCACACCGTCAATCAGATAACCATGCAGACGGCGGTTTTCCTCCACATGGTCCGGTGTGTCCTCCCTCAAAACGGCCCGCAAGCCTTCATCCTGCTCACTTTCGGATAAATGCGGGTTCAGCCGTGCAATCGCGGCTTTTAGCCTCCCCTCCAACACAACATCTGCCAGTGAATCCCGCTCTGGGTGCGCGCCACCGGGCGAGATATCCGAGCCATCCGCCAGTGCATATCCTGTTTCACACAGTATCTCGCAGGCCCAATTTTCGATGTCGTTTTCGGAGAGGAAGCTCATGGAGTTAGGCGGCTTTCAGGCAAATAGTGCACGGAGAAACAGGCTGAAACATCATAAAATATCCCCCACCATTTTCTCCGCATCCTTGATATGTATTTCTCCGGACATAAGCTTAGGGAGGAGAAGATCGCGCATTTGGGCAAGAGAGCTTATTTCATTCGAATTTTGTTCAATTTTCTCAAAAAATCTTCCTGTTATTTGAGAAAATTGTTCAAACATCGCCTTTGAACCTACGCTTACGTTCAATAATATAACTTCACTCGGTTTAACCCTTTGATGACTCTTAGAGGTACCCGTAACCATAGACACTATCTGTTCTTGAAATTTTTCACTTACACAAATGCAATAAACTAAAGACCGCAATAATTCTGCGTGCGGTAATAGAACCAAAAATTCGGTTGAACATACCTTGGTATTTTCTTGCTTTTGCATACTTGTTAGCCAGACACGCTGAATCTCAGGATTCAATTTTGATAGAAGAATAGAACCGCGAGCTACAATAAACTTTCCACTTTTTATGGATATTCCCACCTCACACACTGGAGTTTTTCCATTGTCGAAGGCTGGCAAACTATAATGCTCAAATTTTTTGTCTGGGAAAGCCGAAGGGTTAACGGTTTCTTTGCATAAAGAAGCCAAGTCTTTAAGAGAAACCACCACCCACCCAACGGGCTTTCCGTCGTCATCGAGTTGATTGGGGAACATGTCCCAGATGTCCTGAGCGAGATAAGGCTTTTGCCCGGCCATTTTTGCGCGCGTTGGTCCGAAATCGACGAACCAGTCCTTAAACAACGCCCGCGCCATCCCCTCCAGCGTCTCATTCATCCGACGGTTCAGATCAATCTTATCGTCAAGGGCGGAAAGCAGAGACCCAATACATTTTTGTTTCTCAAATGATGGGTAAAAAATGGGGATAGACCGTAAAGATTTTTGACTAATCCCCGGGACAGTTGTTCCAGTCGAGTAACTCTCGATTATTTTCTGCTGCGATGGCGAAGATAAAAGATAACGGAGAAACGTATTATCTAAAGTGCCATCTTTCCCCCGCAAACAAACTATGCGCTGCCCCAAAGCATATTTAGCTGTTTCTTCGTTAAGCTGAATAACTTCCCCCATCGGACCTTCGGTAGTCATCACAACGTCACCAGCACGAGGTAAACCTCGCACCATCCATGTCGTATAATAATCAACATGAATTTTTTGTTCTATCGGCTGCTGCAGTCCCGTAGTTTTTACAACTTTCGCCGACAAAACAGGAATTCCCACTGGCGATTTAGGTGGGCTTTTTCCTCTATAATCCAGCAAAACCTCAATACAGCTTTCGAGGGTACTCTCTTGCCAATTAGTCATAAAATTATAGTACCTGAATTATAAATTATTCCCCGAAACCGCGCATCGGCCTGCGTCCAGTCCAGCACATCCACCTTCCACGGCAGGTCAGCCTCAGAAAACGCCTCCTCCAACCGTGCCCGCACGGCTAAAGGCAAAGGCTCATCGCCCATAATCGCCAAATCCAAATCTGAGAACGGCTTGGCCTTGCCCGTCACGCGGGACCCAAAGACGCGCACCTCCCGGTCTGGGACAATGTCACGCAAAATACGCTGCACAATCGCCCGTTCTTCCGGCGTAATATCCACCTGCCCCGTCACTCTGCCCGCTCTTTCAACGCTGCCAACAGAAAACGGGCTTTCTCAATAAAGTCTGGAATGGTCGCCACAACCTGCTTTGCGGAGGATTCATTGTAGGTATGGCTGGTCATGTTCCGCATTTTCCGAAACACGCTCCATTGCGGCCACGCGCTTTTGAGCAAACCCGCTTCATTGGCGGAGCGGATTAAATCCGGAAAACCCATGCGGTCATATTCATCGGGGGAGGCCGCGATGCTCTCCCAAAAACGCTTTAAGGTCTTGTGACTAAGCTCATAGGTAAATTCAAAACGCTGAATCAGCCCATCGCGCAACTGCTCATCATCCGGCTCCCCTGCATGGCGCGCCCAGCCTTCTATCAAACGGTCCAACGCACGCTCTAGGGGGGTAAGATACAAAGTCATTCCGCGCCCTCCGCCACAATCTGCTTTAACGATGCGCTAATTTTCGCGTTCAGAGCCTCCCCTTGCTGGAATTGCTCCTGCAAGGTTTTCTCCAACGCTGCAAAACGCTCCGCAAAGGGCACGCTGTCTTCTTCTTGTTCTTCTGCGCCCACATAACGCCCCGGCGTCAACACAAACCCATGCTGCGCGACCTCCTCCAGCGAGACAGAACGGCAGAACCCGGCAATATCCGCGTAGTCCTCCGCCCCTTTCTCGCCGCGCCATGCGTGATAGATGGCCGCAATTTTTGCCACATCCGCATCGGTCAGTTCCCGACGAGTACGGTCCACCATGGAGCCAAGCTTACGGGCGTCAATAAAGAGCATCTCACCGCACCGGTCACGCCAGTCTTTCGGTTTTTTATTCCGGGTCAAAAGCCACAGACAGGCCGGAATTTGCGTGGAATAAAACAACTGCCCCGGCAGTGCGACCATACAATCCACCACATCGGCTTCCACCATGCGGCGACGGATCTCGCCTTCGTTGTTTTGATTGGAGGACATGGAGCCATTGGCCAGCACCACACCCGCTACCCCATGGGGGGCCAGATGCCATAAAATATGCTGCAACCAGGCGTAATTCGCATTGCTGGCCGGGGGCTTGCCGTAATCCGTCCAGCGCGGGTCTTCCTCAAGCGCGTCATTCCACCAATCGGAAATGTTAAAGGGCGGATTAGCAAGGATATAATCAAAGCGCAGATCCCGCAGTTCATCGCGCAGGAAGCTACCCTCATTGTTCCAGCGAATATCCGCACCAATGCCCCGCACAGCAAGGTTCATCTTTGCCAAGCGCCATGTGGTATGGTTGCTCTCCTGCCCATAAATCGCAATATCACCCAGCTTGCCGCCATGTTCTTCCACAAAGCGCTCAGACTGAACAAACATCCCGCCAGAGCCACAGCACGGGTCATAAACACGGCCCTTATAGGGTTCGATCATCGAAACAAGAGTTCGCACCACGCTTGAGGGCGTGTAAAATTCTCCGCCGCGCTTGCCTTCTGCCCCCGCAAAACCTCCAAGGAAGTATTCATACACGCGGCCCAGCACGTCCAGCGCCTGATCGTCACTCCCCCCCATACCGATCTTGGCAATCAGGTCGATCAACTCTCCCAGCATCACACTATCCAGCGAAGGACGGGCATAATCCTTCGGCAAAACCCCTTTCAGTTGCTCAGGATTAGCCTTCTCGATCTCCAGCATCGCATCATCAATGATCTTGCCAATCCCGGCCGAACGCGCATTCGCCTGCAAGTGAGACCAACGTGCCCCAACCGGCACCCAGAAAATATTCTCCGCCAGATATTCATCCGCATCTTCCGCCGCAATCGGATCCTCCGCCATCAGGGCAGCATGACGGGCTTCAAAGGCGGTGGAAATATACCGTAAAAAAACCAAGCCAAGCACGACATGCTTGTAATCAGACGCCCCAAGATTTTTCCGCAGCTTGTCCGCCGCCTGAAACATCTGTGCCTCAAAGCCCAAATTGGCCATCGTCGCTTTTGCCTTCGCTTTCGCGGCAGGCTTCTTAACGGTAACGTCTTCAGGATTTTTGTGTGGGCGTCCGCGCGGCATAGCGTTAGGCTTTCGTCATTCTGGCACTGCTGCCGCCTTCTGCGGCATCCCTCATTTTCGCAATATTTCGACACTCTGACAATACCGCAATTCGGTCCCCCGCTTAGACGATGCGCTCACCCTCACACCGGGCGATATTGTTGATCTCGCCGCCTTCTACGACGCAGGCTTCCCCAATGGGGCCAAGCAGAAAAACGCGCTCTGGCGTATGCTCCGTCAACTGGACATTCCCCTACCCGATTTTGCGCGTGATCTCCACCGCGTCAAAGCATTGTATGATTTCCTTGGTGGCCATCAAGGCGGCATTGTCACACCATCTTTTTCACCACACCCAACCATGGAGCTGAAAGGCCAAAAGGGAGAGGGCGCACTTCAGCGAAAATCTACGATTTTCGCGCGCAATCCCGACGAATACACGCCATGAGCCGTGGCACTTTACTCCTTGAACCATAGTGGCCTCTCCGCCACCACGGGTCTGGGTAAAACAGGAGCACGGTTAGGCTATATCTGCTGGAAGCGCCACAACGCCGTTATTCTAGGCGCACGGCACCATGGATTGCCGCCATTCATTATAACAGGCCCAGCAACCCGCATGTTGCAGGCACAGGAACGGGAACACGATCTCTGGCCACAGGGCACACCCCTACCACGAACGCGCAAAAGAAAAGCATAATGTTTGCATTTTTCTTACATAATCAACTTCCCTCCCCTGGGGGGGTGTACCCAGATGACGAAGAGAAGAGAACGCAAGCTGTTCTTCCCCCAACATCTCGGAGTGCCTGACATGGCTACAAAAACAAAACGCACACCCAAAGCGCGCCAGAGCGCGCACATCCCCCTCTTCACAATGGTGGTCCATGATGGGACCATGCCCCAACACATACCAACCCTCCCCGATAACCTCGCCGCTGTGTACGCTTCGAAGGTATCGACCTTGGTGACCATCGCTCAACGCCCCGAGTATTCGTCTGGAGGCCACGGGGGCAGTCCGCAGCCTGGATTGATCGTGTCATTGTCACATGGGATGGCGGATACATAGCGTTGAGCTTGAGGGTAAATTGGTGGCATTATTGCACGCGGCACAAACGCAAAAATCCGCAACGGACCGGAAAGGTCGTGCGGTTGATGTGTTATCTGAAAATTCGTTAAGATGGTTGCGGGGGCAGGATTTGAACCTGCGGCCTTCAGGTTATGAGCCTGACGAGCTACCGGGCTGCTCCACCCCGCGCTGGTGGATATGTTGGTAAGGATTGAGGGTAAGCTAGGGGACCTGGCGGCGACCGACTTTTCCGCACCTTAAGGTGCAGTATCATAGGCGCTGAGGGTTTTCACGTCCGAGTTCGGGATGGGATCGGGTGTAGATCCCTCGCCAAAGCCACCAGGTCTTCTAGCTCACCCTATCATGAGAGGGTGGTGATTGGGTTGGTGTATTGAATGAGGAGTGTGACTGATTTCTGTGCATGTGTTGATGTGAGAGGTATGAGCGATTAGGACCGGTTAGCTGCATGCATTGCTGCACTTTCACACCCGGCCTATTAACGTGATGGTCTATCACGGCTCTATGAGACCTCGTTTTGAGGTGGGTTTCCCGCTTAGATGCTTTCAGCGGTTATCCCGTCCGCACTTAGCTACCCGGCTGTGCCGCTGGCGCGACAACCGGTGCACCAGAGGTGCGTTCATCCCGGTCCTCTCGTACTAGGGACAAATCCTCTCAAGTCTCTTACACCCACGGCAGATAGGGACCGAACTGTCTCACGACGTTCTAAACCCAGCTCACGTACCACTTTAATCGGCGAACAGCCGAACCCTTGGGACCTGCTCCAGCCCCAGGATGTGATGAGCCGACATCGAGGTGCCAAACCTCCCCGTCGATGTGGACTCTTGGGGGAGATCAGCCTGTTATCCCTAGAGTACCTTTTATCCGTTGAGCGATGGCCCGTCCACGTGGGACCACCGGATCACTATGGCCGACTTTCGTCTCTGATCGAGCTGTCACTCTCACAGTCAGGCGGGCTTATGCCATTGCACTCAACAGCCGGTTTCCGACCGGCCTGAGCCCACCATCGCGCGCCTCCGTTACACTTTGGGAGGCGACCGCCCCAGTCAAACTGCCCACCATGCAGGGTCCCGGACCAGGCTTACTGGTCTCGGTTAGACATCAGAAAAATTCAGGGTGGTATTTCAAGGATGGCTCCACCGGTGCTGGCGCCCCGGCTTCAAAGCCTCCCACCTATCCTACACAGAATTTTCCTGATGCCACTGCAAAGTTGCAGTAAAGGTTCATAGGGTCTTTCCGTCTGACCGCGGGTACCCCGCATCTTCACGGGGAATTCAATTTCGCTGAGCCGATGCTGGAGACAGTGGGGAAGTCGTTACGCCATTCGTGCAGGTCGGAACTTACCCGACAAGGAATTTCGCTACCTTAGGACCGTTATAGTTACGGCCGCCGTTTACCGGGGCTTCGATTCAACGCTTGCACATCTCCTCTTAACCTTCCGGCACCGGGCAGGCGTCAGGCCCTATACGTCATCTCTCGATTTCGCAGAGCCCTGTGTTTTTACTAAACAGTCGCTACCCCCTGGTCTGTGCCACCCACTGATGGTTGCCCACCAATGGGTCTCGTTTATCCCGAAGTTACACGAGCAATTTGCCTAGTTCCTTCAGCATCGTTCTCTCAAGCGCCTTGGTATTCTCTACCAGTCCACCTGTGTCGGTTTCGGGTACGGTCTATATGCCAGAGCTCTTTCCTGGAATGGTCAAAAAGCCTGTTCAATCCGTTAAGGACAGACAACATTTTCCATTCGTCACTTCTGGCAGGCCTAGGAATATTCACCTAGTTCCCATCGACTACGGCTTTCGCCCTCGCCTTAGGGGCCGGCTCACCCTGCGTGGATTAACCTTGCGCAGGAACCCTTGGACTTTCGGCGACAGTGTTTCTCGCACTGTTTGTCGCTACTCATGTCAGCATTCGCACTTCCGATATCTCCAGAGAGGGTCACCCCGTCTCCTTCGCAGACTTACGGAACGCT